>NZ_JBNPJT010000004.1:0-334690 GCF_050312595.1 Pseudomonas sp. UM16 | reverse complement strand
CCAATCGAGAAGTCGTTGATTTGAAGTACAGCGTCATCCTAGAGGGGGATGACTTTGTAACTAATTGGAGTCTAAATATTTTTTGCAAGCGAAAGCAAAAAGAAAAAGTGGCGGAACTTATCAGGCCTTTTTTGTCCCCAGGGGTGCCTTTTATTAAGGCGAAAGTTAACGTGCCGCTCAGTACAGATTAATGGTTGAGCGTTGGTGGCAACTGATCCTGTTTCTCGGTGGGAGCTTGGTGGATCCAACGCTGCTTGGAGAGTTGTCGGAAGGACCAGAAAATAACCTCCGTCCAGCGGATTTTACTTACCCCTCAAAACAGCATCACCGCCTTTGGCAAATTTGGATAGATAGCCCCGCGGCCAGCCCGATTCTTGAATTGGAGGCTAAATACCCGGCTGGCGTGTGGCAGCGATCGGATCGCCGTGGTTACACGTTTCGACTGGCCCCTTGGGCTGCACGTGCCCCACGCTATAACTGCTGCTCAATGCTTGAGTCGCATCGCGGAGCAAGCCCGCGTCCACTGAGGTCTTTCAGGGTTGGAACGCACCAATGAAAATCGCCGGATCGACCCGTGCATCGTTAAGGCTGACGTTCCAGTGCATGTGTGGCCCGGTTGCGCGGCCGGTGGCACCGACCCGGCCAACCACCGCGCCACGGCTGAGTTGCTGGCCCGGTTTGACGTCGATTTTCGACATGTGGCAGAACATGCTGATAAAGCCCTGGCCATGGTCGACGAACACGGTGTTGCCGTTGAAGAAGTAGTTGCCCACCAGAATCACTTTGCCGTTGGCCGGGGTCTTGATCGGCGTGCCGGCAGGCACAGCGAAATCCAGGCCGGCATGCGGGTTACGTTCTTCGCCATTGAAGAAGCGGCGTACGCCGAACTTGCTCGACAGCGGGCCGCTGACCGGTTTGTCGAGGATCAGGTTGCTCGGCAGGTTGGGGCTGAAGCTGCGGTAAGCGCTGATCTGCTCGGCAAGCTCGGCATCGATACGCTTGAGATCCGCCGGGTTGGGGTTGACCTGGCGCTTGTTCTTCAGGGTGATGCGCTGCTCCGGGTATTTCTTGCTGCCGACATTGAAGGTCAGCGTGCGCGTGCCCTGGGTGAGCTGCGCCTGGCCAGGCTTCTGGGTCAGCGGCAGGCCGACAATGGCCAGCCAGTTGTCTTGCTCCTTGACCACCAGCACCGGCTTGCCGTCAAAGCGGGCGCTTGGTGCCTGGGTAGCAGGGCCGAGATTGATGACGGCAACGCCGCCAGGGACGGGCTTGTTCAGTTGGCGGGTGATGTAGCTGGCCTGGGCGCTGCTGGCGAACATCAGGCACAGCAGCAACAGCGGGGCAAACAGACGGGGCATGGTTCAATCCAGTAATGAAAGCGTGACCGGGGTCAGGTGGTTGTCTTCAACGCGTACTTGCAGCTCGCCTTCGCCCAGGCGGGCAGTCAGGCGCTGGCCATTTTGTGTCTGGGTGGCGCTACGGATGGCCTGGCCGCGTTCGTCGAGGAGGATGCTGTAGCCTCGCCCCAGGGTCGCTAGCGGGCTGACCACATGCAGGGTCTGCACTTGGGTCAGCAGGCGTTGGCGGCGGTCTTTGAGGGTTTCACGCATGGCCCGCGGCAAGCGCTCGGCCAGGCTGTCGAGGCGCTGCTTGAGCAGCATCAGGGTGCGTCCCGGATGTTGCGCGGCCAGGCGCGTGTCGAGGCGTGCGAGGC
Source organism: Pseudomonas sp. UM16 (assembly GCF_050312595.1). Lineage (NCBI taxonomy): Bacteria > Pseudomonadati > Pseudomonadota > Gammaproteobacteria > Pseudomonadales > Pseudomonadaceae > Pseudomonas > Pseudomonas sp. UM16. Next base: position 332,976 of record NZ_JBNPJT010000004.1, on the reverse strand, counting down.
GCTCACGGCGCTGGTTCAGGCGTTGTTCGAAGGCGCGGCGCAGGCGCATGTCGAGGTCGTCGAGGCGCTGGGCCTGTTGGCGTAGACGCTCGCCAGGGTGACGTAAGCGTCGGGTCAAACTATCCAGGCGCAGGCGATCGTGGCTGAGGCGGCTCTGGATGCGCAGCAGCAGGCGGCGCTTGAGGCTGTCGATACGCCGCTGCAAGTCGCTGCTGTCCGGAGCCAGCAGTTCGGCGGCGGCAGACGGCGTTGGCGCGCGCACGTCAGCGACAAAGTCACTGATCGAAACATCGGTCTCATGGCCGACAGCACTGACGATTGGCGTGACGCAGGCGGCGATGGCGCGGGCCACCGCTTCTTCGTTGAAGCACCAGAGGTCTTCCAGCGAACCACCGCCACGGGCCAGGATCAATGCATCAAAACCACGGCTGTCGGCCAGTTGCAGGGCGCGGACGATCTGATTGATCGCTTCGCGACCCTGTACAGCAGTTGGGATCAGCGTCAGCTCGACCTGTGGCGCACGGCGGCGGAACACGCTGATGATGTCGCGGATCACCGCGCCGGTGGGCGAACTGATGATACCGATACGCTGCGGGTGGGCGGGCAAGGCAATCTTGTGTTCGGCGCTGAACAGGCCTTCGGCGCCGAGCTTTTCCTTGAGCGCTTCGAACGCCAGGCGCAGGGCACCGTCGCCGGCCGGCTCGACGGTGTCGAGGATCAGTTGATAGTCACCACGCCCCTCGAACAGCGAGACCTTGCCGCGCACTTTGACCGCCAGGCCATCGCGCAAGGCCTGGCGCACGCGCACGGCGTTCTGCCGGAACAATGCGCAACGCACCTGAGCACCGCTGTCTTTGAGGGTGAAATAGACATGCCCGGAGGCTGGGCGGGCGAGGTTGGAAATCTCGCCTTCAACCCAGACATTGCGGAACACGTCTTCGAGCAGCACCCGGGCGCGGCCGTTGAGCTGGCTGACGGTGAGGACTTCGCGGTCCAGACCGAGTCTTTCGAAGGGGTCTTTGATCATGGGCTGCATCATAAAGGATTGTGGTGCCGGGGTGGCAAGACCAGCCACTGGCTCCGGCGCATGCACTACCTGTAGGCGCCGGCCTTACCGGCGATGGGCTGCACTGCAGCCCGCATATGCGTGATGAAGGTCTCCACCAAAGGCCCTGCATCGCGGCGAAAGGCCAATGCTACCGTGCTACTACAGCCCTCATCGGCCAACGCGATGAACTTCAGCGACGCAGGTGCGATGTCCTGCATGCACTGCGGCAACAAGGCCAGCCCAAATCCGGCTTGAATCAGCTGCATCTGCGTGGTTTTGCGCGACATCACCCGCGCCGCTCTGGGAAAGAACCCGGCCCTCATACACAGCTCGGCGGACAGGTAACTCAAGCCACCGCGCTGGCGATGGGGAATGGAGATAAAAGGCTCGTCACGCAACTGGGCCAAACAGACGCTGGTTTCCCCGGCCAATGGATGATCCTCGGCGACCGCCAGTAATAAAGGCTCTTCGAACAGCGGTTGCACCCAAAGCCCTTCATGTTGACGCAGCACCGGCAGGCGCAACAGGCCGACTTCCAGGCGTCCATGTGCCAGCGCTTCAAGCTGCGCCTCAGACGACTGCTGAGCGATCTCCATGGAAATGCCGGGATGATCGTGCAGGTATCCACTGAGGCGCTTCAGCAGTTGGCCAGTCAACGGCACCGTACTGGAATGATTGAGGCGCAGGTTGCCGCGCACACCCTGGCCGACTTCCCGGGCCAGGCATTGGGCTTTTTCCAGGTCGACCAGCAAGGTTCGCGCCCGTGGCAGAAAGGCCTGGCCGGCAGCACTCAGGCGCGGCTGGCGAGCAGTACGTTCGAACAACAGGGTATCGAGGTGTTGTTCCAGCTCCTTGATCTGTCGACTCAAGGCGGACTGAGCGATATGCAACTGTTCGGCGGCAGCGCTGAAGCTGCCGCTTTCGGCGATTTCAACGAAGTAGCGCAACTGTCGGAGAGAGATCATTGGTGCTATGCCGTTTTGAGATGACTGTTAGCGAAATTGCATATTAGTCGGCATGGCTGGTGACTGGCTAAGGTTTCCATATTCCTCTCTGACGGCCATCATTCGCCATGCTCTCAACCTTGTTTGCCGAATTACCCTTTAGCACCCTCGACTGGTTGCCGATCCTGCTCGGCATTGGCGTGGCTTATATCGTCTTCGGCATCGCGGGCTTCGGCACCGCATTGGTGGCCGGGCCGGTGCTGATCAACTTCATGCCCTTGTCTCGGATCATTCCCTTGCTCGTGTTGCTGGATTTTGTCGCGGCCTTTGGCAACTGGCTGCCGGCACGCAAGGCGGTGGCACGCGCTGAGCTGTTGCGGCTGTTGCCGTGCATGGCGGTGGGGTGCACCCTCGGCGTGGTGTTCTTGCTCAACCTTAAGTCAGACCTGCTGCTGTTGTTGATGGGCCTTTTTATCAGTGCCTATGCCCTGTACAGCCTGGCAGTGAAGGTCAAGCCCGCTCGGTTGGGCGCTGGCTGGTCGGTGCCGATGGGGACAGTGGGCGGGCTGTTTGGCGCGTTGTTCGGCAGTGGTGGCTTTCTTTATGCGATTTACCTCAGCGCCCGCCTGCCGTCCAAGGAGCAGGCGCGGGCGACCCAGGGCGCGTTGATCAGTTGCAGTACCGTTGTCCGCCTGAGCTTGTTCCTGTTGGCCGGAGTCTATGCCGACTTACCTTTGTTGTTACTGGCGCTGTGTCTGTTGCCAATGATGGTCGCGGGCTTGTACCTGGGGCGGCGCCTGACCCTGAACATGTCCAGAGAGGCTTTTGTGCGTCTGGTCAGCTGGCTGGTCCTGGCCAGTGGCATTGCCCTGATCGGTCGCTACCTGAGTGAGGTAAACTGGCAGTTTTGAGCATGTTTGGCTGCCGTCATGATTACCCAGAGCATCATTGTCCCGAAGATCTCCACTGTTCCTGTGCATGAACCGCGTGCGCGGGCGATCCTGCGCTGGTTGGTGCGCGAGAAGGTCATTGAGGAACAATTGAGCACCTGCGGCAGCACCGGTAACCGCATGGCCTATGCCATTGGCGAAGGCGCGCGCAAGGTCGCGGAGCGACCTGAGTTGTTGCCGTACGGTCAGTCGGTCAACGGCCTGGAAGTGATTACTAAGCGCTGCATCTATACCCCGCTCGAGGATTTTCACGAAGAAGCGGGCTGCGCCGAATGCCGTCGTGAAGTGGGCGTGGCGCTGTTCGAAAGCCTGGAGGAGTGGATGCCCGGGCAGACCGACAATTTTATTTGCCCGTTGTGTGGTCACGAAGACGATATCAACGGTTTTCTGTTCCTGCAGCCGTGCGCCTTTTCCAACCTGGGTTTCATCTTCAACAACTGGGGCGCAGCGGGTTTCAAGCAGCGTTTTCTCGATGACTTCGCTGACTGGCTGGATCAGCCGGTGGCTGTGGTGCAGGTAACCCGCGCAGGTAACTGACCGAAGGCCCATCTTTGCATTGAGTGAAGGGCTCAGGATGAGTATAATGGCGCGCTTCCATTTTCCCGCCCGGGAGCCCCCGCGATGCTGCGTATCAGCCAAGAAGCCCTGACCTTCGACGACATTCTCCTAGTGCCTGGTTATTCAGAGGTACTACCCAATGAAGTCAGTCTCAAGACCCGTTTGACCCGTGGCATCGAGCTGAATATTCCGTTGGTTTCCGCCGCCATGGATACCGTGACCGAAGCCCGCCTGGCCATTGCCATGGCTCAGGAAGGCGGCATTGGCATCATCCACAAGAACATGACCATCGAGCAGCAAGCTGCCGAAGTGCGCAAGGTCAAGAAGTTCGAAGCCGGCGTGGTCAAGGATCCGATCACCATCGAGGCTGACGCCACGGTCCGTGAACTGTTCGAGCTGACTCAGCAGAACAACATCTCCGGTGTTCCGGTGCTGCACAATGGCGACCTGGTCGGCATCGTCACCTCCCGCGACATCCGCTTCGAAAGCCGTCTGGATGCCTCCGTCCGTGAAGTGATGACGCCTAAAGAGCGCCTGGTCACGGTAATGGAAGGCGCCGACAAGAACGAAGCGCGTGAACTGCTGCACAAGCACCGCATCGAGCGCGTGCTGATCGTCGACGACAAATTTGCCCTCAAAGGCATGATGACCGTCAATGACATCGAGAAGGCCAAGGCCTACCCGCTGGCCAGCAAGGACGACCAGGGTCGTCTGCGCGTTGGCGCTGCAGTCGGTACCGGCAAAGACACCGGTGAGCGCGTTTCCGCACTGGTTGCCGCTGGCGTTGACGTGGTGGTGGTCGACACCGCTCACGGTCACTCCAAAGGTGTGATCGATCGCGTTCGCTGGGTCAAAGAGAACTTCCCGCAGGTTCAGGTCATCGGTGGCAACATCGCCACTGGCGCCGCTGCCAAGGCCCTGGCCGAAGCCGGTGCTGACGCGGTCAAGGTCGGTATCGGCCCGGGCTCGATCTGCACCACCCGTATCGTTGCTGGTGTTGGCGTGCCGCAAATCAGCGCCATCGCCAATGTTGCCGCTGCCCTCGAAGGCACCGGTATCCCGCTGATCGCCGACGGTGGCATCCGCTTCTCCGGTGATCTGTCCAAGGCTATCGTTGCCGGTGCCTCGGCAGTGATGATGGGTTCGATGTTTGCCGGTACTGAAGAAGCACCAGGCGAGATCGAGCTGTTTCAGGGTCGCTCCTACAAGGCTTACCGTGGCATGGGCTCGCTGGGTGCCATGTCTCAGGCCCAGGGTTCCTCGGACCGCTACTTCCAGGACTCCTCGGCCGGTGCCGAGAAGCTGGTGCCGGAAGGTATCGAAGGTCGTGTGCCGTACAAGGGCACCCTGACCGCGATCATCCACCAACTGATGGGTGGCCTGCGTTCCTCGATGGGTTACACCGGCAGCGCCAACATCGAAGAGATGCGCACCAAGCCTGAGTTCGTGCGTATCACCGGTGCCGGCATGGCCGAGTCCCACGTGCATGACGTACAGATCACCAAAGAAGCGCCAAACTACCGCGTAGGTTGATGCTTCTGGCAACACTTGCTAGCGGGGCTGTTATCGACAGCCCCGCGTCGTTTCCGATTTCCACTGACGAGATTGAGTCATGGCCCTCGACATTCACGCTCACCGAATCCTGATCCTCGACTTCGGTTCCCAGTACACCCAGCTGATCGCTCGCCGCGTGCGCGAAATCGGTGTGTACTGCGAACTGCACCCGTTCGACATGGACGACGAAGCGATTCGCGAATTCGCCCCGCGCGGCATCATCCTGGCTGGCGGCCCTGAGTCTGTTCACGAAGCCGACAGCCCGCGCGCACCACAAGCCGTCTGGGACCTGGGCGTACCGGTATTCGGTATCTGCTACGGCATGCAGACTATGGCCGAGCAACTGGGCGGCAAGGTTGAAGGCTCCGAACTGCGCGAGTTCGGCTATGCCCGTGTTGATGTAGTCGGCAAGAGCCGCCTGCTCGATGGCATTGAAGACCACGTCGATGCTGATGGCGTATTGGGCCTGGACGTGTGGATGAGCCACGGTGACAAGGTCACCCGCATTCCACAAGACTTCCACATCCTGGCCAGCACCCCGAGCTGCCCGATCGCCGGCATGGCCGACGACACCCGTGGCTACTACGGCGTGCAGTTCCACCCGGAAGTGACCCACACCAAGCAGGGCGGTCGCATCCTCTCGCGCTTCATCCTCGACATCTGCGGCTGTGAAGCGCTGTGGACCCCGTCGCACATCGCTGAAGACGCCATCGCCCAGATCCGCGCCCAGGTCGGTAGCGACAACGTTCTGCTCGGCCTGTCCGGTGGTGTTGACTCCTCGGTGGTTGCAGCCCTGCTGCACAAGGCCATCGGCGACCAGCTGACCTGCGTCTTCGTCGACAACGGTCTGCTGCGTTTGCACGAAGGCGAGCAAGTGATGGCCATGTTCGCCGAGAACATGGGCGTCAAGGTAATCCGCGCCAACGCCGAAGAGCAGTTCCTGAACAACCTGGCGGGCGAGTCGGACCCTGAGAAGAAGCGCAAGATCATCGGCCGCACTTTCATCGACGTGTTCGATGCCGAGTCGACCAAGCTGCACAACATCAAGTATCTGGCTCAGGGCACCATCTACCCTGACGTGATCGAGTCGGCTGGCGCCAAGAGCGGCAAGGCTCACGTGATCAAGTCGCACCACAACGTTGGTGGCCTGCCGGAAGAGATGAACCTCAAGCTGGTCGAGCCGCTGCGCGAGCTGTTCAAGGACGAGGTTCGTCGCCTCGGTCTGGAACTGGGCCTGCCGTACGACATGGTCTACCGTCACCCGTTCCCGGGCCCGGGCCTGGGTGTGCGCATCCTGGGTGAAGTGAAGAAAGAGTACGCCGACCTGCTGCGTCGCGCTGACCACATCTTCATCGAAGAGCTGCGCAAGGCCGACTGGTACCACAAGGTCAGCCAGGCGTTCGTGGTATTCCAGCCAGTGAAATCGGTCGGTGTGGTCGGTGACGGCCGTCGTTACGCCTGGGTCGTGGCCCTGCGTGCGGTGGAAACCATCGACTTCATGACTGCACGTTGGGCACACCTGCCTTACGAGCTGCTGGAGACGGTCAGCGGCCGTATCATCAATGAGATCGAAGGCATCTCTCGTGTCACCTACGACGTGTCGAGCAAGCCGCCTGCTACTATCGAGTGGGAGTGAGTTGAACAACCAGGGCGCCTACGGGCGCCCTGGTTGTATCTGCGTTGTGCTCAGGGGCGCCTCTCTACATCCAAGGGCGGGAGATCGCCACTTGCAGGAGCAGGTCGTTCCTGACGAAGAAGTGCTCACCGTCCACTTCGTCCCAGAAGCCGGAGTCGGCGCCAATGCTGCCAGCTTGGCCAATTTCGATATCTTCAATTCGCAGGCCGATGGCGCCTTGCAACTCACTCAAACCTGGTACGCGGTTAAAGGTATTGACGTGAGAGTTGCCGACCAACGCAACCCATCGCCCCGCGCCGCGTCGCACTTTATCGGCCTCAATAATCCGCTGAGCAAAGAAGTTCATCATTTCCTGGCGGATGGTGGGTGAGGGCTTTTCGTACCAGGCCTGGCGGTATGAGGCCAGGCAATCGATAGCTTGTATGCGTACGTTTTGCTTGTATGCCTCATGCAGCACTTTCTTCATGGTGTAGGGTGTCTGTTCGCCAAGCGTGGCGATGTAATCATGATTGTCGACATAGGCTTTGAGCCCATTGGGTAGGGTCCCGGTTCGATTGAACAGATCCAGATCGGCTTGATGGAAGTCCGTCATGAAATGTTCCATGTAGAGCACATCAACGCCCTGTTTTTTGAGCTGGCGCATCGTGCTTATCAAGAACTGCTTGGCGCTTTTTTGGGTGTGTGACTCGCCGATCACCAGGCCTTCGCTTTGTTCATAGAGGCTGCGCAGAATTTCTTTGGGGCTGGCGGTGCTGGAAATTTCCGGGATCACTGGGCGAGCTGGTGGCACGACAGCAGCGTAAAACTGCTGTGCGTCAGTGGCCAGTTGGTCGCGTAACTGCCGATACAGTGAGTAGGGGGCACCGTTATAGGGGTCGCTCAGTGCCCTGTCTTCTTTGCCGTACGCTGCGCTCTGCAAGGGCTCGCGCTCGGCTTGCGGGACTTCATAGGGGCTAGGCTCTAATGCGGGTATGGCTGGCCTTGGGGCCAGCCTGCCCCAGGCCTTGAGCAGAAATCGGGGGGTTCCGCCCCTGAGCCCCAGACGTTCGGTGAACTGCCAGTTACCGTCGCCGTCCGCAACGATGGGAACATTGCGGGCAAACGAGTAGGGGTTATCCGGGTCAATAATGACCCATGTCTTTAACTCCCTCACGTAGCGCACCTGATAGGTGTCCTCGCCGACCATTGCGTATTGCTTCCCGTCTTGAAAAAGAATGCCGGTGAAGCGACCGCTGTCAGGAACGTTCCTGAGAATATCGTTGCTTTCCAATGACTCTAGCAACGGCGCCAGCTCGCTTGGCTGGAACGGTTTTGGGACCCAGGCCTCTATTTCGACCGAGGTGGCCGGTTCTAGCTCCTCGCCTGTCGGTTGGCTTTCTTCGCCTGGTTCGAACGGGTTCTCGCCACCGGTAGTGGCTTCACCGATTTCTCCGGCGGCATTCACGCCACTCGCGTACAACAGGGCCACGTTGAACAAGGTGTTGACCCCGGCCAGTATGGCCCCCGTGACACCTGCCTGGCGCTCGGCGGTAGTATGACCATTGATGGCCTGGTCGATGTTCAGGCCGGTCTCGGCCAGGCCCGCTCCCACCACCGCCAAGGCCACTGGCCAATCGACAGCGGCCATGGGGCCAAACACTTTGGCGAAGGTTGCGAGGTAGCCGATCCACAGCTGTTTGCGCAGGTCTGCATTGGAGCGCAGGGCAAAGTGGGCGTCGTCGAGCATGCGCTGGCGTGTTACATCGCGAAGGTAGCTGAAGGCGTCTACCTGCAGGGTTCTGTCCAGTGTATTGAGGCCTACAGGGTGCGCGCAGTCCCATTGCGTCTTCAGGACGTCGAGTAGGTGGCCGAGCCCCACGCTGGTGTCATTCTCTGCTTGGCTGTTGAGCGCGAAGTGACTCATGAATCGTGCCCGATCTTCTGCTGTGCCGGTTTGTGCCAATACCCACGTATTCAGCGCCCTAGCATCGCTGAACAGTTGCAGCGCATCCACTTCGCCAGGAAGGTAGAGCAACTGGTAGCCATCCTCCATCACCACTCTGAAGATCGAGCTGGCGATGTGGCCACCTATGTCGAAGGTGCACAGGCGAAACCCTTGTGCCGGGCTGATCTCTTGCTGTAGCTGTTGTAGGGTCGGCGGCCAGGTCCGTTCACCGGTTAAGGCCTCAGCCACCTGGCGGGCGCGCTTGGCCAGGGTGCTGCTGCCTTTTTGTGCGATGACCTCCAGGACTTTGCTGAGGAATGTGGACTTGGCCAAGGTGCGATAGGCGTCTGAGTCTTCTGACCAGAATTGCTCAAGGTGCTGATGGAAGTCCGCGCTGAAATCGACTTCCCAGAAAAATTCAAGCGCCTCTTTAGGCGCAAGAGGGATCTCATTGCTCTCGTCGTAGCCATCCTTACCGGGCCCAGCACTATAGAAGCCAGTGTAGTTGGCAAGCTCGTCGCTGTAGTTCTGGTCGTCGACAGAGAAGCGGTGCATGACCAGCTGCGGCAAGGTCAATGATTGGTAAGGGGGGCTGTAATGCTGCCAGCCGCTGAAGGTGCGCGGGCTGCTTGAGGCTGAGTGGAAGCGGTGAAAGTAGACCTGGTCAGGGTCATGGCTAGACAGGTTGTGCCGGGCGAGCAGTTGTTTGGCGATACTGCGGGCCATCTGCCGGATGTCCGGGCAATGTGTGCTCACCTGAGTGGCTAACTGTCTCAAGGTTTGAAGGTCGCTGCTTTGCTGGGCGTTAAGAGGCATGAGGTGTCTCGCAATAGTGGGCGAGCGGGCAGGATGAGGCAGGCGGTTGGGGTAAAGGTGGTAACTAATACTGCGCTCGTTCGCTATCTGCGCTGTCAGGTGCGACATCATGCGCAGGAGCTAAAACAAGACTTCACTTAATCTTTCGCAAATGCAGGTGTATCGTATTCGCCCTTCATCGCCGCGGCTTTGGCTCTTTTTGGGCAAGCTGTCGGCATGGTGTTCTTGGCAATACGAGGTACCTGCGGCATGGCTTTTACCCGGCGACAAATACTCGGTGGCCTGACCGGCCTGGTGGCAATCGGTCTGGGGGCCGGTGGCGCATCCCGTTATTGGTTGGGGCGCAGCGACCCGAAAGCTGGGCATGACTACGAGCTGATTGCCGCACCACTGGATGTTGAGCTGGTATCCGGTCATACGACCGAGGCCTGGGCGTTTGGCCCCTCGGCGCCGGGTACCGAGCTGCGGGCACGCCAGGGTGACTGGCTGCGCGTACGCTTCATCAACCACCTGCCGGTAGCCACCACCATCCACTGGCACGGTATCCGTCTGCCGCTGGAGATGGATGGCGTGCCGTACGTCTCGCAGTTGCCGGTCTTGCCAGGCGAGTTTTTTGATTACAAGTTCCGCGTGCCGGATGCTGGCAGTTACTGGTACCACCCTCATGTGAACAGCTCCGAAGAGCTTGGCAAAGGCTTGGTCGGCCCGCTGATCGTCGAGGAGCGCGAGCCCACCGGCTTCAAGCATGAGCGCACCCTGAGCCTGAAAAACTGGCATGTGGACGAGGAGGGGGCTTACTTACCGTTCAGCATCCCCCGTGAAGCCGCCCGTGGTGGTACCGCCGGGCGCCTGATCACCATCAATGGCCAGCCCAATGCTGTCGTGGAAATGCCCGCAGGGCAGATTGTCCGGGTTCGCCTGCTGAACCTGGATAACACCCTGACCTATCGCATCAACCTCAAGGGTAACTTCGAAGCGAAGATCTATGCCCTCGACGGCAACCCGATCACTCCGCGACCGTTGGGCAAGGATTACTGGCTTGGGCCCGGCATGCGTATTTGCCTGGCAATCAAGATGCCGCCTGCCGGTGAAGAGCTGTCGCTGCGCGATGGTTCAGTACGTCTGGGGACCTTGCGTTCAGTGGCCAGCAGTGACGCTCCAGGGGACTGGCCACCGGCGTTGCCGGCCAACCCGATAGCCGAGCCGGACCTGGCCAATGCCGAGAAGCTCAACTTCAATTTCGAGTGGGTCGGTTCAGTCTCGGTAGATACGGACAACGGCCGGCCGCCGAGCCTTTGGCAAATCAACGGCAAGGCCTGGGACATCACTGACAAGACCTGCGCCGACCGCCCGATTGCAACGCTACAGAAGGGCAAGAGCTATATTTTCGAGCTCAAGAACATGACTCAGTATCAGCACCCGATTCATTTGCATGGCATGAGCTTCAAGGTGCTCAGTTCGAACCGTCACAAGATCCAGGAGCAGTACTTCACCGACACCTACCTGTTGGGCAAGAACGAGCGCGCGCAAGTGGCGCTGGTCGCTGATAATCCAGGTACCTGGATGTTCCATTGCCATGTGATCGACCACATGGAAACCGGTCTGATGGCCGCTATCGAGGTTGCCTGATGCGTCAGCCGCAAATCATTGATCGCAGTCGCGATCAGGAATTCATGCGTCAGGCTCTGGAACTGGCGGCGCAAGGTGCTGCCATGGGCGAAGTGCCGGTGGGAGCAGTGCTGGTGCAACATGGTCAGGTCATTGGCCGTGGCTTCAATTGCCCGATCAGCGGCAGTGACCCCAGTGCCCACGCCGAAATGGTCGCCATTCGTGCTGCTGCTCAGGCAGCCAGCAACTATCGCCTGCCAGGTAGCACCCTGTACGTGACGTTGGAACCTTGCAGTATGTGCGCCGGACTGATCGTCCATTCACGCATCGCGCGTGTGGTGTACGGCGCGCTAGAGCCCAAGGCGGGTATCGTGCAAAGTCAGGGGCAGTTTTTTACCCAGGGCTTTCTCAATCACCGGGTACTTTTTGAGGGTGGGGTGTTGGCCGAGGAGTGCGGGACAATTCTGTCTGAGTTCTTTAAGGCGCGCCGGGCCAAGGCGTAGCCTTGCGGCAGCGGTTACGGGGATCACAACGGCGGGGTCTGCTCGGTCGGCTTAGTCTTGTCGACGCCCGGCACATGCAAGTTGCCATCGGCCACCTGACTGCCTTCGAGCTGCGGCTGGGTCACCCAAGTGAGGATGTCGTAGTAACGGCGGATGTTGGCGACGAAATGCACTGGCTCGCCGCCGCGGGCATAACCGTAGCGGGTCTTGCTGTACCACTGCTTCTGCGCCAGGCGCGGGAGCATTTTCTTCACGTCCAGCCACTTGTTCGGGTTCAAGCCCTCGCGCTTGGCCAGTTTGCGCGCATCGTCCAGGTGCCCGCCGCCGACGTTATAGGCCGCCAGGGCAAACCAGGTGCGGTCTGGCTCCTTGATATCGTCGTCCAGCAGGGATTTGACGTACATAAAGTACTTGGCGCCGCCACGGATGCTTTGCACCGGATCCAGGCGGTTGGACACGCCCATGGCCTGGGCGGTGCGCTGGGTCAGCATCATCAGGCCGCGCACACCGGTCTTGGAGGTGACTTCAGCCTGCCACATCGACTCCTGATAGCCGATGGCCGCCAGTAGGCGCCAGTCGACCTGTTCTTTCTTGGCTGAGGCCTTGAAGTGCTTTTCATAACGCGGCAAACGCTGTTGCAGGTGCTGGGCAAAGGTGTAGGCACCGACATAGCCGAGTACATCGACATGGCCGTAATAGCGGTCTTTGAGGCGTTGCAAGGTGCCATTTTTCTGCACTTTGTCGAGAAATTCGTTGATCTCGTTAAGCAGGCTGTTGTCGTCACCCGCTGCCACCGCCCAGCGTTGGTCGCGCGAGTCGCCGAGGTCGAAGGCTACCCGTACTTTGGGGAAGTAAACCTGATTCATCGCGAGCTCATTGGAGTCGACCAGGGTCAGATCGATCTGACCTTCATCAACCATACGCAGTAGGTCAACGACCTCTACCGCGTCAGACTCTTCGTATTCGAGCGTCGGATACTGCTTTTTCAGCTCGGCCAACTGCTCGGCATGGGTACTGCCTTTGAGCACCATGATCTTTTTGCCGACCAGACCCTTGGCATCGGTGGGCCGTGAGCGCCCGTTGCGGTAAATGATCTGTGGGGTTACTTCCAGGTAAGGGTGAGAAAAGCGTACCTGTGACTTGCGCCGCTCGCTGCTGACCAGGCCCGCAGCCGCCAATACCGGGCCGGACGGCTGGCCGAGCTGGCTGTACAGTTCGTCGAGGTTGTCGGCGGTCTCGATCTTCAGTTCCACCCCAAGGTCATCGGCGAAGCGCTTGACCAGCTCATACTCGAAGCCGGTTTCACCGTTGCGGTCCTCGAAGTAGGTGGCGGGGCTGTTGCGGGTGATCACGCGCAGCACACCGTCCTCCTTGACGCGCTCCAAGGTGCTGGGTTTTTCAACACAGGCACCGAGCATCAGGAAGAGTCCGGTTGCGATGAGCCATCTGGCGCAGCGCTGGCGCAAAGCAGTTTGGGCGAACATAGGTTGCAGTATACGCAAAGGACTGGTCGCGCCATATCTCGACAACGTTTTGCTTGTCTGCTAGCACGCTTGGCGCCGGGCGAGAAATTCTGCCACAGATCGATCGTTTTTTTGACCTCGAAGTCCGGTTTGTACCGCCGACATAATGCGCGCTTACGGGTGCCGAAAGCGTCGGATTTAGGCTAGAATGCACGGCCTCTAAGCACACCCCCTTCCTGAGGCTGTCCCGACGATGTTGATCCTGCGCGGCGCTCCTGCCCTTTCTGCCTTTCGCCACGGTAAATTACTCGAGCAATTGAGCCAGAAAGTCCCCGCTGTTAGTGGTTTGTACGCTGAATTCGCTCATTTCGCCGAGGTTGACGGCGATCTGACCGCCGACCAACAGCAGGTGCTTGCGCGTCTGCTCAAGTACGGCCCGAGCGTACCGGTACAGGAGCCAACTGGTCGCCTGTTCCTGGTAATGCCACGGTTCGGCACCATCTCGCCCTGGTCGAGCAAGGCCAGCGACATCGCCCACAACTGCGGCCTGGAAAGCGTTCAGCGCCTGGAGCGCGGTATCGCCTACTACGTCAGCGGTGAGCTGAGCGAAGCCGATGCCGCCCTCGTCGCCGAGGTGCTGCACGATCGCATGACCCAAATGGTCCTGAGCAAGCTGGAAGAGGCCGCCGGCCTGTTCAGCCATGCCCAGCCCAAACCAATGACTTCCGTGGACATCCTCGACGGCGGCCGTGCGGCGCTGGCGCAAGCCAACGCCGACTTGGGCCTGGCCCTGGCCGAAGACGAGATCGACTACCTGGTCGACGCCTTCCAGGGCCTCAAACGCAACCCGAACGACATCGAACTGATGATGTTCGCCCAGGCCAACTCCGAGCATTGCCGTCACAAGATCTTCAACGCCAGTTGGGATATCGACGGCCAGAGCCAGGAAAAAAGCCTGTTTGGCATGATCAAGAACACCTACCAGATGCACAGCGAAGGCGTGCTGTCCGCTTACAAGGACAACGCCTCGGTGATCGTCGGTAACGTTGCCGGTCGCTTCTTTCCGAACCCTGAAACCCGCCAGTACGGCGCGGTGCAGGAGCCGGTACACATCCTGATGAAGGTCGAGACCCATAACCACCCGACCGCCATCTCGCCGTTCTCCGGCGCGTCCACCGGTTCCGGTGGCGAGATTCGCGACGAAGGCGCAACCGGCCGCGGTGCCAAGCCAAAAGCTGGCCTGACCGGTTTTACCGTGTCCAACCTGCAGATTCCGGGCTTTGAACAGCCATGGGAGAAGGCTTACGGCAAGCCTGAGCGCATCGTCAACGCCCTGGACATCATGATTGAAGGCCCGCTCGGTGGCGCGGCGTTCAACAACGAGTTTGGTCGTCCGGCGCTGACCGGTTACTTCCGTACCTTCGAGCAATCGATCAACACCCCGCACGGTGAAGAAGTGCGGGGCTATCACAAGCCGATCATGCTCGCTGGCGGTATGGGTAACATCCGTGAAGATCACGTCCAGAAGGCCGAGATTACTGTCGGTGCCAAGCTGATCGTCCTCGGCGGCCCGGCCATGCTGATCGGCCTGGGCGGCGGCGCGGCTTCCTCGGTTGCCACCGGCTCCAGCTCAGCCGATCTTGATTTCGCCTCGGTGCAGCGTGAAAACCCGGAAATGGAGCGCCGCTGCCAGGAGGTCATCGACCGTTGCTGGCAGCTGGGCGACAACAACCCGATCGCTTTCATCCACGACGTGGGTGCGGGCGGTATCTCCAATGCCTTCCCTGAGCTGGTCAACGACGGTGGCCGCGGTGGCCGCTTCGAGCTGCGCAACGTGCCTAACGACGAGCCGGGCATGGCCCCGCACGAGATCTGGAGCAACGAATCCCAGGAACGTTACGTACTGGCGGTCGACGCGGCCGATTTCGAGCGATTCAAGGCCATTTGCGAGCGTGAGCGTTGCCCGTTCGCAGTGGTTGGCGAAGCGACTGCCGAGCCGCACCTGACCGTCACCGACAGCCACTTTGGCAACAGCCCGGTGGACATGCCGCTGGACGTGCTGCTTGGCAAGCCGCCGCGCATGCACCGTTCGGTTACCCGTGAGGCTGAACTGGGCGATGATTTCGACCCGAGCACCCTGCAGCTCCAGGATTCGGTCGAGCGCGTCCTGCGTCACCCAGCCGTAGCCAGCAAGAGCTTCCTGATCACCATCGGCGACCGTACCATCACCGGTTTGGTTGCCCGTGACCAGATGGTTGGCCCTTGGCAGGTGCCGGTGGCCGACGTAGCCGTCACGGCCACCAGCTTCGACGTCTATACCGGTGAAGCCATGGCCATGGGTGAGCGTACGCCGCTGGCCTTGCTCGACGCCCCGGCTTCCGGGCGCATGGCGATCGGCGAGACGCTGACCAACATGGCCGCCTCGCGCATCGACAAGCTGTCCGACATCAAACTGTCGGCCAACTGGATGTCCGCAGCCGGTCACCCGGGTGAAGACGCGCGTCTGTACGACACCGTCAAGGCCGTCGGTATGGAGCTGTGCCCTGAGCTGGGCCTGACCATTCCAGTGGGCAAGGACTCAATGTCCATGAAAACCCGCTGGGAAGATGAAGGCCGCGAGAAGAGCGTAACTTCGCCACTGTCGCTGATCGTTACCGGTTTTGCACCGGTTACCGACATCCGCAAGACGTTGACGCCTGAGCTGCGCATGGACAAAGGCGAGACCGATCTGATCCTGATCGACCTTGGCCGTGGTCAGAATCGTATGGGCGCCTCGATTCTCGCCCAGACCCATGGCAAGCTCGGCAACCAGGCCCCGGACGTCGACGACGCCGAAGACCTGAAAGCCTTCTTTGCAGTGATCCAGGGCCTGAACGCCGATGGTCACCTGCTGGCCTACCATGACCGTTCCGACGGCGGCCTGATGACCACCGTGCTGGAAATGGCCTTCGCTGGTCATTGCGGTTTGAGCCTGGAGCTGGACACCCTCACCAGCAAGCGTGAAAAGATCGCCGCCATCCTCTTCAACGAAGAGCTCGGTGCGGTGATCCAGGTACACCAGGACGCCACCCCGGATGTGCTGGCGCAGTTCAGTGCTGCCGGCCTGGGTGAAGACTGCGTCGCCGTGATCGGTCAACCGGTCAACAACGGCGAAGTCGAAATCCACCACTTGGGCGAAGAGCTGTTCCGCGGTGACCGTCGCCTGTTGCAGCGTCAGTGGGCCGAAACCAGCTACCAGATCCAGCGTCTGCGTGATAACGCCGACTGCGCCGATCAGGAGTTCGACGGCCTGCTCGAAGAAGACAACCCGGGCCTGAGCGTCAAGCTCGGCTTCGACGTCAACCACGACATCGCTGCACCGTACATCAAGAAGGGCATCCGTCCTCAAGTGGCGGTACTGCGTGAGCAGGGCGTCAACGGCCAGGTAGAGATGGCAGCTGCTTTCGATCGCGCTGGTTTCAACGCTATCGACGTGCACATGAGCGATATCCTCGCCGGTCGCATCGACCTGAATGCGTTCAAGGGGCTGGTCGCCTGCGGCGGCTTCTCCTACGGCGACGTTCTCGGTGCCGGTGAAGGCTGGGCCAAGTCGGCACTGTTCAACAGCCGTGCCCGTGAGGCATTCCAGCAGTACTTCGAGCGTACCGACAGCTTCACCCTGGGCGTGTGCAACGGTTGCCAGATGATGTCCAACCTGCACGAGTTGATCCCGGGCACCGAGTTCTGGCCGCACTTCGTGCGTAACCGTTCCGAGCAGTTCGAAGCCCGCGTGGCAATGGTCCAGGTCCAGGAGTCGAATTCGATCTTCCTGCAGGGCATGGCCGGTTCGCGTATGCCGATCGCCATCGCTCACGGTGAAGGTCATGCCGAATTCGAAAGCGAAGAAGCACTGCTTGAGGCGGACCTGTCCGGTTGTGTGGCACTGCGCTTTGTCGACAACCATGGCAAGGTCACCGAAAGCTACCCGGCCAATCCGAACGGCTCGCCGCGCGGGATCACTGGCCTGACCAGCCGCGACGGTCGCGTCACCATCATGATGCCGCACCCTGAGCGGGTCTTCCGTGCCGTGCAGAACTCCTGGCGTCCGGATGACTGGAACGAAGACGCAGCGTGGATGCGTATGTTCCGCAATGCGCGGGCCTGGGTGAACTAAGAGTGTACAAGCTCGCCTTTTTCGTCCCGCCGAGCCATGTCGAAGTAGTTAAGGCTGCTGTGTTCGCCGCTGGCGGCGGACGCATCGGCAGCTACGACTGCTGTGCCTGGCAGGTGTTGGGCCAGGGCCAGTTCCGCCCGCTGGATGGTAGTCAGCCGTTTATCGGGCAGAGCGGGGTGGTCGAGCAAGTTGAAGAGTGGCGAGTGGAGTTGGTGGTGGCCGATGGGCTGATTCAGTCGGTGGTCGCTGCGCTCAAGCACAGTCATCCTTACGAAACACCGGCTTATGAGGTCTGGCAGTTGTCGGACTTCTGAGGGCTGATGAAAAAAGCCGCGACTGCTTGCAGATCGCGGCTTTTTTTGTCTGCATTGCGGGAAAGTTAGGCCCGCGAAAGCAATCAGGGCTGCTGCGGTTACTGGTGAACACCGCCTTGAGTGATACCTGATGCCAACGTGGTCGAACGATCATGCCCACTGGTGCGAATCAGGCCAAGATCGACAGGGTTTTCTTCCCTGCCTGCCTTGGCTGCACTGTAGGCATCGATTAACCCCCCGATCAGGTCAACGGGGGCGTTGGAAGCATTGATGCCCACCTCACGGCGGTAATCACGACCGTTCAGGGTTTCCTTCGTCACGGGCCCGCTACCCAGTTCAACCTGGCCATTGCCTGATTGCAGGCGGGCAGCGCTGAGCTCGGTCGCACCGCCGACCCCCAGGGCGATGCCGTCACGGCCACTAAGCAGACTTTGACGGCTAACGCTGTCGCGCTGAGTACGCTCGATCTTGAAGTTGAACGTTGGCGACAGCCCTGGTTCAACTTTCTGCACGGCTGAACCAAGCTGATCGCCAACCTTGTTGGCCAGTGGCCCGGCCAAGGCGTTAGCTGCATTGCGCAGCCCCTGTGGGTTTTTTTCCTGGCTCAGGCGTGCATCGACTTCCACTGTCAGGCTGTTGATTCGGTCCTGCAGGCTAGCGACGTGCAGGTCACCACCGATTTGGCCCTTGATACCTTCGGCTTGCAATTCCATGCCTTGCAGGTGAGTGTCGGCCAGGCTGTCCAAGGTGATCTGCCCGGCACGCCACTGACTGTTGTCATAGGTGAGGTTGTCGCGTCGATCGATGTTGACCTGCGCTCGGGCGTGCAGCCCTCGCGTGGCCAGATCGTCTGTTGCGCCGGGGGCGGCATTGACGCCTGCGCCTGCCGACACTTCCAGGTTGTTGCGCAGGTCGGTGCTGCTGGCAGCCTCAACCAGGATTGCGCCGTGACTGGCGCTGATGTCGACCTGTGCTGCCGAGCCATTCACGCCTTGCAGGTGTACGGCATTTGCCTGTGAGTCGGCACTGCTGATTGTCAACCTGTCTGTGGCGAACCACTGTGCGGCACTGGCAGTGCTGCTGTTTTCGTCGGTACGGCCGATCTTGACGTGGCCTCCCAGGCCACCACCTTTGCCATTGTTGGTGCTTTTTGCCTGCAGTTCCAGGCCGCCACCGAGCGCTTTGCCTTGAGCGGTATGGGTGTCGGTGGCGGCTTTGGCGTGAAGCGCTCCATTACTTTGCAGGCTAATGTTGCGGACCTTGGCGCTGCTGCTGCCTATGTGGCTACCGACCAGTTCGAGTGCACCGCCTGCTTGCAGGTGCACATCACCTTTGGTGTCGATAGTGGCAACTCGAGCCTGGGTGTCGACTGTGTCGAGGGTGGTATGGTCCAGATAGCCACGCAGCTCCAGAGCGCTGTCCAATGGGTTGTTGCCGCCCTTGGCCCAGGCATTGCCTTCGAGCTGTTTCAGCGTGCTTTGTTGTTTGTCGTTGGCCTGAGTCAGGCTCAAGTCGCCACCAGCCTGCAGTTGCAGCGAACCCTCTGCGGCATCGAAACGGGTGCCTTCATAGACGCCGTTGCTACCCAGTTGGATCTGGATGCCGGTTTGCCCATAGAGGCTGCCAGGGTGTGCGCTCATCTTGAGGTCGCCCTTTTGCAACGAGCCACCCTTACCGGAGAGACGCAGGTTGATGTCACTGCCCGTGCTGGTGTCGAGGCGCAGGCCGGTTTCGACATCCAGGCGCTGGACCGTGCTGGCGTTGCTGTCTTGAGCGGCGGCGAAGTGGTGTGAATCGGCCTGGATCGCTAGCGGCCCCTGTTCGGCGCGGTATTGGGTACCGGTATCGTCAATGGTCTTGGCGATAACACTGATGCTCGCCGCTTGAAGTTTGGCCACTTGGGCAGTGCTGGACTGATCCGTTGTCTCGCGGTTCAGGTGCTTGAATTCAAGCTCGCCGCCTGCTGTTGGAGGTGCCAGGCTGTCTTCGAGGGAAACCTGCTGAAATCGACTGCCGTCGATGCGCTTGATCAGGTTTTCAATGGGCCGGGTCAGCCCCTGGTAGGCAACGCTGGCGCCGAGGCTGGCCTGCCAGTTCTTTTCTGTCTGCCTGGAGGTCTGCTTATCATCTACCGAGCGGTTCTGCAGGCTGTCGGCGCTCACTGTCAGCGCCTGGCCGGCGCTCAGGCTGGCCGCTTCGTTGATCAATGTGCCGGTGCTGACACGCACATTGCCAGTAGCAGCGAGGCTGCTGCGTTGCGCCTGGGTTGAGCGCTCTTCAAGGGTTTTTTGTTGATGGTAACCCTCGAGGGCAGTGCCGAGCTTGTCGATACCACCACTGACCCTCAGGCCGCCACCGCTATGGCTGGTATCGGTTTGTTGTGACTGCTCGTCATGCTGCGCGGTGAGGTTGACGTTTCGCGCATCAATTTCCAGGTCGCCAGCCGTCGCGCTGACACTTGAACCCCTGATATTGACATCATGCTGGCTTTCGAGCTGTACCTGGCTGCCCGTGAGAACACTGGCCACCTGCGTTTTTTCGCTTTGCGCAGTATCGACCTGATTGACGTTGTAGCCCGCCGAGGCAGTGTACTGATGCGAGTCGGGCTTGCCGTCCTCGGCATCCTGAGTCTGGCTGGCGCTGGCGGTGAAACCTTTGTCTTGCTGGTGGGTGGTTACGCTGCGCGACTGTTCGGCGGTGCTGACGGTGATGTTTTTGCTGGCCTGCAGTTGCAAGTATTGCCCGGCACTGAGCTTGGCCCCCAGCACTTGCAGTTCATCGGCACTTGCCAGGCGCAGATTGCTCTGCGAGGCCAGATCGCTGATTAGCACATCCTGGTGCTGCTCTTGGCTTTCGGTACGTGTTGAGATCAGACCAAACAGCTTGCTGTCATTGTCGCTGTGGTTGAGGGTGGATTGGCTCTGCGCCGCTTCGACGCTCAGTAGTCCTTTTTCACTCAGTAGCAGAGCATCGCCTTGGCTGTTGACCTTGGAACCTTTGATGCGTACCTCATCAGCCACTACCGTCAGTGCGCCACCAGTCTCGATCAGGCTGCCGCTGGCGGTGTGACCGTCGCTGTCGGAGCGTGCATTTTTCCCAAAGAAAGCACCCGAGGCCAGGTCACCTCGATAGCCATTGGTGGCTTTTGTGTCCTTCAGGGATACCTCGGCGACCTCCAGGGTGCCGGCCTTGAGGGTGATATCACCGCTACTGCTCAAGGTGCTGCCGACAATTTGCGTGCGCCCCCCAGATGCCAGGGCGATCTGCTCGGCGGACAGGACGCTGGCCTTGGCGCGTTCCTGGTAGTGGCTGCTGTCCTCATCACCGCGCCAGAGATGTTTGCGCTGGCGAATTTGTTCATCGGCCTGGTGGCTGTCGATTGCAGCAATGATGGTCAACCCATCGCCGGCTTGAACGCTAAGGGCGCCTCCGGCCTCGAGGGTAGCGCCAAGCAGATTGATATCGTTGCCCGCTTGCAGGCTGATGTTCTGGTTCGCCTGCAGTTGGCTGCCGAGATGCTCGCGGTCGCTCCGAGTGCTTTCGCGGTCGTAGGTCTCAGTGGTAACGAACCACCACTTCTTTTCACGATGTTCACGTTCGCGATTCAGCGCTTCGCGCATCTGGGTATCGAGGGTCAGGTTTTTTCCGGCGTTGGCCTGGATGTGTTGACCTTTGATTGCAATCGCAGTCAGTCGAAGGTCATCAGCGGCGTTGACGGTCACAGCGCCTTGCTCGCTGTGCAATAGGCTGCGCTGTTGCGCGGTACCGCTGATTTCGATCGTGCCCTGAGCGTCGATGGCAATACCTTCGCGAGCGTGTATCGGGCTTGCGCCCATATGTACCCCGGCACCTTCAGCGCTGCTGAGAATCCTGATGCGCCCCGCCTGCATGGCGCCGAACAGGCTGGCGTCGACGCTGCCAATGGGGGCTGCGAGGTGATCAATCACCTGTCGATCGGTGCTGCGGACAAGATTGCGTCCAACGGTCAGGTTCAGGTCGTCCCGGGCGGTGAGTGGGCCCTGGCTGTCGATGCGTGGGGCAATCAACTCGAGGGCGCCGTCGAGGTTGCTTAGGCCACCCTCGAGAATCTGCAGGGTGCCGGTGGCATTGCGGCTGTCGAGGTGTTTGATGCGTTGTTCATCAAGCTCGGGGCTGCCGACCAGAAAACCCGCGCGGGTGGTGTTGATGAAGCCGCCACCGTTGAGGGTAATGCCGTTGGGGTTAGCCAATATGTAATCGGCCGGTCGGCCGAAGATTTCCTGGCTTCCCTCGATGCGTGAGGCATTGCGGCTGATAACTTCGTTGAGGATGGTCGAGGCCGCCTGGCCGTGAAACTGCGGGTTGGCTTCCAACGCTCCGGCCAGCTGTGATTGCCCAGCTTGTAGCGCATTGTTGAGGACTACGCCGGGCTTGTTGACGTTGTAGTCGAGGAACTGATTGTGCGACAACCCGCTGGCATTGGGGGCGACAATATCAATGACGGGTACGCCATGTTGATTGTTGATCAACGGCATGCCGCCTGCACCGCTGGCAGGCTGCAGACCGTTGTCGGCCAGGCTGGCATACGGCGTCAGCAGGCTCAGGCTAATCAACCAGGGCAGGTGGTTGCGGCGCAGGCGTTGGAGGTTAGGGGGAGGACATTGGGTTTTTGTGGACATCGCAGTCTTCTCTCGTTGTTGTTGCTGTTGTTGTTGTTGTTGTTGTTGTTGTTGTTGTTGTGGACATCAGATGTTCAGTACCCACTCCAGCAGCCAGTAGCCCGTTTCCAGCGTCTGGCGCTGTGCGGCGCTGGCATGCAGTGCACGCTGATAATCGAGGTTCAGGCGGCTGTTGGTCAGGTTCAGTTCCACGCCGACATGGCTGCCGACCAGGCGTTGTGGCGCACGGCCATGGTCGAATTTGCTCCAGCCCAGATCGATGCCCACTTGCGGACGCAGGACCAGCCCCGCAGGCAGATCCAACGCCAGGGGCTGGCTCAACGTGTTACGCCAGACCGCGCCGCTGGCGCCAGCAATCAGTAGCTGACGAAATCCGCGCACGGCGCTGTTGTCGCTCAGCTGTTGTTGTTCAACTGCCGGTAGGGCATCGGGGCTGTATTGCAGGTTCAGTTCGCTCTGCCAGCGCCACGGCCAGTTCGGGTCGCGACCTTGGCGCAGGTGCAAGAGGCTGGCGCGGTACTTGCGAAACATCGGTTGTGGCGCGTTACTGCGAAGCGGTGCGCGGTCGGCACCGAACCAATCCAGGCCCTGGCTCAAGCCCAGGTAACCACTCCATAGGCCGCCATCAAGCCAGAGCAGGTTGAGGCCAACCTCAAGGCTGGTAAGCGTGGGGCTTTGCAGCTGCAGGCGTTGCTCGGCCAGCCGATTGTCCAGGCGTTTTTGTTCCAGGCGCAGGCTGGAGCTGAACATGCCCTGTTGATTACGCCACAGGCTGCGCTCAAGGCCCAGGCTGTAATAGTCGCTTTGGCCGCTGGTGTGCAGGCGGCGACCGGGGAGCTGGGCCTGGTAGTGCAATTGATTGAAACTCAGGGCGTAGGTCCAGGCCCCATAGGGGATGTTGTAATACAGACCATATCCGCGGCTGTAGCTGGAGCCGCGTTCGAGCGTGGAGTTGACTGACAGTTGCACGAAGTCGTTGAGCTGCAGGGGGCTGTCCAGGCTGACGTTAAGACCTAGCCGCTCGCGTCCGGTCTGTTCACTGCCCCGATTGTCAAAGGTGCTTCCAAGGTGCCAGCGGCTATTGATCTGTCTGGGCACAATCAGCACGCGGGTCGCACCTTGGCTGCTGCCGGGCAGGAGGTCGGCGCTGAGATCGAACGCCTTGAGTCGATTCAACTGGTCCATGCCCTGTTCCAGATCAGGCAGGTGCAGGGGCTGACCTAGCAGCGCGGGAAATGCGCTGTTCAAAGAGAGCGGCAGATCTGGGGCAGACAGCTCGATCGATTCGACAAAGCCTTCGACAATGACGATGTCCAATGTGCCCCCGGCCACAGGGCGGGTGGCGAGGTAAGGTCGGCTGGCCAGGTAACCGGCCTTAACATACTGCTCAGTGATGGCTTTGAGCAGTAGGTTGATCTGGGCTGGGCTCATGCAAGGCTTGAGCAGTGGTCGCAGGGCGTCAGTCAATTCGGCTGATGACAGTTGCCGGTTACCTGCCAGGCGTAGCCCGCGAAGCGGCCAGCACAGGCCGCTGTTTATACTGGCCGCTTGCTCTTCGACGGCAGGCGGTGGCTCATCGGCGCGCTGTAGGGCTCGCAGGCGTTGCTGTTGTTCAAGCTGTTCGCGCTGCAGGCGCTGATCCTGGAGTTGCTGTACGGCCGGATGGCTGTCAGCTGCAACTGATTGCGCGCTCCATAGAAATACCTCCATTATGCCCAGAGCCAGGCAGGTTAACGGCCAGCGGTAAGGGCGGGTGGCCGCACGGTTCAAGGAATGAGGCATGGCGTCGCGTCCAAAACGGTGAGTGCTGAGCACACACTCAGTTATCCGGTTGGACGGATTCTATGGACGTGACTATTCGTATGGATGCGCTACGGGGACGACAGCCCTGTAGGAGGGAGGCTTCAAATGCGTAGGGGGTTTCCGGCGCGACGCGCCGGAAGGAAGGTGTAATCAGGCGTCAGGGGCGAATTTCGATCATCGTACCGTCGGGCACCAGATTCCAGACCTCGCGCATGTCGCTGTTGGTCATGGCGATGCAGCCTTCGGTCCAGTCCAGGGTATGGAACACCTCTTCCGGGTACTCTTCATCCAGAGGCGTGCCGTGAATCATGATCATGCCGCCAGGTGGCACGCCCTCGCGTCGAGCCCGCGCCGAGTCGCTGATGTTGGGGTAGGACACATGCATGGCCAGGTTGTAGCGATCACTCTGCTTACGCCAGTCGATCCAGTACAAACCTTCGGGGGTACGCTTGTCACCCTCGCGCAGCTTGGCGCCCTTGGGCTGTTTGCCCAAGGAAATACGGTAGGTTTTCAGTGGCGTGCCACCACTGATCAATTGCAGGCGTCGCTCAGACTTGATCACCAGAATTTTTTCGATCGCTGAGGCTTGTTGCCGTTTAAGCTGCAGAGGTGAAGGCGCAGCCTTTTCAATAGGTCTGGTCACGATCGTTTCGGTAAACGCTGCCTGGGACACCGAAGTCATACCGAGGCAGAAAAGGGCAAACAACCAGCGCATGAAACAATATCCCTGAAAGCTAGGTGTTGAGTGACGAGGCGAGCAAAGGTGGCAAACACTCGTTGCCAATCGGGTAGTGCTGCTCGATGCGGTCACGATAATAGCATTCTAGGGTACGAGTGACGGTCCGGAAAGCCAGCTCATCCCACGGGATTTCACTTTCATCGAAAAGTTTCACTTCCAGGCTCTCGACCCCAACGGCGAAGTCGAGGTCGGCAAGCTCGGCGCGAAAGAACACATGCACCTGGTTGATGTGCGGTAAATCGAACAATTGGTACAGGCTCATCTGCCCGACGCGGGCACAGGCTTCTTCGACCGTTTCACGACGGGCGGCCTGTTCCAGGGTCTCGCCGTTCTCCATGAAACCGGCAGGCAGGGTCCAGTAGCCCCGGCGTGGCTCGATGGCTCGGCGGCACAACAAGACCTGACTGCCCCAGGTCGGCAGCACTCCGGCGACTATATTGGGGTTCTGGTAATGAATGGCCTGACAATGGTCACAGACATAGCGCAGGCGCGTGTCGCCCTCGGGGATACGCTGATTTACCGGATTACCGCACGCGCTGCAGAATTTCATGCTTTTATTCCTATAGGTTGCATCTATCTTGGCGCGACTTTCATCGCCGCTGCAAGCCGGTTCACCTCAGGGCTTGGGCGGCTCGCGGCTTTGGTGCATCATGCAGGTCGGTCTTTGAATCGAGAGAGAGCAATGCTGGACGAGCTACTTCGCCGCGTGAGCAGTCATACGCCGGGCACCCTGGAAACCGATCGTCGTTTCCCCGAGGCCGCAGTGTTATTGCCGATCACCCGCAGCGAAGCGCCTGAGCTGGTATTGACCTTGCGCGCCAAAGGTTTGTCGACCCACGGTGGCGAAGTGGCCTTCCCTGGTGGTAGGCGCGACCCGGATGATCCCGATCTGGTGTTCACTGCCCTGCGCGAGGCTGAAGAGGAAATTGGCCTGCCGCCGGGGCTGGTCGAGGTCATCGGCCCGCTGAGCCCGCTGATTTCGTTGCATGGGCTAAAGGTGACGCCGTTCGTCGGCTTGATTCCCGATTATGTCGAGTACCAGGCCAACGACGCTGAAATCGCTGCAGTGTTCACTGTGCCGCTGGAGTTCTTCCGCCAAGACCCGCGTGATCACACGCACCGCATCGATTACCAGGGGCGCAGCTGGTATGTGCCCAGCTACCGCTTCGGCGAATACAAGATCTGGGGGCTGTCGGCGATCATGATCGTCGAGTTGGTCAACTTGCTTTACGATGCCGATATCAATCTGCACAAACCGCCTGAACGCTTCATTCCAATTTGAGCGGGCGCACCCGCCACCCTTGTCGTACCGTGAGGAACCACGCATGAAATACCGATTGGGCGACCAGCGAGTCGAAACCCATCCACGCAGCTGGGCGGCGCCCACTGCCACACTGATTGGCAAAGTCCGTCTGCAGGCGGGGGCCAGTGTCTGGTTTGGCGCGGTGTTGCGTGGTGACAACGAGCTGATCGACATCGGTGAGAACAGTAACGTCCAGGACGGTACCGTGATGCATACCGACATGGGCTCACCACTGACCTTGGGTAAGGGCGTGACTATCGGTCATAACGCCATGCTCCATGGTTGCAGTGTCGATGACTACAGCCTGGTCGGTATCAATGCGGTGATTCTCAACGGTGCCCGTATCGGCAAGTACTGCATCATTGGCGCCAACACACTGATTCCCGAGGGCAAGGAGATTCCAGACGGCTCGCTAGTGATGGGCTCGCCGGGCAAGGTGGTGCGCGAACTGACCGACGCACAAAAGAAAATGCTCGAAGCCAGTGCTGCGCATTACGTGCATAACGCCGAGCGCTATGCTCGCGATCTTGCACCGCAGGAGGACTGATGAGCAGCAGTGAGCGTCCGGTCGCTTCGCCTTGCGTGCATATCTGTGCTTTGGACGAGGCCGACATTTGCACTGGTTGTCAGCGCAGCGCCGCAGAAATAACGCGCTGGGGCCGAATGGACAACACCGAGCGTCGTCAGGTGCTGAAACTGTGCCACGAGCGGGCAGTGGCAGCGGGTCTGATCTTCAGCGTCAGTTGATCTGGCGCTTGGCCACAGGCGGCCGCTGAAGTACCCTGTAGGGCTTGTCCAGCGGTCGATTCCATGCCTTTTCTGATTGCTTACATCAGCAGCGTTGTGCTGATCAACTACGCCTTTTCCAGCGCCCCCCACCTGGATGTCATCTGGTCCGCCTGGGGTGGGCTGGTGTTTATCCTGCGCGACATGGTGCAGACCCGCTTTGGTCACGGTGCCTTGGTCGCGATGCTGGTGGCACTGGTGCTGTCTTATGTCACTTCCGAACCTGCCATTGCCTTGGCCAGCGCTACTGCGTTCGCTGTCTCAGAGCTGATTGACTGGCTGGTCTTCAGCATCACCAAGCGCCCCCTGCATGACCGTCTGTGGTTGAGTTCGGCGCTGAGCATTCCTATTGATACCTTGATCTTCTTCGGCATGATTGGTGCCTTGACCCCGGCAGTGGTCGGCACTGCGCTGGCCTCCAAGTTTGTCGGGGTAACAGCGGTGTGGCTGATCATGGCCTGGCGTTTGCGCAAGCCTGCCATTGCCGGCTAAGGCCCATTGGCTCGGTTCATGTAAAATGGCGCCGCTTTTCACTGGATCGCTCCGTGTAGGGGGCGGCCCTGGATTCCTTCCCTCTGAGGACCTGAAATGACCCGTATCGGAACCCCATTGTCGCCAACAGCGACCCGCGTACTGCTCTGTGGCTGCGGTGAGCTGGGCAAGGAAGTGGTGATCGAACTGCAGCGCCTAGGCGTTGAGGTGATTGCCGTGGACCGCTACGCCAATGCTCCGGCCATGCAGGTCGCCCATCGCAGCCATGTGATCAACATGCTCGACGGCGCCGCCCTGCGCGCAGTGATCGAAGCGGAGAAGCCGCACTACATCGTGCCGGAGATCGAAGCTATCGCCACCGCGACCCTGGTCGAGCTGGAAAACGAAGGCTTCACTGTGGTGCCAACGGCACGCGCTGCGCAGTTGACCATGAACCGCGAAGGCATTCGTCGTCTGGCTGCCGAAGAGCTGGACTTGCCGACTTCGCCGTATCACTTTGCCGATACTTTCGAAGAATACAGCAAGGCGGTCGAAGACCTCGGCTTCCCGTGCGTGGTCAAGCCGGTGATGAGTTCCTCGGGCAAGGGCCAGAGCCTGCTGCGCAGTGTTGACGATGTACAGCAAGCCTGGGACTACGCGCAGGAAGGCGGGCGTGCCGGCAAGGGCCGGGTGATCATCGAAGGGTTCATCGATTTCGATTATGAAATCACCTTGCTGACCGTTCGGCATGTTGGCGGTACTACCTTCTGCGCACCAGTCGGGCATCGTCAGGAGAAGGGTGATTACCAGGAGTCCTGGCAGCCGCAGGCCATGAGTCCGGTAGCCCTGGCTGAATCCGAGCGCGTAGCCAAGGCGGTCACCGAAGCCCTAGGTGGGCGTGGCCTGTTTGGTGTGGAGCTATTCGTCAAAGGTGATCAGGTGTGGTTCAGCGAAGTTTCGCCGCGCCCGCATGACACCGGCCTGGTGACCCTGATCTCGCAGGACCTGTCGCAGTTCGCTTTGCATGCGCGTGCGATTCTTGGCCTGCCGATTCCGCTGATCCGCCAGTTCGGTCCGTCCGCTTCGGCGGTGATTCTAGTTGAAGGTCAGTCGCAACAGACCGCTTTCGCCAATCTCGGCGCTGCCTTGAGCGAGCCAGACACCGCCATTCGGCTGTTTGGCAAACCGGAGGTCAACGGTCAACGGCGCATGGGTGTGTGCCTGGCACGTGACGAGTCGATCGAGGCCGCACGGGCCAAGGCGACCCGCGCCTCGCAGGCAGTCAAGGTAGAAATCTGATAGCGGTTAGCTGCAAGCTACAAGCAAATAGGTGTTAGCTTGTAGCTTGTAGCTTTCAGAGCTCCAAATGACGAGTCTCTTTCAGGAACAGCACGGCAATCAGGCTGAGCAACGCCGCCGCCGAGACATACCCGCCAACCCAGCTCAAGCCCCCCATCGCCACCAGTTTCTGGGCAAAGAACGGTGCCGCTGAGGCCCCGACAATGCCGCCCAGGTTATACGCCGCTGACGCGCCGGTATAACGCACGTGGGTCGGGAACAGCTCAGGCAACAGCGCACCCATCGGGGCGAAGGTCACCCCCATCAAGAACAACTCGATGGCCAGGAACAGCGCCACGCCGGCCGTCGAACCCGAGGTCAGCAAGGGCTGCATGGTGAAGCCCGAGAGGATCGCCAGCACCGCGCCAACGATCAGCACTGGCTTGCGCCCGTAACGGTCGCTGAGCCAAGCCGACAGGGGTGTGGCCAACGCCATGAACAGCACCGCGAAGCACAGCAGGCCGAGGAAGGTTTCGCGGCTGTAGCCCAGGGTCGATACGCCATAACTGAGCGAGAATACCGTGGAGATGTAGAACAGTGCATAGCACACCACCATCGCGGCGGCGCCCAGCAATACCGGCATCCAGTACTGCGAGAAGAGTTCGACCACCGGCATTTTCACCCGCTCGTGGCGAGCCATGGCTTTGGCAAACACCGGGGTCTCTTCCAGCTTGAGGCGTACATACAGGCCAACCATCACCAAGGCGGCGCTGAGCAGGAACGGGATGCGCCAACCCCACTCACGGAACTGTTCGTCGCTGAGCATCATGGCCAAGGTCAGGAACAGTCCATTGGCAGCGAGAAAGCCAATCGAGGGGCCCAACTGCGGGAACATGCCGAACCAGGCGCGTTTGCCCTTGGGGGCGTTTTCGGTGGCCAGCAGTGCCGCGCCGCCCCATTCACCGCCAAGCCCCAGGCCTTGGCCGAAACGCAGTACGCAGAGCAGAACCGGTGCCCAGGCGCCAATGCTGTCATAGCCCGGTAGGACGCCGATCAGTGTGGTGCACACCCCCATCAGCAGCAGCGAGGCGACCAGGGTCGATTTGCGCCCGATGCGGTCACCGAAGTGGCCGAACAGTGCCGAACCCAGCGGTCGGGCGAGGAAGGCGATACCGAAGGTGAGAAACGCCGAGAGCATCTGCGCAGTACCGGAGGTCTGCGGGAAGAACACCGGACCGATCACTAGCGCTGCGGCGGTGGCATAGACGTAAAAGTCGTAGAACTCGATGGCAGTGCCAATAAAACTGGCGGTGGCCACTCGCGCCGGCGAATTGCCGGGGCTGGTCTGTTCCGTATCGGAGTAGGTGCTGCTGGTTGTCATGCGATGATCCCTGACAGTCGAGTGCTCCATGGGCATTGCTGCTGTCCTTTACGGGCAGGCATCAGCAAGCAGGTGCCGAAGCGTATTGTTGTTGGTCGCGTGACTGAGCATACGCCCGTTGGGGATAGGGGCGGCGCGGGCAATGTTCGGGGTGTGAAACAGTGCAGGTTGTGCGCGCAGTATTCAGTGGTGCGGACTGGCCGTGGAGCGCTGGGTGCGGGTAGCGGGCGTGACGGCTGGGCTGGGTAAGCGTGACCTGAGTATAGCTAGCGAGTCACGGTCCAGACCAGTATGCGGCTGGCACAATTGTCTTCTGTTTCGAGGATTTCCAGGCGATAACGACCGATTTTCAGGCATACCGCACTGGCTGGAATACTTTCCAGCGCTTCGGTGACCAGGCCATTGAGAGTCTTGGGGCCGTCGCTGGGCAGGTGCCAGCCGAGGCTGCGGTTGAGTTCGCGAATCGACACATTGCCCTCGATGACGAAGCGACCATCGGCTTGAGGGTGGATGTGCGGGTTGTCGAGGCTGTGTTCGTCTTCGAATTCGCCGACGATCTCTTCGAGAATGTCTTCCAGGGTGACGATGCCTAGCACTTCGCCGTATTCGTCGACCACCACGCCGAGGCGTCGTTGCTGTTTGTGAAAGTTCAGCAGTTGCAACTGCAGTGGCGTGCTTTCCGGAACAAAGTAAGGGTCGTAGCAAGCTGCCTGTAGCGTTGCGCGGGTCAACTCGGCCTTGGGTAGCAGGTGGCTGATCAGTTTGGTGTTGAGGATCGCTTCGACTTGATTGATGTCGCTGTGATAGACCGGCAGGCGAGTGTGGCGGCTGATGATCAGTTGCTCGATGATCTGTTCGATCGAATCGTCAAGGTTGATGCCGTCGACGTCGCTGCGCGGCACCAGGATGTCATTGACGGTGATCTTGTCCAGGGCCAGCAGGCTCTCCGGCAGGTTCAGGCGGTGGTCGGCCTGGTGATCATCGTTATCGTCTTCGCTGCCATCCAGTTCGTGCAGGGTCACGGCATGTGGCTGAGCGCGGAACGGACGTAGTAGCACGCGGGCGCAGCCATCGAGCAGCCAGGCCAGTGGCTGGAGCAACTTCAGCGGTGCTTTGAGCAGGCTGTTGCCCAAGCCAATGAATGTTTGCGGGTTGCGTCGGGCCAATTGTCGCGGCAGGTATTCAGTCAGCACCAGCAGTAGGGTAGCCGCACCAAGCCCGGCGAGCCAAAAGCCCTGTTCGCCGTTGTAGCGCAGGCCGAGCAGGCATGCCAACGCCAGCACCAACAATTTACCCAGGGTCGAGCACAGCACCAGTGACTGTGGCGCTACCGCCAGTTCCGGGTGTTCGTCAGTGAGACCGTTGCGCCGTGCGCCATTGAGTTGTTGCTGGGCGACGTCTACGGCGGTGAACAGCGCCGACCAGAGCAGGGCCAGTGCCAGAATACCAAGCAAGGGTCCTAACGGCAGTGCGTCCATTTACCTGTGCCCGTCAGATGTGCAGGATGAATTCGCGCACCAGCTTGCTGCCGAAGTAGGCCAGCATCAGCAGGCAGAAACCGGCAAGGGTCCAGCGAATCGCCTTGTGGCCACGCCAGCCCAGACGCGTGCGGCCCCACAGCAGCACGCTGAACACGACCCAGGCCACGCAGGCGAGCAAGGTTTTGTGCACCAGGTGCTGGGCAAACAGGTTGTCGAGGAACAGCCAGCCGGAAATCAGCGACAGCGACAGCAGCCCCCAGCCAGCCCAGAGAAAACCGAACAACAGGCTTTCCATGGTCTGCAGCGGTGGGAAGTTGCGGATCAGGCCGGAGGGGTGCTTGTGCTTGAGTTGATGATCCTGCACCAGCAACAGCAAGGACTGGAACACGGCAATGGTGAACAGCCCATAAGCCAGGATCGACAGCAGGATATGCGCCAGAATGCCCGGTTCTTCGTTGATCAGCGGTACCGTGCCTGATGGTGCGAATTGCGCGATCAGCGCTGTGGCTGCGCCCAGCGGGAACAGCAGCAGCAAGAGGTTTTCCACCGGAATGCGCAGGCAGGCCAGCAGGGTTAGGGCAATCACTGCCGTGGCGATCAGGCTGGCGGCGCTGAAAAAGTCCAGGCTCAGGCCCAGGGGCGTGAGCAGTTGCCAGCACAACGCGGTGCCCTGGGCGATGACCGCAAGCGCGCCCAGCAGCCCGAGCAGGCGTTTGTCGGCCTTGGCGCCTTGCGCCAGCCGGGAGCCGTGATAGAGGGTCGCGGCGGCGTACAGGCAGGCGGCGATCAGGTTGGGTAGCAAGCTGGGTGACAAAGGGAGCATAAGTCCTGTTAGGCAAGCCCGAAAAGAACTGAGTTTGGCATAGAACGCGCCTGCCAAGGAAGACTGCTAACCGACGGCGAGGTGTGCGCTGGCTCGAGTCTTCGTTATAATCGCCGGTCTGCCCCTGCCCAAGGCCCGTCGAACACGCCAGAGGCAGCTGATAAACCTCGGTTCTACAGAGCCTGAAAGGATCACCATGTTTGAAAACCTGACCGACCGTCTGTCACAGACGCTGCGCCATGTCACCGGCAAGGCCAAGCTGACCGAAGACAACATCAAAGACACCCTGCGTGAAGTGCGCATGGCGTTGCTCGAGGCTGACGTCGCCCTGCCGGTGGTCAAGGATTTCGTCAACAAGATCAAAGAGCGTGCGGTCGGTACCGAGGTGTCACGTAGCCTGACCCCGGGCCAGGCGTTCGTGAAGATCGTCCAGGCCGAACTCGAAGGCCTGATGGGCGCGGCCAACGAAGACCTGGCGCTCAATGCCGCGCCACCTGCGGTGGTACTGATGGCCGGTCTGCAGGGGGCGGGTAAGACCACCACTGCCGGCAAGCTCGCGCGTTTCCTTAAAGAGCGCAAGAAGAAGTCGGTGATGGTGGTGTCGGCTGACGTCTACCGTCCGGCGGCAATCAAGCAGTTGGAAACCCTGGCGGGTGATATCGGCGTTACCTTCTTTCCTTCCGATATCAGCCAGAAGCCAGTAGCGATTGCCGAAGCGGCGATTCGCGAAGCCAAGCTGAAATTCATCGACGTGGTTATCGTCGATACCGCCGGTCGTCTGCACATCGACGCCGAGATGATGACCGAGATCAAAGACCTGCACGCTGCGGTCAAGCCGATCGAGACGCTGTTCGTGGTCGACGCCATGACCGGCCAGGACGCCGCCAACACCGCCAAGGCGTTTGGTGATGCGCTGCCGCTGACCGGTGTGATTCTGACCAAGGTCGACGGTGATGCTCGTGGTGGTGCCGCCCTGTCGGTGCGCGCAATTACCGGAAAACCGATCAAGTTCATCGGTATGGGCGAGAAGAGCGAAGCGCTGGAGCCGTTCCATCCCGACCGTATCGCGTCGCGAATCCTCGGCATGGGCGATGTGCTCAGCCTGATCGAGCAGGCCGAACAGACCCTTGACAAGGAAAAGGCCGACAAACTGGCCAAGAAGCTGAAGAAGGGCAAGGGGTTCGACCTTGAAGACTTCCGTGATCAGCTGCAACAGATGAAAAACATGGGCGGCCTCGGCGGCCTGATGGACAAGCTGCCCAACATGGGCGGTGTCAACCTGGCGCAGATGGGTAATGCCCAAGGTGCAGCCGAGAAGCAGTTCAAGCAGATGGAAGCGATCATCAACTCCATGACCCCGGCCGAGCGCCGCGACCCTGATCTGATCAGCGGTTCGCGCAAGCGCCGGATCGCCATGGGTTCCGGCACCCAGGTGCAGGACATCGGTCGCTTGATCAAACAGCACAAGCAGATGCAGAAGATGATGAAGAAGTTTTCTGCCAAAGGCGGCATGGCAAAAATGATGCGCGGCCTGGGTGGCATGATGCCCGGCGGCGGCATGCCCAAGCTGTAACCCTATTCGGATCGTCGGCACGAATTTGCGCCGACAATCGGAACCCCGCCGTTGGCGGGACACTGTTGCCTTATATAAGGCAGCGTTATTCGCAAATCAGCAGGCAGGCCTTTTAGCATCAGGTAAAAAGGCATTTGCAAAAGTCCGGATATTCCTTGAGAATATGCGGCCTTTCGGGCACCCGTGTGCCCGCTGTGCATTATGATTTGCAGCACCGACTACAGGAACGATGTTCAATGCTAACCATCCGTCTTGCCCGTGGTGGCTCTAAAAAGCGCCCATTTTACACCCTGACCGTGACCGACTCGCGTAACCCGGTTACCGGTTCGCACATCGAGCAGGTTGGTTTCTTCAACCCTATCGCTCGTGGTCAGGAAGTTCGTCTGTCCGTTAAAGAAGACCGCGTTGCTCACTGGCTGAGCGTTGGCGCACAGCCTTCTGATCGTGTTGCCCAACTGCTGAAGCAAGCTGCCAAGGCTGCTGCCTGAGCAATATGAACGCGACGCCAGAAAGTGCTGACGATTTGATTGTTGTCGGCAAGATTTTCTCGGTTCACGGCGTTCGCGGCGAGGTGAAGGTCTTTTCCTTTACCGATCCGATTGAAAACCTGTTGGATTACCCTAACTGGACGCTTCGGCACGAAGGGAAGGTAAAACAGGTAGAGCTGGTCAGTGGCCGTTCCACTCAAAAGGATCTGGTCGCCAAGCTCAAAGGCCTCGACGATCGTGATGAAGCCCGTCTTCTGAGCGGTTATGAGATTTGTATCTCGCGAAGCCTTCTGCCCAACCTGCCTAGCGACGAGTACTACTGGTACCAGTTGGTAGGTCTGAAAGTCATCAACCAGGACGAACAGCTGTTCGGCAAGGTTGATCACCTGTTGGAGACCGGCGCGAACGATGTATTGGTGGTAAAGCCCTGCGCGGGCAGTCTGGATGATCGTGAACGCCTGTTGCCTTATACAGAGCAATGCGTGTTGAAGATCGACCTGGTTGCAGGCGAGATGAGGGTGGAATGGGACGCGGACTTCTAAGCAATGGCCAGCCTGCGCGTAGACGTCATCACGCTGTTCCCCGAGATGTTCTCGGCCATCAGTGAGTACGGCATTACCAGCCGAGCGGTGCGACAGGGGTTGCTGCAATTGACCTGCTGGAACCCGCGGGACTACACCACAGATCGTCACCATACGGTGGATGATCGGCCGTTTGGCGGTGGTCCGGGCATGGTGATGAAGATCAAGCCTCTGGAAGATGCCCTGGTAGCTGCCAGGCAGGCAACCGGAGAGGCGGCGAAGGTGATTTACCTGAGCCCGCAAGGCCGCAAGCTGAATCAGTCGGCGGTCAAAGACTTGGCGAGGCATGAATCGTTGATTCTGATAGCCGGTCGTTATGAAGGCATTGACGAGCGCTTTATTGAGGCTCATGTCGATGAAGAGTGGTCGATTGGGGATTATGTCCTGTCCGGTGGTGAGCTACCGGCGATGGTCCTGATTGATGCGGTTACGCGACTGCTGCCCGGAGCTTTAGGGCATGCGGACTCGGCGGAGGAAGACTCCTTCACCGATGGTCTGCTTGATTGCCCGCACTACACCCGACCGGAGGTGTATGCGGATCAGCGTGTTCCCGACGTGTTGCTTAGTGGCAACCATGCACACATCCGGCGATGGCGTTTACAGCAGTCCCTTGGGCGGACCTATGAACGACGCGCCGATCTTCTGGAAAGTCGCTCACTTTCTGGAGAAGAGAAGAAGCTGCTCACGGAGTATCTCCGAGAGCGGGACGATAGTTAACGTATCGATGGTAGATCCGACGATTTACCTTAGGAGCACAGCATGACCAACAAAATCATTCAGCAGATCGAAGCTGAGCAGATGTCCAAAGAGATCCCGACCTTTGCCCCGGGCGACACCGTTGTCGTTCAGGTGAAAGTGAAGGAAGGCGATCGTTCGCGTCTGCAGGCTTTCGAAGGCGTTGTCATCGCCAAGCGTAACCGTGGTCTGAACAGCGCTTTCACTGTTCGCAAGATCTCCAACGGTGTTGGTGTTGAGCGTACTTTCCAGACCTACAGCCCGCAAATCGACAGCCTGGCCGTGAAACGTCGTGGTGACGTGCGTAAAGCCAAGCTGTACTACCTGCGCGACCTGTCCGGTAAAGCCGCTCGCATCAAGGAAAAACTGTCCTGATGACAGTTTGACCGGTGGCTGCGGCCGCCATGCGAAAAAAGCAGCCTTCGGGCTGCTTTTTTGTTGTCTGTAATTTGTCCCTAATGTGAGTTTATGAGCCCCAGAGAGCAGGAAATCGAACGCCGTACCGAACTGTCGGTGACCCGCGTTACCAAGGCGGTATTCCCGTCCACCACCAATCATCACAACACCTTGTTCGGTGGTACCGCCTTGGCCTGGATGGATGAAGTGTCGTTCATTGCCGCCACGCGCTTTTGTCGTTTGCCGTTGGTAACCGTGTCCACTGACCGGATCGACTTCAAGCACCCGATTGCCGCCGGTTCTATTGTCGAGCTGGTAGGGCGGGTGGCCACCGTGGGTAACACCAGCCTCAAAGTTGAAGTTGAAGTGTTTGTCGAAAGCATGAGTTGCGACAGCCGCGAAAAGGCCATCCATGGCCTGTTCAGCTTCGTTGCCATCGATGCAGACAAACGCCCGGTGCCGGTTCTGCCGGGGTTCTGAATAACGCCGGTGGGGTTAGCTTTGCTCCGGTTGTATCAGCGCCACCACCGTCCACCCGGCACCAGGCTTGAGTACGCTATCAGGCCCGAACACATGCACCCAGTCGCTGCTGTCACGGGCAAACAGCAGGGTTGCCCGCTCGCCATGCAGGGCCTGATAGTCTTCCCAGCCAAAGGTCTCCGTCAGATTGGTGCTGTACAGCTCTGCGCCTTGGTGTAGCTGATTAGCCAATTGAACATAGGTCAGCGCCTGGCTGCCCAGTACATGCCCGCGATGCTCGTCACTGGCGCGGTGTTTGTCACTACGGCGGGTTTCCAACCCGCTGGCCAGTACGAACAGCCGCGCATGACCAAAGTCATGGCGAAAGCGTGCGCAAGCCAGGGTATTGAGTTCCCCCGAAGGGGACAGGCCAAGCAAGTGCCCCAGACCCACCAGGTCCAAATGGGCGTCGGCATGCTGTGAGGCCGGATTGCCGAAGTAAGTCGGCAGCCCCTCCATACGCGCCGCACGGATGTTTTCCCAGCTCGAATCGGTGAGCAAAACCCGGCAGTCCAGTTGCTGCAGGGCTTTGCCAATGGCTCGTGCTGGCGGGTTGGCGCCGACGATGAGAAATCCGCTAGGCGCAGGTTCCGCAACGTTCAGCAGGCGCGCCAACGGCCGCGCCGTGGCGCTTTGCAACACCACGGTGCCGATAATCACGGCAAAGGTCAGTGGCACTAGCAACAAGGCGCCTTCATGCCCTGCTTCATGCAGGCGAATGGCGAAAATCGCCGACACCGCTGCCGCCACGATTCCGCGTGGGGCAATCCAGCCTAGCAAGGCGCGCTCACGCCAGTTCAAGTTTGACCCCCAGGTCGACAGCGCGACGTTCAGTGGGCGGGCGATCAACTGGATGATCAGCAGCAATGCCAGCACCGCAGGGCCAAGGCCGAGCAGGGCGTTGAGGTCCAGGCGTGCTGCGAGCAGGATGAACAGCCCGGAGATTAACAAGACACTGAGGTTTTCCTTGAAGTGCAAGATCTGCCGGACGTCCACCCCTTTCATGTTGGCCAGCCACATGCCCATGATGGTCACCGCCAGCAACCCGGACTCGTGTGTCACCTGATTGGAGGCGATAAAGATGCCCAGCACTGCAGCCAGCGATGCCAGGTTGTGCAGGTACTCGGGCAGCCACTGCTGGCGCATGACCTGGCCGAGTATCCAGCCTCCGGCAGCGCCGAATGCGCTGCCGCACAGAATCACCCCGGCAAAGGTCAGCAGACTCTGACTCAGACCGTTGCCAGCAGCGCTGGCGATGATAAAGCTGTACACCACTACCGCTAACAGCGCGCCGATCGGGTCGATGACGATACCTTCCCAACGCAGGATGTTGGCGATGGTCGACTTCGGTCGCACCACCCGCAACATCGGCACGATGACCGTAGGGCCGGTGACCAGGGTCAAGGTGCCGAACAGGGTTGCCAGCAGCCAATCAAAGCCCAGCAGCCAATGGGTGGCCAAGGTGATGATCACCCAGGTCGACAGCGCACCGATGGTGACCATGCGATGCACCACCGTGCCGATCTCGCGCCATTGCGACAAATGCAGTGTCAGGCTGCCTTCGAACAGGATCAGCGCCACTGCTAGTGAAACCAGCGGCATCAGCAGTGGGCCGAACATTTCTTGCGGATCCAGCCAGCCGAGGATGGGGCCGGCGAGAATGCCGCTAAGCAGGAGAAAGAGAATCGCCGGTAGCTTCAGGCGCCAGGCCAGCCATTGGCAAGCGAGGGCGGCAGCGCCAATGCCACCAAAGGTCAGCAATATCTGTTGTTCGTTCATTCGGACTCCCTATGCCGACCATGTTGTGGAAGACTAGCGGCAATTCTGCGCTTTCGTCACCTGCTTCCGAGTTGTCATGCCTGCCATCGAACATCCCCTGATTGACCAGTTTCTCGACGCCCTGTGGTTGGAAAAAGGCCTGGCGGACAATACCCGCGAGTCTTATCGCAGTGACCTGGCGTTGTTCAATGGCTGGCTTGCGGAGCACCACGTGGCTTTGCCCGACGCCGGACGCGAGCTGATTCTCGATCACTTGGCCTGGCGCCTGGATCAAGGCTACAAGCCGCGATCGACCGCGCGCTTTCTTTCTGGTGTCCGTGGCTTTTATCGCTATTTGCTGCGAGAAAAGCTGATCGGCATCGACCCGACATTGCAAGTCGAGATGCCGCAATTGGGGCGGCCGTTGCCCAAGTCTTTGTCCGAAGAGGACGTGGAAGCGTTGCTGCAGGCGCCGGATCTTGGCGAGCCTATCGGCCAGCGCGATCGTGCCATGCTCGAAGTCCTCTATGCCTGCGGCCTGCGGGTCACTGAATTGGTCAGCCTGACGCTGGATCAGATCAACCTGCGCCAGGGCGTGTTGCGGGTCATGGGCAAGGGCAGCAAGGAGCGCCTGGTGCCGATGGGGGAAGAGGCGGTGGTATGGCTGGAGCGCTATCTGCGCGATGGCCGCAATGAGCTACTCAACGGGCGCCCAAGTGACGTGCTGTTTCCCAGCCTGCGCGGCGAGCAGATGACCCGCCAGACCTTCTGGCACCGGATCAAGCATCAGGCTCAGGTCGCCGGCATCAGCAAAAGTCTGTCGCCGCATACCTTGCGCCATGCCTTTGCCACGCATTTGCTCAACCACGGTGCTGACTTGCGCGTAGTGCAGATGTTACTGGGGCACAGCGACTTGTCGACCACACAGATCTACACCCATGTTGCCCGCGCACGCTTGCAGGAGTTGCACGCGCGCCATCACCCACGCGGCTGATCAGGGTATCGGCTGGGGGCGGTCTGCGCGGACATGATGTGATAGGCTTGGACGGTTTGCATCAAGGGCCATCCGCGCACTGTCATTTCAGCACGTGCCTCGCTGGAATGGCCCTTTGCCCGCCTTCAGGAGTTCCCATGCGCGTGACCCAGATTATCGCCACCGCCACCCTGGCGTTGGTCAGCACTTTTGCCGCTGCCGCCGACAACGCCGAGCAGGCAATCCGCAAGACCCTGCAAACCCTGGAGCTGGGGCTGCCGGTCGAAAGTGTAGCCTCAAGCCCATTGAACGGTTTGTACGAAGTCAAGCTTCAGGGCGGTCGCGTTCTGTATGCCAGCCCCGATGGCCAGTTCGTCATGCAGGGCTATCTGTATCAGATCCAGGACGGCAAGCCGGTCAACTTGACAGAAAAAACCGAGCGTCAGGCCATCGCCAAGAGCATCAATGCTATTCCAGCGGCCGAGATGGTGGTTTATCCTGCCAAGGGCGAAACCAAATCGCACATCACTGTGTTTACCGACACGACCTGCCCGTACTGCCACAAGCTGCACGCCGAAGTTCCTGAGCTCAACCGTCGCGGTATCGAAGTGCGCTACGTAGCCTTCCCGCGCCAGGGCCTCGGCTCCCCGGGCGACGAACAACTGCAAGCCGTCTGGTGCTCCAGCGACCGCAAGGGCGCTCTGGACAAGATGATCGACGGTAAAGAAATCAAGGCGGCCAAATGCGCCAACCCGGTCAGCAAGCAATTCCAGCTGGGCCAGTCGATTGGTGTCAACGGTACCCCGGCCATCGTCCTTGAGGACGGCCAGGTAATCCCGGGTTATCAACCGGCGCCACAGGTTGCCAAGCTGGCACTGGCTGGCAGTAAGTAAATCAACAAGCAAGCCGTCACCATGGGGAGGCGGCTGTTTTCACGGACGGCTGCATGCCGTTCGTTCAATGGGGAGTTCACAGTGAAACCGGTCAAAGTAGGCATCTGTGGGTTGGGGACCGTCGGTGGCGGTACCTTCAATGTACTTCAGCGAAACGC
Source organism: Pseudomonas sp. UM16 (assembly GCF_050312595.1). Classification (NCBI taxonomy): domain Bacteria; kingdom Pseudomonadati; phylum Pseudomonadota; class Gammaproteobacteria; order Pseudomonadales; family Pseudomonadaceae; genus Pseudomonas; species Pseudomonas sp. UM16. The sequence goes on along the minus strand of NZ_JBNPJT010000004.1, from coordinate 292,708 downwards.
CGAGGAGATCGCCCGTCGTGCCGGGCGTGGTATCGAAGTGGCACAGATTGCCATGCGTTCGCCAAACCCGAATTGCCAGATTACCGGTACCCCCATTACCGCTGATGTATTCGAGGTCGCAACGAACCCGGAAATCGACATTGTCATCGAGCTGATTGGCGGCTACACCATTGCCCGTGATCTGGTGCTCAAGGCGATCGACAATGGCAAACACGTGGTCACCGCTAACAAGGCGTTGATCGCCGTGCACGGCAACGAGATTTTTGCCAAGGCACGCGAGAAGGGCGTGATCGTCGCCTTCGAGGCGGCCGTGGCAGGCGGTATTCCGGTAATCAAGGCCATCCGTGAAGGCCTCTCGGCCAACCGCATCAACTGGGTTGCCGGGATCATCAACGGCACCGGCAACTTCATCCTCACTGAAATGCGTGAGAAAGGCCGCACCTTCCCCGATGTGCTGGCCGAAGCTCAAGCCCTGGGTTATGCCGAAGCCGATCCGACCTTCGACGTTGAAGGCATCGATGCGGCGCACAAGCTGACCATCCTGGCCTCCATCGCCTTTGGTATCCCGCTGCAATTCGACAAGGCTTACACCGAAGGCATCACGCAGTTGACCACCGCCGACGTTAACTACGCCGAGGCGTTGGGCTACCGGATCAAGCACCTGGGCGTGGCGCGCAGTACTGCCAACGGCATCGAGCTGCGGGTCCACCCGACGCTGATCCCGGCCGACCGGCTGATTGCCAATGTCAACGGCGTGATGAACGCGGTCATGGTCAACGGTGATGCGGCTGGTTCCACCCTGTTCTACGGTGCGGGCGCTGGCATGGAACCAACGGCTTCTTCAGTCGTGGCCGACCTGGTCGATGTGGTCCGGGCGATGACTTCCGACCCGGAAAACCGTGTGCCGCACCTGGCCTTCCAGCCGGATTCGCTGTCGGCACATCCGATCCTGCCGATCGAGGCTTGCGAAAGCGCCTACTACCTGCGCATCCAGGCCAAAGATCACCCAGGGGTGTTGGCTCAGGTAGCGAGCATCCTCTCCGAGCGGGGCATCAACATCGAATCGATCATGCAGAAGGAAGTCGAGGAACAGGACGGCCTGGTGCCAATGATCCTGCTCACCCATCGGGTGCTCGAACAACGCATGAACGACGCCATCACTGCCCTGGAAGCATTGCAGGATGTGGTCGGCAATGTCGTGCGTATCCGCGTCGAACAGCTCAGTTAACTTCAGCGGCAAGTGGCAAGCTGCAAGTTGCAAGTATGGCGTCACCTGGCGCTTACTTGTCGCTTGAAGCTAGACGCTTGAAGCCCAAACCAAAGGTTTGTACCTATGCGTTACATCAGTACCCGCGGCCAGGCACCGGCCCTGAATTTCGAAGACGTCCTGCTCGCCGGTCTGGCCAGCGACGGCGGCTTGTACGTACCGGAAAACCTGCCGCGTTTCACCCAGGAGGAGATTGCTTCCTGGGCTGGCCTGCCGTACCACGAGCTGGCTTTCCGGGTGATGCGCCCATTCGTCACCGGCAGCATTGCCGATGCCGATTTCAAGAAGATTCTCGAAGAAACCTACGGCGAGTTCGCTCACGCTGCGGTCGCCCCGTTGCGTCAGCTGAACAGCAACGAATGGGTGCTGGAGCTGTTCCACGGCCCAACCCTGGCGTTCAAGGACTTTGCCCTGCAATTGCTTGGTCGCCTGCTGGACCACGTCCTGGCCAAGCGTGGCGAGCGCGTCGTGATCATCGGTGCTACCAGTGGTGACACCGGTTCTGCCGCCATCGAAGGTTGCCGCCGCTGCGACAACGTCGACATCTTCATCCTGCACCCACACCAGCGTGTCTCGGAAGTACAGCGCCGGCAGATGACCACGATCTTCGGCGAGAACATTCACAACATCGCCATCGAAGGCAACTTCGACGACTGCCAGGAAATGGTCAAGGCCAGCTTCGCTGACCAGGGCTTCCTCAAGGGCACTCGTCTGGTGGCAGTCAACTCGATCAACTGGGCGCGGATCATGGCCCAGATCGTTTACTACTTCCACGCTGCCCTGCAGTTGGGTGGCCCGGCGCGTTCGATCGCGTTCTCGGTGCCGACCGGTAACTTTGGCGACATCTTCGCCGGCTACCTGGCACGCAACATGGGCCTGCCGATCAGCCAGTTGATCGTTGCCACCAACCGCAATGACATCCTGCACCGCTTCATGAGCGGCAACCAGTACGTCAAGGAAACCCTGCACGCGACCCTGTCGCCGTCGATGGACATCATGGTCTCGTCCAACTTCGAGCGCCTGCTGTTCGACCTGCACGGTCGCAACGGCGCGGCGATTGCCGGGTTGATGGACAACTTCAAGCAGGGCGGTGGTTTCAGCGTCGATCAGGATCGCTGGACCGAAGCCCGCAAGCTGTTCGATTCGCTGGCCGTCGATGATGCGCAAACCTGCGAAACCATCGCTGAGGTCTACGCTCAGACCGGTGAAGTGCTCGACCCGCACACCGCGATTGGGGTAAAAGCCGCTCGTGAATGCCGTCGCAGCCTGGATACGCCGATGGTGGTGTTGGGCACTGCGCATCCGGTCAAATTCCCGGAAGCGGTTGAGAAGGCCGGTGTCGGCAAGCCTCTGGAGCTGCCAGCGCACCTGAGCGACCTGTTCGCGCGGGAGGAGCGTTGCACGGTTCTGGCCAATGACCTGAAGGCGGTGCAAGCGTTCGTCAGTCAGCATGGTAATCGCGGCAAGCCAATTTGACCGATTGATAGGCCCACAAAAAGCCCGTCTTTGACGGGCTTTTTGTATTATCGGGGATGATGTTGAGGCTAGATGTTTAGAGGGGCGAGTTGATGCTACCTCGATTGGATAAGCTTTTGCCCTCAGCCCGACCCAGTGCCCAATGCGGGAGACCGTGAAGAGCCTTTTTTATTTCTACACTGCCAGAGTCAGAAGTAGCGATGGAGTATCAATGAGCAAAGGACCCCGTCGAACAGCGGTACTGCTGTTGACCTGCCTGTTGTGGCTCTGTACGGCTGGCTGGGTGCAGGCCGCACAGCTGCCGTTTACCCTGGCGCCGCCGTTCATCGACCTTGAACCGATGCCGTTGAGCCATGCCGAACAGCAATGGCTCGGCTCCGCTCGCGTACTGCGGGTGGGCATTTCCATTGCCGACTATGAACCGGTTGATATCACTATCGACCGCAACCGCTACCAAGGTATCAGCGCCGATTACCTGAGCCTGGTTGCCGACCGCCTTGGGGTCAAGACCCAGGTACTGGCATTCGCCAAGCGTGAAGAAGCCATCGAAGCGCTGCACCAGGGAACGATTGATGTACTGACCAGCGCCAATGGTTTCGAACGCAGCGTGCCGGGCCTGGTGTTTACCGAAGACTACATCCCTGACCGCTCCATGGTGGTAGTCCGCGGCGGTGCGCCGTTGCCCGCCGAGTCCCTGGCCGGAAAGAAAATTGTCCTGCTCGACGGCTATGCCGATACCCAGGTAATGCATCGGGTCTACCCGCAGAGCCAGGTGATCCTGGCCCCCAACCTCAGTAGCGCCCTGGAAGCACTCAACCAGGGTGAGGTTGATGTCTTTATCGGCAACGAGATCATCATTCGCGCCTTCAACGCCTTGCGCCCATATCTGGGATTACAGGTAGTCGGCCCCAGCGCCTTGCCACCCATTGGCTTCGCCTTTGCCATACGGGCCGAAGATCGGCCGTTGCAGGCCTTGTTCAACCGTGCGCTGGGCAGTCTCGATGATGCCGTGCGCCGGGAAATTCTTGGTCGTTGGACCTCCGGGCTGGGCGCGGATGTGGCCCATCACCGCGTCGAATTAACTGCCAAGGAGCGGCAATGGATCGCCAGCCATCCGAAGGTGACGGTGGTCGGTAGTCAGTATCCACCGTACCTGTTTCGCAATCGTCAGGGCGATTGGACCGGGCTCAACAGCGACGTATTGGCCACCGTCGCGCAGCTGACGGGGCTGCAGTTCGCCTATGCACCTTCCGAATCCATCGCCCAGAGTCTGCACTTGCTCAAGAGCGGCCAGGCAGACATGAGCACCACATTGAGCGAAACGCCCGAGCGTCGGCAGTTTCTCACCTTCACCCACTCGTTAGGTGGGCAGAGCTGGGTGTTCATTGTTCGACCCGCGAACCTGGGCCTGGCATCGCTGGAGGAACTGGCCGGCGAAACCCTGGCCTTGCCCGCCCAGCATGCACTGGAGAGCAGTGTCCGCCAAAAGCACCCCGGCATTCGTCTGCTGCTGGTGGACTCTCTGCAGCAAGCGCGGGAAAAGGTACGCAACGGCGAGGCGTTGGCGACCATCGACAGCGAGATCGGTGCCTACAGCGCGCTCAGCAATGATCCGCAGCTCCAGGTTGGACGCGGGGTCGAAGGCAAATGGGCGCCGGACCGGTTTTCCGTACGCCGCACTGCGCCGGAGCTGGAGAGCATTCTGAACAAGGCACTGGAAGCCTTCCCGGTCGCTGAGCTACGTGCGGTGCGTATGAAGTGGTTGGGCGCACTGGCACCACCGGCGCCGGCCTGGCAGCAGATTGCACCGTGGATGTACTGGAGCGCGGCGGGCCTTGTGCTGTTCGGCTTGGCTTCGCTGCTCTGGAGCAGTCGCTTGCGGGCGCAGATCAACCAGCGGGAAAAGGCCGAAGAAGCGCTCAATGACCAATTGGCCTTCAAGCGCGCGTTGCTCGACGGTATCCCCATCCCGATTTATGTGCGTGATCTGGAGGGGCGCCTGATCACCTGCAACAAGAGTTACGAGCAGGTGTTTTCGTTACGTCTGGAGGATGTCAAAGGGCGCCGCCTGACCGATATCGAGGTGATCCCGCACGAGCTGGCAACGCAACTGCATGCTGATTATTTGAGCTTGCTGCAGAACCCCAAGCCAGTGTTTGTCGACCGCAGTATTGAGCACCAAGGTCAGCGCACCGACGCCTACCAGTGGACGGTGCCGTTCTATCGCGCCGATGGTCAGTTACAAGGTCTGCTCGGCGGCTGGATCGATATCACCGAACGCAAGCAGCTGGAGGCTGACCTGGTAGAAGCGCGCCAGCAGGCGGAGCAGGCCAACCAGGCGAAAAGTGTCTTCCTGGCGACCATGAGTCATGAGATCCGCACACCCATGGCGGTGATCATCGGCTTGCTGGAGCTGGAGCGCGAAACCGCCCTGGCTAACGGGCAGGTGCCTTCACCGGGGTTGGAGACGGCCCACCGGTCGGCTGGAGAGCTCATGGCTTTGATCGGTGACAGCCTGGATTTGGCCCGTATCGAAGCCGGCAGCCTGCAGCTGGCACCTCAGGCGACCGCGCTGAAGCCCTTTATCGAAGGCATTGTCAGCCAGTTTCGCAATCAGGCCCTGACACAAGGACTGGACCTGCACTTGCATGTGGCACAGGACGTTCAAGGGGCGTTCTGGTTTGATCCGCTGCGACTTCGGCAGGTGTTGGTCAATTTGCTCGGCAATGCCCTCAAGTTTACCCACTTGGGTCAGGTCAACGTTCGGGTCAGTCGCACCACGCAGGACACGCCAGCAGGTGTTGGCTTGCTGTTTTGTGTGCGTGACAGTGGCATCGGCATCAGTGCGCAGCAACAGAGCGAGCTGTTTACACCTTTTGCCCAGGCCAGTGCGCGCTTGGCCAGCGAGTACGGTGGGTCGGGGCTGGGCCTGAGTATCTGTCGGCAGTTGGTCGAACTGATGGGCGGCACAATCAACCTGCACAGTGCACCGGGCCAAGGCACCGAGGTACGGGTTGAGCTGTTCGTTGAGCCAGTTGTCCAAGCCCAGGAGCCATGCGGCCCAGAGGCTGTAAATCGTCAGGACAGTCCAGCACGACGGATTCTGGTGGTTGATGATCTGTCTGCCAATCGCCTGGTCCTCAGCCAGCAACTGGCGTTTCTCGGTCATCAGGTACTGGCCGTGGAAACGGGCCAGGCGGCATTGCAGGCGATGCAGAACGAACGCTTCGATCTGCTGTTGACCGACTGCAACATGCCGGTCATGAGTGGTTATGCCTTGGCGCGCGCTATTCGTCGGGTCGAAAGCCAAGCGCTGCGACCGGCTATCGCCATCGTTGGCTGTACCGCTAATGCCATGAAAGAAGAGCGTGAGCGTTGCCTGGCGGCGGGAATGGACGAACTACTGGTTAAACCGGTTTCCCTGGAGCGTTTGGCGGCGGTGATCGAGGCGCAGGCACCGCTATGCAGTTTCCGCATTCAGACCCTGCAGCAGATGACCCAGGCCAATCATCAGGTTATGCAGCGTATGCTCGAGGAGTTACAGAAGAACCTCGGTGAGGAACAGTTTCTGCTCGCAGATGCTGTATCGCGCCAGGCGCTGGACGCTATACGCGCGTCCTTGCATCGAATGGAGGGCGTTGCCTGCCTGATTGACGCTTTGCCCCTGGCCCAAGCGTGCGCTGCCTTAGGTCGCGCCTGCCGTGAGCGTGGCCCGGACGCGGTAAGCGCTGCCTGGCCTGCGTTGGAGCAAGCGATATTGCAGCTCAAGGCTGATATTGAAAGGGAGCTTCAGAAAATACCGCAAGCACTTTAGGACAAGTCCGATATGTTGTTCGGACGCGCTTGCCTAAAGTGGCGCCTGTGCTGTCGCACATGACTGCCACTGCGGGGTAAGGCTCATGCATTCACTCAAAGTTCTTATTCTCGAGGACCATCCCTTTCAACTCATGGCGTTGCATCAAATGCTCAACGCCAACGGCGTATTCGATGTCCTGACCGCCGAATCTGTCGAGTCTGCCTGTCAGACCCTGTCTCGTCGCGGTCGAGTCGATATTGCCATTTGCGACTTGCAGATGGAGGGCGCTGACGGCCTGGCGTTGATCCGTCATTTGGCTGAAAGTGGGTTGGCGGCCGCGGTCGTCATTCTCAGCGCTGCCGAACCCTGCGTAATCGACAGTGTGGGGGTGCTAGCCCGGCAACTGGGCCTGAACGTGCTGGGTTGTGTGCCAAAGCCCGCCACCAGCCTGGTTCTGCATCAGCTGTTGCGTCGTTACCTTGAGCAGGAGAATTCCACGCGTGCACCTGCCGAGCTGCCAGTCTATCCACAGTTGTTGAATCTGACGGCGTCGGAGCTGGCGCAATGCAAAGATCAGTGGGTGGTGCACTATCAACCCCAGGTAAACTGTGACGGTAAACTGGTGGGGACAGAAGCGTTGGTGCGCTGGCAGCATCCGACGTTGGGGCTGTTGACTCCGGCGCAGTTTTTTCCGCTGATTGAGCGTGCTGGTTTGTTCGATACCTTGACCTGGCATGTGCTGGACCAGGCTTTGGCGTTCAGTGCGCAGTTTCAAACGCGCACCGGCGCGGCATTGCCCGTGGCGGTAAACATCGCACCGCAACTGCTGCAGCGAGATGACTTTCACGATCAGGTCAAAGCGGCGCTGCAACGTCATGCTGTGCCCGCCAGCGCCTTGACCCTGGAAATGATTGAAACTGCGGGCAGTGCGCTGAACGAGGAGCAGCTCGAAGGTCTGCTACACCTGCGTATCCTCGGTTGCCAGCTGTCCATCGATGATTTCGGCACCGGCGTTTCCAATGTGCAGCGCCTGCTGGAGTTGCCGTTCAGCGAGTTGAAGCTGCCCAGCGAGTTTGTTCGCGGCATGGCTCAGGATGGCCGCAAGGCTGCAGTAGTGGCAGGGGCCCTGATCATGGCACGGCGAATGAACCTCAACGTGGTCGTCGAAGGGGTAGAAACGCTTGACGATCTGCTGGCCATCAAGGATTTGGGCCATCCAGTCATGCAGGGTTACTTCATCGCTCGCCCCATGCCGGGCGCGCAACTGCTGGACTGGATAGCGACGCGTACCAGTGCTGGTTTCAAGCAACTGGCCACTGCTTGAACGTGGGCTTACGCCAGCCCATGTTCCTGCAGGTAAAGATAGAGTGCGGCATCGTTGGCCACTCCCAGTTTGCGCATGGCGCTTACTTTTTGAGTGCTGACCGTCTGTTTGCTGCGGTTGAGCAGGGCGGCGATCTGGCTCACCGTATGCCCGGCCGCCAGCAGGCGGGTGACCTCCAGTTCTCTGGGTGAGAGGTTTTCCTGGACGCCAATCCTGTCCTCGCGGACCGCGCCATCCTGGAGCAACAGGCGCTGAACCGAGGCAGCTACGTACACCTTGCCTAGGGCCATGTAGCTGATGGCCTGGGGCAGTTCGTCAGCCAGGCTGGCCTTGCTCAACAGTCCGTTGATTCCCAGATTGAGCATCGCCCGGAACAGCCCGGCGTTGTTGAGCATGGTCACCACCAGAATCGGCAATTGTGGATAGTGCCGACGTATTTGCTCGAGCAGTTTCAAGCCGTCGTTCTGCTGCTCGACCGGCATCATGAAATCAGTCACCAGCACATCACATTGCTGCGCCTGCAGTTGCGCCAGCAGTTCCTTCGGACTTCCGGCTTGGGCGACGACCTTCACTGCGCTGATTTGATCAAGGACAGCCTGCAATCCGATACGAAAGATCGGATGGTCGTCCGCTAGGACAATGCGCAATGGGTGTAAAGGGGGTTTACTCAAAGCAGGCTCCGTTCGAGCAATGGAGGGTTTCAAACTGTCATTTTTGCCAGTCATGCTCGTTGAATCTGCAGTGGACCATGCCGACAGAACTTTCCTGCACGATTTGCGGTCATTGGTGTATCCCTTGGAAACAGGTAGGTGAGCAATGGACAGGATGAAATGTTTGGGCTCGTTGTTAAGTGAAGCATTGGCGCCGTACCAGGTTATGCTGCAACCACAAGGTTCAGTAAATCAATTCAATCTGCTGGTAGTCGATGAATCTAGTCAGACTATCCTGCGCCGCTCGGTGGCGCTCAGCGAACTGCAATCGCAATCCTTGCTGGTTGATCTGGTCGATGGCTTGCAGCGTGACCTGCGGATTGTCGAAGGACGCCTGCAACCGTCAATGATCGCGGTCATGCAGCAGGTGCAGCAACAGCGCGGCCAGTCGCTCAGCCTGTAAAGGAACCATTGCCGTGACGGGCAATCAGAAACTATAGGGACCGTTGATGGGTGTTTTGCTCCGATACCTGTCGACGGTCGCGAGAAGTCCTGCGGGACTTTTGCTTAACCCCGGCGGCTTCCCCAACGTCCGGGGTTTCTTTTTGCCTGTTCACGGCGTGTCGTCGAAAAACTGCTGACTGTCCTGCAGGTAGCGTTCGCGCAGCTCCGGGTCCAGCCACTGGGCATAGAGGTCTGGCAGGGTATCGCGGCGCAGGGCTTTGAGTAGTTGATCGATATGACTGACGGCCTCGCGCCCCAGGGGTGTGTTGGCGCAGCCGATGTGGATGAACTGATAGCGAGCCACACCCTGGATTGGATAGAACCGGTAGTTGTCTGCTGCCCACCCTTGTTGTTGTACCAGGTAGCGGACCTCCGGCCAGTAACCAAGCAACAACTGCAGGCGCTCGCGTTGCTGCATCTGCAGCAGATTGGTTACCGCATCATTGCCATAGTGACGGCTCAAGGTTTTCTCTGGCAGGGTCTTGAGCAAGGCGTCGACCGAAGGGCTGTAGCTGCGTTCAGCAACCACACCCAGCTTCATTGAGGTGCTGCCGAGCAACGTGTGCAGGTCGATTTCGTCTTTGTTCAAATAAGGTTTGAGCAGGGAATGGTCCTGCTGGCGCACCACCAGACCGCTGCTGAGAATACCCAGGCTGGGTTGGGAAAAGTGCACGTACCGGGCTCGCTCGGGTGTCCAAAGCAGGGTGGGGTCGCAGGTAAAACGCCCCTCCTGGAGCATCTGATTGCCGCGTGCACGATTGACTCGCAGGATGCTGTGATCGTATTCGGGCATTTTCTCGATGAGCATCGGTAGCAGCTGGTCGACCACACCCTGGCCTTTGTTCGGCCCCTCGAAGATCGTCAGCGGCGGCAGATCGCGCAGCAGCCAGAACAACCGTTCCTTGGCCAATGCAACGCCGGGCATGCTGGTGCCCAACAGGGTACAGAGCATTAATGCCAACAGCGTGTGGCAGCGCTGTCGCCTGCGTTTGGTCATATGCAAGTCTCCACCGTCGGGTCGGTCACCGGGTCAGGCGCGATGCGTTACACTGCACCCTGTTCACGCAGGCGGGCAATGCCAGGTGCGTCGTAGCCGAGCTCAGCAAGCAGTTGCTCGGTGTGTGCGCCCAGTTCCGGCCCGACCCATTCGCTGGAGCCCGGTGTCTCTGACAGTTTTGGCACGATCCCAGGCATCTTGAACGGCTTGCCGTCGGGAAGCTTGGCTTGCAGGAACATCTCCCGGGCCAGGAACTGTGGGTCGCTGAACATATCTTCGGCACTGAATATACGGCTGGCCGGAACCTGCGCATCGTTGAGCACCTGCATCAGCGCGTCCAGCGCTAGGCTGGCGGCCCAGCGGTCGATGACGCCGTACAGTTCGTCGCGGCGCAGGTCGCGGCCATCGTTACTGGCCAGTTGCGGATCGTTGGCCAGGTCCTGGCGGCCAATGGCCTGCATCAAGCGTTTGAAGATCGCGTCTCCGTTGGCGCCGATCTGTACATGCTTGCCGTCGGCGCTGGTGTGGATCGACGAAGGGGTGATGCCCGGCATGATGTTGCCGGTACGCTCGCGAATAAAACCGAACACATCAAATTCGGGCACCATGCTTTCCATCATCGCGAAGATCGCTTCGTACAAGGCCACATCCACTACTTGCCCTTCACCGCCATTGACCTCGCGATGACGCAAGGCCATCAAGGCGCCGATCACCCCCCACAGTGCTGCGATTGAATCGCCGATAGAGATGCCGGTACGCACCGGTGGCCGGTCCTCGAAGCCGGTGATGTAGCGCAGCCCGCCCATGGATTCACCCACCGCACCGAAGCCGGGCTGGTCTTTCATCGGCCCGGTCTGACCAAAGCCGGACAGACGCACCATCACCAACTTAGGGTTCAGGGCGTGCAAGGTGTCCCAGCCGAGGCCGAGCTTCTCCAGAACCCCAGGGCGGAAGTTCTCGATCAGGATATCGGCGTCGGCCAGCAGCTTTTTCAGAATCTCGATGCCTTCGGCATGTTTGAGGTTGAGCGTCAGCGACTGCTTGTTACGGGCCTGGACAAACCACCACAGCGAAGTGCCCTCATACAGTTTGCGCCATTTGCGTAGCGGGTCACCGCCATCGGGAGATTCGACCTTGATGACCTGGGCGCCAAATTCGGCACAGATACGCGAAGCAAAAGGGCCGGCAATCAGAGTGCCGAGTTCGATGACTTTGAGTCCGGCGAGGGGTTTGCTGGGCGTGGGCATGTGGCGTCCGTAGCGGCAGGTCAGAGCTCCCGTTTTTATCACAGGCAGACGCGCTCAGATACTGTCGCGGGGCAAGGATTGTACGGATCGGTTAGACTGGGCGACTTTTTCTTTGCGCAAGATGCCCGCCATGGCCCAGCCCTCCACGACCTACAAGTTTGAATTGAACCTCACCGATCTCGATCGCGGTGTGTACGAAAGCGTCAAGCAAACCATTGCCCGCCATCCTTCGGAAACCGAAGAACGTATGGCTGTTCGGTTGCTGGCCTACGCGCTGTGGTACAACGAGCAACTGACTTTCGGGCGTGGTCTGTCGGACGTGGATGAAGCTGCGCTGTGGGAAAAGAGTCTGGATGACCGCATCCTGCACTGGATCGAAGTCGGTCAACCAGATGCCGAGCGCCTGACCTGGTGCTCGCGCCGCACCGAACGCACCAGCCTGCTGGCCTATGGCAGCCTGCGCGTCTGGGAGACCAAGGTGGTACCCGCGGTCAAGAACCTGAAGAACGTGAACATTGCCGCCGTACCGCAAGAGGTCCTGGAGATTCTGGCCAAGGACATGCCACGCTCGATCAAGTGGGATGTGATGATCAGCGAAGGCACGATCTTCGTCACCGATGACCGTGGCCAGCATGAAGTTCAGCTGCAATGGCTGCTGGGTGAGCGCGGCTAAGGCCGCCTTGCGCACACTCCCTATTCCTGATTGACGAGAAGCCCACGTCCGCCCATGCGTATCGAACCACGCCCACTGCCTTCAACCTTGCCACTGCTCGGTGATTTGCCGCCGTTGCTGACTCGCCTGTACGCCGCCCGTGGCGTGCAGGCGGCCGAAGAGCTGGACAAAAGCCTGGCGCGCTTGTTGCCTTTTCAGCAACTCAAGGGTATTGACGCGGCGGTGGACCTGCTGGTCGAGGCCCTGGCTGAGCGTCAGCGCATTCTGATCGTCGGCGACTTTGACGCCGACGGTGCCACGGCCAGTACGGTGGGGGTGCTGGGCTTGCGCTTGCTGGGTGCGGCTCATGTCGATTACCTGGTGCCTAATCGCTTTGAATACGGATACGGCCTGACGCCAGAGATTGTCCAGGTTGCGCTGGAGCGCCAGCCCCAGCTGTTGATCACCGTCGACAACGGCATTTCCAGCGTTGAAGGTGTGGCCGCAGCGAAAGCGGCCGGGCTCAAAGTGCTGGTGACCGATCACCATTTGCCTGGCAATGAATTGCCTTTGGCGGACGCCATCGTCAACCCCAACCAGCCGGGTTGCACCTTTGCCAGCAAAGCGCTGGCCGGGGTAGGGGTGATCTTCTACGTGCTGATGGCGTTGCGCGCGCGCTTGCGTAGCCTTGGCCACTATGAAAACCGGCCACAACCGAACATTGGTGAATTGCTCGACCTGGTGGCGCTGGGCAGCGTCGCTGACGTAGTGCCGCTGGATGCCAACAACCGTATCCTCGTGCATCAGGGTTTGGAGCGCATCCGCGCTGGCCGCGCCCGTCCGGGGCTCAAGGCGATCCTGCAAGTGGCTCGGCGCGACCACGGGCGTATCACCTCCACTGACCTGGGCTTTATTCTCGGGCCACGGCTCAATGCCGCCGGTCGCCTCGATGACATGAGCCTGGGGATCGAGTGCCTGCTTAGCGATGATCCGAACCTGGCGCTAGAGATGGCCGGGCAGTTGGACGAATTGAACCAGGATCGCAAATCCATTGAACAGGGCATGCAGCGCGAAGCGCTGGCCCAGCTCAAAGACTTGCCGCTGGAGTCGATGCCCTTTGGCCTGTGCCTGTTCGAGCCGGACTGGCACCAGGGCGTGATCGGTATTCTTGCCTCACGCCTCAAGGAACGCTATCACCGGCCAACCATTGCCTTTGCCGATGCGGGCGATGGCATGCTCAAGGGCTCGGCCCGTTCGGTGCCTGGATTTCACATTCGTGACGCCCTGGACGCTGTGGCGGCGCGCCATCCGCAGTTGATCAGCAAGTTCGGTGGTCATGCCATGGCGGCTGGCTTATCGTTGCCTGCTGACAGCTTTCCAGCGTTTGCCCAGGCCTTCGACGAAGAAGTACGCCGGCAATTGCAGGAAGAGGACCTGACCGGCCGTCTGCTCACTGATGGCACCTTGTCTGTCGAAGAGTTTCACCTGGAGCTGGCGCGTGCCCTGCGCCATGCCGGCCCTTGGGGACAGCACTTTCCCGAGCCTTTGTTTCATGGAGTGTTCCAGCTGGTTGAGCAACGGGTGGTGGGTGAGCGCCACCTGAAGGTGGTGCTCAAGAGCGAGTGCGGCGCGGTAAAACTCGATGGCATCGCCTTTGGTGTCGATCGCGAAATCTGGCCCAACCCGACGGTGCGCTGGGTCGAGCTGGCCTACAAGCTTGACGTCAACGAGTTCCGTGGTCAGGAAAGCGTACAGCTGATGATCGCGCATATGGAGCCGCGCTGAACTCAGGGAGCAAAGTGGTCTAGGCTCAGAATGATTGGTCGAAGAACCTGCGGGGAAGATTCTGTGGTCGGCCGGTCAACCATCTGGAGCCTTACCACTTGATTTGAGAGGTGCCCCATGAGCCTGCTGCTTGACCCCTATACCTTGCGCCATCTGACCCTGCCCAACCGTATTGCGGTTTCACCCATGTGCCAGTACTCAAGTGTCGATGGCCTGGCCAACGATTGGCATCTGGTCCATCTGGGCAGCCGCGCGGTGGGCGGTGCCGGGTTGATTTTTACCGAAGCCACGGCGGTCACTGCTGATGGCCGAATCACTGCCCAGGACCTGGGGCTGTGGGATGATGCGCAGATCGCGCCGTTGCAACGCATCACTCGCTTTATTACCGCTCAGGGTGCGGTGCCTGGCATTCAGCTGGCACATGCCGGGCGAAAGGCCAGCACCTATCGGCCATGGTTGGGCAAACAGGGAAGCGTTAAGCCGCAAGAGGGCGGTTGGGTGCCGATCGGGCCGTCGAAGATTGCTTTCGATCCGCAGCACACCGCGCCCGTAGAAATGAGCAAAGCGCAGATTGACGAGGTAATCCAGGCCTTTGTCGACGCGGCTCAGCGTGCGTTGAAAGCCGGATTCAAAGTGGTTGAGGTGCATGCGGCGCATGGTTATTTGTTACATCAATTTCTTTCGCCGCTGAGCAATCAACGCCGTGATGAATACGGCAGCAGCTTCGACAATCGCATTCGTTTGACCTTGCAGGTGACTGAAGCGGTACGTGAGGTCTGGCCCGAGGAGTTGCCGGTGTTTGTCCGACTATCGGCTACCGATTGGGTCGAGGATGGTTGGAACCCGGATGAAACCGTCGAGCTGGCCAAGCGTTTGCGCAAGCTGGGTGTGGATTTGATTGATGTGTCCTCCGGGGGAACATCAGTGAATGCCGAGATCCCTACGGGGCCTGGTTACCAAACGCAATTTGCCGCGAAGGTGCGAGAGGAATCGGGGATTGCTACCGGTACGGTGGGGATGATTACCGACCCGATGCAAGCTGAAACCATCTTGCGCACGGCGCAGGCGGATATCATCTTTCTGGCCCGCGAGCTGTTGCGTGATCCTTACTGGCCCTTGCATGCCGATGATGATCTGGGCGGCAACAGGGCGACCTGGCCGGCGCAGTATCAACGGGCGACCAGTCGTGCGAATCCGATTCATGAGTCGGATTTGCGCGAATAACAACATTGGAAACCCTCTTTGCTCCGTTTGTGGGGGCTGGCTTTGTCAGCGATGCAGGCGCCGCGCAGCAACTGACACCGCGCCGATGCTATCGCCAGCAAGGCTGGTTCCTACAGCAATAGCCGGCACCCTTGCGGTCCTTAGTGCTTGAACATCACGTGCCGAATGCAGGTGTAGTCTTCCAGCCCGTACATGGACATATCCTTGCCATAGCCGGAAAGTTTCTGACCGCCATGGGGCATTTCGCTGACCAGCATAAAGTGCGTATTGACCCAGGTACAGCCGTACTGCAAGCGTGCCGAGAGGCGGTGGGCACGACCGACATCGCCAGTCCAGAGCGAGGAGGCGAGGCCATAGTCCGAGTCATTGGCCCACGCCAGTGCTTGGGCTTCATCGTCGAAGCGGGTGACGGAGACTACCGGGCCGAAGACTTCGCGGCGCACGATTTCGTCGTCCTGCTGGGCATCAGCCAGCACGGTTGGCTCGAAAAAGAAACCGTCGCCAGCCACGGCTTTGCCACCGGTGATCAGACGGATGTGCGGCTGGGCCACGGCACGCTCGACCATGGCTGCGACACGGTCACGGTGCTGGGCGGTGATCAGTGGTCCCAGCTCCGTGTCCGGATCGTTCTGCAGGCCATATTTGATGCTGGCCACAGCGTTGCCAAGTTTTTCCACGAAGTGGTCATAGATGCCGGCTTGGGCATAGATACGGCAGGCCGCCGTGCAGTCTTGGCCGGCGTTGTAGAAACCGAACGTGCGGATGCCTTCGACGGCGGCGTCGATGTCGGCGTCGTCAAAGATGATCACCGGGGCCTTGCCACCCAGTTCCATGTGCATGCGTTTTACGTTTTGCGCGGTGCTGGCAATGATGTTGGCACCCGTTGGAATCGAGCCAGTCAGCGACACCATACGAACTTTTGGGTGAGTGACCAGCGGCGTGCCAACGCTCGGCCCGCGGCCAAAGAGAATGTTGAGCACACCCTCGGGAAAAATATCGGCGGCCAGTTGTGCCAGGCGCAAGGCAGTGAGTGGCGTCTGTTCCGAAGGTTTGAGCACCACAGTGTTGCCGGCAGCCAAGGCCGGCGCGATTTTCCAGGCGACCATCATCAGCGGGTAGTTCCACGGCGCAATGGAGGCGACCACGCCGAGCGGGTCGCGGCGAACCATAGAGGTGTGCCCAGGCAGGTATTCGCCGGCAGCCGATCCGCCAAGGCAACGACTGGCGCCAGCGAAGAAACGCAATACATCGGCAATCGCCGGGATCTCGTCGTTGAGCGCTGCAGCGTAGGGTTTGCCGCAATTGTCAGATTCCAGGCGAGCCAGCTCCTGGCCATGGGCTTCGATGCTGTCCGCCAGTTTCAGTAAAAGCAGGGAGCGCTCCTTGGGTGTGGTCTGCGACCAGCTGTCGAAGGCGCGGTCGGCAGCGCGTACGGCGGCATCAACCTGCGCCTCGCTGGCCTCGTTGATCTCTACCAGCACGCTGCCCAGGGCTGGGTTGAGTACAGCCAGCGCATCGCCTTCACCGGCAACCAGTTGGCCATTGATCAGCAGTCGGGTTTGCATGGCTAAGTCCTCCTAGAGTTATTTGCCGCTGCCGGCGACGCTTTCGCCACCGCGAGTCAGGTAATAGGCGCCAAGGATCGGCAGCATGGTCACCAGCATCACCAGCATGGCGACGACGTTGGTCACCGGCACATCCCGTGGTCGGCTGAGCTGGTTGAGCAACCAGATCGGCAAGGTCCGTTGGTGACCGGCGGTGAAGGTGGTGACGATGATTTCATCGAACGACAAGGCAAACGCCAGCATGCCGCCAGCCAACAGCGCCGAGCCGAGGTTGGGCAGGATGATGTAGCGAAAGGTTTGCCAGCCATCCGCACCGAGATCCATCGAGGCTTCGATCAGGCTGTGCGAGGTGCGGCGCAGACGGGCAATGACGTTGTTGTAGACGATCACCACACAGAACGTTGCGTGACCGATGACGATGGTCAGGATGCCAGGTTCGATACCCAAGGTCTTGAAGGCCGAGAGCAGGGCGATGCCGGTGATGATGCCGGGCAGGGCAATTGGCAGGATCAGCATCAGCGAGATGCTCTCCTTGCCAAAGAAGCTGCGTCGGTACAGCGCCGCCGAAGCCAGGGTGCCGAGCACCAACGCGATCAGTGTGGCCAGGCAGGCCACCTGCACCGACAACTTGATCGATTCGAGCACATCAGGCCGGGAAAATGCCACGCGGAACCACTTCAAGGTAAAACCCTGAGGTGGGAAGCTAAAGGCGGCATCCTGAGTGTTGAAGGCATACAGGAAGATGATCAGGATCGGGAAGTGCAAGAACACCAGCCCGCCCCAGGCTGACAGGCGCAGGCCCCAGGAAGCTTGTTCAGAGTGCATCGAATGCCCCCAGACGTTTGACGATCGACAGGTAGATGGCAATCAGCACGATCGGCACCAGGGTGAAGGCTGCAGCCATGGGCATGTTGCCGATGGCGCCTTGCTGGGCGTAGACCATGCTGCCAATGAAGTAGCCAGGCGGACCGACCAGTTGCGGCACGATGAAATCGCCCAGCGTCAGCGAGAAGGTGAAGATCGAACCGGCGGCAATGCCCGGTACCGAGAGCGGTAGGATCACCTGCATAAAGGTTTGCCGGGGTTTTGCCCCCAAGTCCGCCGAGGCTTGCAGCAGTGACGGCGGCAAGCGCTCCAGCGATGCCTGGATGGGCAGGATCATGAACGGTAGCCAGATGTACACAAACACCAAAAACCGGCCCAGGTGCGAGGTCGACAAGGTGCTGCCGCCAACCCCGGGAATACTGAGCATGAACTGCAACACCGGCTCCAGATTGAGCACCTGGACAAACCACTGGGCCACACCGCCTTTGGCCAGCAACAAGGTCCAGGCATAAGCCTTGACGATATAGCTGGCCCACATCGGCAGCATCACCGCAATGTAGAAGAACGCCTTGGTCTTGCCAGTGGTATAGCGGGCCATGTAGTAGGCAATCGGAAAGGCCAGAGTGGCGCTGGCAATCGACACCGCCACCGCCATGCCCAGGGTGCGCAGGATGATGTCGAAATTCGACGGGTGGAACAGGGCAGCGAAATTGGCCAGTGTCAGCGTTGGAGTGACCGCCATGGTGAAGTCGTCGAAGGTGTAGAACCCTTGCCAGAGCAGGCTCAGCAGCGAACCGAGGTAAATCGCGCCGAACCAGATCAACGGTGGGATCAATAGCAGCGCCAGGTACAGGTTGGGTCGGCGGTAAAGCAGGTTGGCGAAGCGTCGCAGCGGCGAACTGGAAGGCACCGACGAGGTTGATCCCTGGGCCAGGCTCATATCACTGCCCCTCGTTCAACAGGGTTTCCTGCAGGGAGGTCATCGCTTGCCGTGCCCAGCGTGCCTGAACGCGTTGCCCGGGCTGCCAGGGCATGGCCTGCGCTTGCCATTGGTTGTTGGCCTGGCTGACACACAGCAACTGGCCGTTATCCAGTTTCAACTCATAGCGGGTGGCGCTGCCCTGGTACTGGATATCGTGCAGCAGACCGCTGATCTGGACTTCATCACTGGCTGCTGGCTGGTCGCCCAGGCGGATGTGTTCCGGACGGATCGAGAAGGGCAGTTGGCTGCCGTTCAACTGCACCGCCAATTCACCACGCAATACATTGGATGTGCCAACGAACTCAGCGACAAAGGTGGTGGCCGGCTGCATGTACAGATTGCGCGGCGAATCGACCTGCTCGATGCGCCCACGGTTGAATACCGCAACCCGATCGGACATCGACAATGCCTCGGTCTGGTCATGGGTGACGAAGATGAAGGTGATGCCCAGCTGGCGCTGCAGTTTCTTCAGCTCGCCCTGCATTTGTTCGCGCAGCTTCAGGTCCAGTGCGCCCAGCGGTTCGTCAAGCAACAGCACCCGCGGCCGGTTGACCAATGCGCGGGCCAGGGCCACGCGCTGGCGCTGGCCGCCGGAGAGCTGCACTGGCTTGCGTTGCCCATAACCGTCCAGGGCAACCATGGCCAAGGCTTCATCGGCGCGGGCCAGGCGTTCCTGCTTGCCCACGCCCTTGACCTTCAAGCCGTAGGCGACGTTATCGCGCACGTTCATGTGCGGGAACAGGGCGTAGTCCTGGAAAACGGTATTGACGTCACGCTGGTACGGCGGCAATCCAGCGGCCTCGACACCGTGGATGCAGATGGAGCCGGCACTCGGTTGCTCGAAGCCAGCAATCAGGCGCAGGCAGGTGGTCTTGCCTGAGCCCGAGGGGCCGAGCATCGAGAAAAACTCGCCGTCATGAATGTCGATGGACACCCGGTCAACGGCCTTGACCTCGGCAAAGTGACGCGAAACGTTGGTGAATTGGACGGCAAGGGTCATTGTGCCAAGCTCCAGCGAAATGCATGTGTTCGCATCGCTGGCAACGCCAGCTCCCACAGGCGCGGTACACGCTGAACCTTTGTGGGGGCCGGCATTGCCGACGATCTGGCCTTACCGCCCACCCATGATCGCGATGTAATCCTGGGTCCAGCGGCTATAAGGCACAAATTTGCCACCCTCGGCCTGTGGGGTTTTCCAGAAGGCAATCTTGTCGAAGTTGTCAAAACCATTGGTCTTGCAGCCTTCTGCGCCGAGCAGTTCGCTGCCGCTGCAAGCCGCCGGTACCGCCGGCAGCGAGCCGAACCAGGCCGCGACATCACCCTGGACCTTGGGCTGCAGCGACCAGTCCATCCATTTGTAAGCGCAGTTGGGATGCTTGGCCTCAGCATGCAGCATGGTGGTATCAGCCCAACCGGTGGCACCTTCCTTGGGAATGGTCGAAGACACTGGCTGCTTGTCGGCCTTCAGGGTGTTGACCATGTAGCCCCAGGAGCTGGAAGCGACCACGCCTTCGTTTTTCACATCGCTCATTTGTACCGTTGCGTCGTGCCAGTAGCGATGGACCAAGGGCTGTTGCTGGCGCAGCAGGTCGAGTACGGCCTTGTATTGGCTCTCATTGAGTTCGTAGGGGTTCTGAATGCCCAGTTCAGGCTTGGCCGACTTCAGGTACAGCGCCGCATCAGCAATGTAGATTGGCCCGTCGTAGGCCTGGATCCGGCCTTTGTTCGGTTTGCCATCCGGCAGGTTTTGTGGCTCGAAGACCACGCTCCAACTGGTCGGTGCTTGCTTGAAGATGTCGGTGTTGTAGAGCAACACATTGGGCCCCCACTGGTAGGGGGTGCCGT
Source organism: Pseudomonas sp. UM16 (assembly GCF_050312595.1). Taxonomy (NCBI): domain Bacteria; kingdom Pseudomonadati; phylum Pseudomonadota; class Gammaproteobacteria; order Pseudomonadales; family Pseudomonadaceae; genus Pseudomonas; species Pseudomonas sp. UM16. The sequence goes on along the minus strand of NZ_JBNPJT010000004.1, from coordinate 272,569 downwards.
AGACCTGATTGTTCACCACGTACCAGGCACCGTCCTTGAGGCGTGGATCGAGGTTCTTCCAGTTCGGAATCAGTGCCGTATTGATCGGTTGAATTCGTTTGCCGGCAATCAGGCGTAGCGAGGCATCGCCGGAGGCGGTGACCAGATCGTAGCCACCCTTGGTCATCAGACTGACCATTTCATCTGAGGTGGCAGCGGTCTTGACGCTGACTTTGCAACCGGTTTGCTTCTCGAAGCCGCTAACCCAGTCGTAGGCCTTGTCGCTTTCACCCCGCTCGATATAGCCGGGCCAGGCGACAATATCCAACTGACCTTCGCCGGCACCTACAGCTTTGAGCGGTTCAGCAGCCTGCACGCTGGCACTGGCCAGCAAGGCGGTAGCCAAGGTGCTGAGCAAGGTGGTGTTGTTCACGAACATGGTGTTCCCTCTTGTTCAAATTATGATCGGGGCAGTCATGAAAGCGCTGGCGTATCGCATTAAGCGTAGTGCTGAAATTCGTCTGTATTGCAGCGCTTCACTGCGCCATGTCGTTTTTGGCACTGTCCGGGCAACATCTGGAAGCAAATCCATTCAGCTTGGTTTCAGCTTGCAGCAGTACTCTTGGGGTTTGTTTACCCTCTGAGGAGATGCCCGATGAACACCCGTGGCTTGCTCGATCAACTGCTTAAATCCGGTCAGGACCTGCTGAAAAACCAGGCTGGCAAAAGTGCCGGCGGCAAAGCGGGCACAAGTGGTGGGCTTGGCGACTTGCTGGGCGGCAAAAGTGGCGGCGGCCTTGGCAGCCTGCTGTCCGGTGCCGGCGGTGGGGCGCTGGCGGCGGGCGCCATGGGCCTGCTGTTGGGCAATAAAAGTGCCCGCAAGTATGGCGGCAAGGCCCTGACTTACGGCGGCCTGGCAGCACTCGGGGTATTGGCATACAAGGCCTATGGCAATTGGCAGGCCAATCAGGGCGTCAGCGCCCAAGGTGAGCCGCAAACCCTCGATCGCCTGCCCCCAGCTCAGGTTGAGCAACATAGTCAGGCGATTCTCAAGGCGCTGGTGGCAGCCGCTAAATCCGATGGTCACGTCGATGAGCGCGAGCGGGCGCTGATCGAAGGTGAGTTCGTCAAGCTCTCCAATGATCAGGAGCTCCAGCACTGGCTGCACGCCGAACTCAACAAGCCGCTGGATCCTGCCGATGTGGCACGCGCCGCCAGCACGCCGGAAATGGCCGCCGAAATGTACATCGCCAGCGTCATGCTGGTTGATGAGGAACATTTCATGGAGCGTGCCTATCTGGATGAGCTGGCCCGTCAGCTCAAGCTTGATCCGGCATTGAAAATCGAACTGGAAAAGCAGGTGAAGCAGGCCATCGCTCAATGATTCCGGGGTAGTGGCCAAAGTCCTGGCCGTATGGCCCAGGCCCATCTAAACGTCAGCCGCAAAAGCCCAGGGTGCCTGGGCTATACTCTGCGCATTTTTCTGCTCGCGTAGAACATTTGAGGGCTGACTGTGAAAAACTGGACCTTGCGCCAACGGATCCTGGCGAGCTTCGCCGTGATTATCGCCATCATGCTGCTGATGGTGGTGGCTGCCTATTCGCGTCTGGTGGCGATCGAGACCGACGAGGAAGCGGTGCGCACCGACAGCATCCCCGGGCTCTACTACAGCTCGATGATCCGCAGTGCCTGGGTCGACAGTTACGTGTTGACCCAGCAACTGGTCGGGCTGGGCGAGCACCGTGATATGACCGCCGCCGACAAGGCCTTGTACAAAGACTTTGACGATCGGCTCAAGCAGCACATGGCCAGCTATCAGGCGACGATCCAGGACCCCAGCGATCAGGTCAGTTTCGATGAATTCGGGCGTATGGAAGAGGCCTACGACAAGGCCATCGATACGGTGCTCGAAGCCTACGAACGCAAAGACTATGCACAAGCCGAGCAACTGATCGGCGAGGTGCTGACCCCGGCTTGGGTCACTGGCCGCAGGCACCTGAACGAGGTGATCGAGCACAACCGCAAGTCGGCTGTAGAGGCGGCTGATTCGATTGTCGACGCCGTGATTACGGCCAAATTCAGCATGATCACCTCACTGGTTCTGGCGATCATTGCCGCGGGCGTTTGCGGCCTGATGCTGATGCGTGCGATCACCGCACCGATGCAACGCATCGTGCATGCCCTGGACAAGCTCAGCAGCGGCGACCTCAGCGTGCGCATGAAACTTGATCGCAAGGATGAATTCGGCGCCGTGGAAACCGGCTTCAACGAAATGATGGGTGAGCTGACCAACCTGGTGTCTCAGGCCCAGCGCTCTTCGGTTCAGGTCACCACCTCGGTGACCGAGATCGCCGCGACGTCCAAGCAGCAACAGGCGACCGCGACCGAAACCGCAGCCACTACCACCGAAATCGGTGCCACCTCGCGGGAAATCGCCGCCACCTCCCGCGACCTGGTGCGAACCATGACCGAGGTCACCTCGGCCGCCGATCAGGCGTCGATCCTCGCCGGCTCTGGCCAACAAGGCCTGGCCCGCATGGAAGAGACCATGCACCAGGTGATGGGCGCGGCTGATCTGGTCAACAACAAGCTGGCCATCCTCAACGAGAAGGCCGGCAACATCAATCAGGTGGTGGTGACCATCGTCAAAGTCGCCGACCAGACCAACCTGCTGTCGCTCAACGCCGCCATCGAGGCGGAAAAAGCCGGTGAGTACGGTCGCGGTTTCGCTGTGGTTGCCACTGAGGTCCGGCGCCTGGCTGACCAGACGGCGGTAGCCACCTATGACATCGAGCAGATGGTCCGCGAGATCCAGTCGGCCGTCTCTGCCGGAGTCATGGGCATGGACAAGTTTTCCGAAGAAGTCCGCCGAGGCATGTTCGAAGTGCAGCAGGTCGGTGAACAACTGACCCAGATCATCCATCAGGTTCAGGCCCTGGCACCGCGGGTGCTGATGGTCAACGAAGGCATGCAGGCCCAGGCCACGGGTGCCGAGCAGATCAATCACGCCTTGGCGCAGTTGGGCGATGCCAGCAGCCAGACGGTGGAGTCGCTGCGCCAGGCCAGCTTTGCCATTGACGAGTTGAGTCAGGTAGCGACCGGCCTGCGTGGCGGTGTTTCGCGGTTCAAAGTCTGAATCGCTGATGAACGACCTTCAGCCCCGCCGCAGTCAGGACGTCAATGCTCACGGCACCTTGTACCTGTTGTTCCGGATTGGTGAGCAACGCTTTGCCCTCGACGCTCATGAAGTCGCCGAAGTGTTGCCACGCCTGCCGCTCAAACCCATTGCCCAGACGCCTACCTGGGTGGCTGGGGTGCTGGCGCATCGCGGTGCGCTGGTACCGGTGATAGACGTCGGTGCTTTGAGCTTCGGCTTGCCCGCGCCCGTGCGCACCAGTACCCGCCTGGTGCTGGTGCACTACCGGCTTGAGCCGCCGCGGCCAGCGGTGTTGTTGGGTCTGATTCTGGAACAGGCCACCGACACCTTGCGTTGCCCGCCACAAGCGTTCCAACCTTACGGCCTGGACAATCAGCAAGCGCCCTATCTGGGACCGGTGCGCGAGGATGCCCAGGGATTGGTGCAGCGCATTAGCGTGCAGGACCTGCTCAATGATGCGGTGCGTGCATTGTTGTACCCCTTGCCTGAGGCGCAGGCGGTTGAGCGTGGGGAGCCGAAATGAGCAGCGAACAGCGCTTTTTCCGCTTTTTGCAAGAACGCATCGGCCTGGATGTGGCCTCGGTCGGCGCGCCTATGGTCGAGCGTGCGCTGCGTCAACGCTGCACTGCCGTTAATGCCTATGACCTGGATGACTATTGGCTACGCTTGCAGCAGTCGCGCGACGAACAACAAGCACTGATCGAAGCGGTGATCGTTCCCGAGACCTGGTTCTTTCGCTACCCGGAGTCGTTTAGCGCCTTGGCGGATCTTGCCAACAAACGCTTGGCAGAGCTGGCCGGGGCACGCCCCTTGCGGATCCTCAGTTTGCCTTGCTCCACGGGTGAGGAACCGTACTCCATTGCCATGACGCTACTGGATGCCGGCATTGGCGCCCAGGCGTTTCGTGTCGATGGCATGGACATCAGCCCTTTCTCGATCAGTCGCGCCGAGCAAGGGGTGTATGGGCGAAACTCCTTTCGCGGTTCGCACCTGGATTTCCGTGAGCGGCACTTCGACCCGAGTGACGACGGCCACGTGCTGCACTCGCGTGTACGCCAGCAGGTCAAGTTGCAGTCAGGAAATGTGCTCGACCCAGCGTTGAAAGCCTGGGCAGGCCGTTATGATTTTGTCTTTTGCCGAAATTTGCTGATCTATTTCGATGTGCCTACCCAGCAACGGGTGTTCGAGGTGCTCAAGCGCTTGATCCACGAGCAGGGCGTATTGTTCATCGGGCCGGCTGAGGGCAGTTTGTTGGCGCGGATGGGCATGCGTCCGCTGGGCATCGCGCAGTCCTTTGCCTATGTGCGCCAGACTGAAGTTGCACCAGTGTTTACCAGCAAGCCCGTGGTGGTGACGTCGATGTCGCCAACGCTGAGCAATGCGTCGCGGCCCTTCCCAGCCCCCGCACGCAAGCTCAAGGTCAATGCGCCGCCACCGGCCATTGCCGCCGCGCTGGAGCCCAGCACCGAACTGCTGGCGCAGATTGCCCGGTTGGCTAACGCCGGCAGCAGCGCCGAGGCGCAAGCGGCGTGCGCGCGCTATCTGCAGCAACACCCGCCGCATGCCCAAGTGTTCTACTGGCTCGGTCTGCTCTGTGATACCGCCGGTGACACGGGCGAAGCGCTGAGTCATTACCGTAAGGCGTTGTACCTCGATCCACAGCACGCCGAAGCATTGGCGCATCTGGCCGCATTGCTTGCCTCTCAGGGCGATGTCGCCGGTGCCCGCCGCCTTCAGGCGCGTGCAGCGCGGCGCGCGGATCGGGAGTCTGAACAATGAGGGGAGAACTACCGGTGCAAGTCTTTGCCACTGATGCCGCCGCCATCGATGACTGCTGGAACCGCATCGGTGTACGGGGTGACAAAAGCTGCCCGTTGCTGGTTGAACATGTGCACTGCCGCAATTGCGCTGTGTATGCCAACGCCGCAACGCGGCTGTTGGACCGCTATGCGTTGTCCCAGGATGTGCATGAGCAGGTGCAGGTGCAAGCGGAACGTACCGGTCGCTCGATGCTGTTGTTCCGTCTCGGTGAAGAGTGGCTGGCGCTGGCAACCCGTTGCCTGGTCGAGGTCGCCCCGTTGCAGCCGGTGCACTCGCTGCCTCATCAACGTTCTCGGGTGCTGCAAGGCGTGGCCAATGTGCGCGGCGCACTGGTGCCGTGCCTGTCGTTGGCAGACTTGCTGGACCTGGAAGTGCTCGCCAATGCCAGCGGCTCGGCGCGGGTCATGCCGCGCATGCTGATCCTGGCGGCCACCGGTGGTGCGGTGGTGGTGCGGGTGGATGAAGTTGATGGTATCCACAGCCTGGATCCTGAGCGGCTGGTGCGTGAACAGGGCGAGGCGCATTTTACCGCTGCGGTTCTGCAGTGGCGCGAGCGCAGTGTGCGGGTGTTGGATGAAGAACAGGTATTGTCTGCGGTGAATCGGAGCCTTTCATGACCCCAGAGCAAATGCGCGATGCTTCCTTGCTCGAACTGTTCGGTCTGGAGGCTGAAGCCCAGACCCAGGTGCTCAGTGCCGGCTTGCTGGCGCTGGAACGCAATCCGACCCAGGCCGATCAACTCGAAGCCTGCATGCGTGCCGCGCACTCGCTCAAGGGGGCGGCGCGGATCGTTGGCGTCGATGCCGGGGTCAGCGTGGCCCATGTGATGGAAGATTGTCTGGTCGGAGCCCAGGAAGGCCGTCTGCTGCTGCGTGCCGAGCATATCGATGCTTTGCTGCAAGGCACTGACTTGCTGATGCGCATTGCCACGCCGGGTGATGCCACGCTCGAGCCGGCAGTCCAGGCATTCCTGTTGCAAATGGCAACGCTGCTGGAACCGGCCGCCAAAGCAGGGATTCTTGTCCCGAACGTATCGATGACGCTGCCCGAGCCCGCGCCACTCTCAGCGCTTTTGTTAGAGCCAGTACTGCCTGAAATCGAGCCCGAAATCACCTCGCCGCGTACTGGCAAACGCGCCACTGAAGGCGGGGAGCGGATCTTGCGGGTGACGGCCGAACGCTTGAACAGTCTGCTCGACCTGTCGAGCAAGGCGCTGGTCGAAACCCAGCGATTGAAGCCGTATCTGGCAACTTTGCAGCGTCTCAAACGCATGCACAGCCAAAGCATTCGCGCCCTCGATGGGCTGAAAACCCAGTTGGAGGCCAGTCAGCAGAGCCCGGAAGTCCAGGATGCCCTGGCCCAGGCTCAGCAGTTGTTGGGGCAAACCCAGCAGATGCTCTTGCAGCAGGCTGCCGACCTTGATGAGTTCGGTTGGCAGGCCAGCCAGCGTGCACAGTTGCTCTATGACACGGCCCTGGCTTGTCGCATGCGCCCCTTCGCCGATGTGCTCACTGGACAGAGTCGCATGGTCCGTGACCTGGGGCGCTCGCTGGGCAAGCAAGTACGCTTGCAGATCGACGGCGACAAGACCCAGGTTGATCGCGACGTCCTGGAAAAGCTCGAAGCGCCGCTGACTCATTTACTGCGTAACGCTGTCGACCATGGCATCGAACAGCCTGAGCGTCGCGTGCTGGCCGGCAAACCGGCGGAAGGACAGATCCGTTTACGTGCCTCGCACCAGGCCGGGCTGCTGGTGCTCGAACTGAGCGATGACGGCGCCGGCGTTGACTTGCAGCGCTTGCGTAAGAGCATTGTTGAGCGTCAGTTGTCACCGGAGCAAACCGTGGCGCAGATGAGTGAAGCGGAGTTACTGACGTTCCTCTTCCTGCCTGGCTTTAGCCTGCGCGACAAGGTTACCGAGGTCTCTGGCCGCGGCGTGGGGCTGGATGCGGTGCAACATATGGTTCGCCAGCTTCGTGGCTCGATTGTGCTGACCCAAACCAGTGGGCACGGTAGCAGTTTTCACCTGGAAGTGCCGCTGACGCTGTCAGTGGTGCGCAGTTTGGTGGTCGAGGTTGGCAGTGAAGCCTATGCCTTCCCTTTGGCCCATATCGAGCGGACCCTGGAGCTGCCCGCGCAGGCCATCGTCCAAATCGAGGGGCGCCAGCATTTCTGGCATGAAGGTCGCCACATTGGTCTGGTCGCCGCCAGTCAGTTGCTCAATCGGCCGCCCAGCCAGAGCGAGGGGCAAACGATCAACGTGGTGGTCATTCGCGAACGAGACATGCTCTACGGCGTGGCTATCGAGCGCCTGATCGGTGAGCGCGTGCTGGTGGTGATGCCGCTCGACGCGCGCCTGGGCAAGATTCAGGATATTTCCTCCGGCGCGCTGCTCGATGATGGCAGCGTGGTACTGATCATCGACGTTGAAGACTTGTTGCGCTCGGTCGAGAAACTATTGAGCACCGGCCGCCTGGAGCGCATCGAGCGTGGCCAGCGTCAAACCCGCGAAGCTGCGCGAAAGCGCATTCTGGTGGTCGATGATTCGCTCACCGTGCGCGAGTTGCAGCGCAAACTGCTGAGCAATCGCGGTTATGAAGTGGCCGTCGCCGTCGATGGCATGGACGGTTGGAACGCCTTGCGCAGCGAGGACTTCGACCTGCTGATCACCGACATCGACATGCCGCGAATGGATGGTATCGAGTTGGTCAGCCTGTTGCGTCGTGACAGCCGTCTGCAGACGCTGCCGGTTATGGTGGTCTCTTACAAGGATCGCGAAGAAGATCGCCGTCGTGGACTGGACGCTGGAGCCGACTACTATTTGGCAAAGGCCAGTTTCCATGATGATGCCTTGCTTGATGCCGTTGTCGAGTTGATCGGGGGAGCACAGGGATGAAGATCGCTATCGTCAACGACATGCCGATGGCCGTGGAAGCCTTGCGCCGAGCGTTGGCGTTCGACCCGCAACATCAGGTGGTATGGGTGGCCAGCAACGGCGCTGAGGCGGTGAAGTTGTGCGCCCAACAGACCCCGGACCTGATCTTGATGGACCTGATCATGCCAATCATGGATGGGGTCGAGGCAACGCGGCGGATCATGGCCGAGACGCCTTGCGCCATTGTGATCGTCACCGTCGATCGCCAGCAGAACGTCCACCGGGTATTTGAAGCCATGGGCCACGGTGCCCTGGACGTGGTCGATACCCCGGCGTTGGGCGCTGGTGATCCCAAGGAAGCGGCTGCGCCACTGTTGCGCAAAATTCTTAATATTGGTTGGTTGATCGGCCAGCAGCGCAGTAACACACCGCGGCCGATGGCTGCGCCGTTGCGTGAGAGCGCCCTGCGTCAGGGGCTGGTTGCCATCGGTTCGTCGGCGGGTGGTCCGGCGGCCCTGGAGGTCCTGCTCAAGGGCTTGCCGCGCGAATTTCCTGCGGCAATCGTTCTGGTTCAACACGTTGACCAGGTGTTTGCCGCTGGCATGGCTGAATGGCTCAGCAGTGCCTCGGGGTTGCCTGTACGCCTGGCCTGTGAGGGAGAGCAGCCACAACCCGGGCAGGTGTTGTTGGCGGGTACCAATCACCACATTCGCTTACTGAAAAACGGCACCCTGGCCTACACCGCAGAACCGGTGAACGAAATCTACCGACCTTCGATCGACGTATTTTTTGAAAGCGTGGCCCGCTATTGGCGCGGTGACGCCGTTGGCGTACTGCTGACGGGCATGGGCCGCGATGGTGCTCAGGGCTTGAAGCTGATGCGCCAGCAAAACTTCCTGACCATTGCTCAGGACCAACACAGCAGCGCTGTCTATGGCATGCCCAAAGCGGCGGCGGCGATAGATGCGGCAGTTGAAGTTCGCCCGCTGGAGCGGATCGCTGCACGATTGATGGAGATTTTTCCAATATGACGATATGTATTGTGCCACGCCGCTCTGTCGGCAGTGACCAGGTGACAGCGCATGAATGACTTACCGCTCGACGGTTTCCCGACCACCAACGAAAACTCGGCAATGGTCCTGCTCGTTGACGATCAGGCGATGATCGGTGAGGCAGTGCGGCGAGGTCTGGCTCATGAAGAGAACATCGACTTCCACTTCTGCGCCGACCCCCATCAGGCCGTGGCTCAAGCCGTGCTGATCAAACCGACGGTGATCCTCCAAGACCTGATCATGCCCGGGCTCGATGGCCTGACGCTGGTACGCGAATATCGCAGTAACCCGGCGACCCAGGACATCCCGATCATCGTCCTGTCGACCAAGGAAGATCCTCTGGTCAAAAGCGCGGCTTTTGCCGCAGGCGCCAACGACTACCTGGTCAAACTGCCGGACAACATTGAGCTGGTGGCACGCATTCGCTACCACTCTCGCTCCTACCTGACCCTGCTGCAACGTGATGAAGCTTACCGGGCCCTGCGGGTCAGCCAACAGCAGCTTCTCGACACCAACCTGGTACTCCAGCGCCTGATGAACTCCGATGGCCTGACCGGGCTGTCCAACCGTCGCCATTTCGACGAGTACCTGGAGCTGGAATGGCGCCGGGCGATGCGCGAACAGGCGCAGCTGTCTCTGTTGATGATCGATGTTGATTACTTCAAGGCGTTCAATGACACCTTCGGTCACTTGGCCGGTGACGAGGCGTTGCGCAAGGTCGCCGAAACTATCCGTGGCTCCTGTGCACGCCCCAGTGACTTGCCTGCCCGCTACGGCGGCGAGGAGTTCGCCCTGGTATTGCCTAACACTTCGCCGGGTGGCGCGCGCCTGGTGGCGGAAAAGCTGCGCCAGAGCGTGGCCGCGATGAACATTGCCCACAACATGCCTGATGCCAACGCCTGCCTGACTGTAAGCATCGGCCTGGCGACCCAGACACCGGGTATTGGCAGTCACTGCCGGCAGTTGATTTCGGCGGCGGACAAAGGCTTGTACCTGGCGAAAAATAACGGGAAAAACCAGGTGGGCGTGGCTTGACTACAGCCACAAGCTGCACGTGTTAAGGGCCAAGACAATGGCGCAGACAAGCGGCATTTCTGCGGCCTCTTGTCGCTTGTAGCTTGCCGCTTGCCGCTGTAACTCAGCTATACTCTCCGGCTTTTCTACCGATTACGCACGAGAGCTGCCCGACCATGGAAATCAACCCGATCCTGAATACCATCAAGGACCTGACCGAGCGTTCCGAGTCAATTCGGGGGTATCTTTGACTACGATCAAAAGCATGAGCGTCTGATCGAAGTCAACCGCGAGCTGGAAGACCCAAGCGTCTGGAACAAGCCCGAATACGCCCAGGAACTGGGCCGCGAGCGCAGTGCGCTGGCACAGATCGTCGAAACCCTGGACGAAATGCACAGTGGCCTGGGCGATGCGCGTGAGCTGCTCGACATGGCTGTTGAAGAGGACGACGAAAGCGCCGTCAACGATGTCGTCGAGATGCTCGAGGGCCTTGAAGCGTCCCTCGCACAACTGGAATTCCGCCGCATGTTCAGCGGTGAAATGGACATGAACAACGCCTACCTGGATATCCAGGCCGGCTCCGGTGGTACCGAAGCCCAGGATTGGGCCAACATCCTCCTGCGCATGTACCTGCGCTGGGCGGACAAGCGCGGCTTCGAAGCCACCATCATGGAACTGTCGGCCGGTGAAGTCGCCGGGATCAAGGGTGCTACCGTGCACATCAAGGGCGAATACGCCTTTGGCTGGTTGCGTACCGAAATCGGCGTGCACCGTCTGGTGCGCAAGAGCCCGTTCGACTCCGGTAACCGTCGCCACACCTCGTTCTCGGCAGTGTTCGTGTCCCCCGAGATCGATGACAAAGTCGAAATCGAGATCAACCCGTCCGACCTGCGTATCGATACCTACCGCTCCTCCGGTGCCGGTGGTCAGCACGTAAACACCACCGACTCGGCCGTACGTATCACCCACGTACCGACCAACACCGTGGTCAGTTGCCAAAACGAACGCTCTCAGCACGCCAACAAAGACACCGCCATGAAAATGCTGCGGGCCAAGTTGTACGAGTTGGAGATGCAGAAGCGCAATGCCGCGTCCCAGGCCCTGGAAGACAGCAAGTCGGACATCGGCTGGGGTCACCAGATCCGTTCGTACGTGCTGGATGCCTCGCGGATCAAAGACCTGCGTACCAACATCGAGCGCAGCGATTGCGACAAGGTGCTCGACGGCGACATCGACGAATACCTGGAAGCCAGCCTCAAACAGGGGCTGTAACCGCGACAAAGATGCTGCGGGCGGTTCGCTCCCTTGTAGGAGCGGGCTTGCCCCGCGATCTCTCGGCCACTGGCGAGGGACAATGAACCCGTGATGGAAGATGTGACGACATGAGCGATCTCAAACTCGACCCGCAAGACCTGCAACAGGAAGAAAACACCCTGATCGCCCTGCGCAAAGAAAAACTTGCTGCAGAACGCGCCAAGGGCAATGCCTTCCCCAACGACTTCCGCCGTGACAGCTACTGCAATGACCTGCAGAAACAGTATGTCGACAAGACCAAGGAAGAGCTGGAAGCTGCAGCGATTCCGGTCAAGGTTGCCGGGCGCATCATGCTCAACCGTGGCTCGTTCATGGTGATTCAGGACATGACCGGTCGTATCCAGGTCTACGTCAACCGCAAAACCCTGCCGGAAGAAACCCTGGCCGCGGTGAAAACCTGGGACTTGGGCGACATCATCGCCGCCGAAGGCACCCTGGCGCGTTCCGGCAAAGGCGACCTGTACGTCGAGATGACCAACGTGCGTCTGCTGACCAAATCGCTGCGCCCGCTGCCAGACAAGCACCACGGCCTGACCGACACCGAGCAGCGCTACCGCCAGCGTTACGTCGACCTGATGGTCAACGAAGAAGTCCGCGACACCTTCCGCGTGCGCTCGCAGGTGATCAACCATATTCGCAACTTCCTGATCCAGCGTGACTTCCTTGAAGTCGAAACGCCGATGCTGCAAACCATCCCTGGTGGCGCTGCGGCCAAGCCGTTCGAAACCCACCACAACGCCCTGGACATGGCCATGTTCCTGCGTATCGCGCCGGAGCTGTACCTCAAGCGTCTGGTGGTCGGTGGTTTCGAGAAAGTCTTCGAAATCAACCGCAACTTCCGTAACGAAGGCGTTTCGACCCGGCACAACCCCGAGTTCACCATGCTCGAGTTCTACCAGGCCTACGCTGACTACGAAGACAACATGGACCTCACCGAAGAACTGTTCCGCGAGCTGGCGCAGCTGGTGCTGGGCAGCACCGACGTGCCGTATGGCGACAAGGTGTTCCACTTCGGTGAGCCGTTCGTGCGTTTGTCGGTGTTCGATTCGATCCTCAAGTACAACCCTGAACTGACGGCTGACGACCTCAACGACATCGACAAGGCGCGTGCCATCGCCAAGAAGGCCGGTGCCAAGGTGCTGGGCTTCGAAGGTCTGGGCAAGCTGCAGGTGATGATTTTCGAAGAGTTGGTCGAGCACAAGCTGGAGCAACCGCACTTCATTACCCAATACCCATTCGAAGTGTCGCCGTTGGCCCGTCGCAACGACGAAAACCCCAACGTTACCGACCGCTTTGAGCTGTTCATCGGTGGCCGCGAGATCGCCAACGCCTACTCCGAGCTCAATGACGCAGAAGACCAGGCCGAGCGTTTCATGGCTCAGGTGGCTGACAAGGACGCCGGCGACGACGAAGCCATGCATTACGACGCCGACTTCGTCCGTGCCCTGGAATACGGCATGCCGCCAACCGCCGGTGAAGGCATCGGTATCGACCGCCTGGTGATGCTGCTGACCAACTCGCCATCGATTCGTGATGTGATCCTGTTCCCACACATGCGCCCACAGGCCTAATTGGGCCAAGCCGCCTTCGGGCGGCGCTGCAAGCCGCAAGCTGCAAGCTGCAAGAAAAAGCAGTCTGCGGCGTTGCGGCTTTTTCATGCCACTTGAAGCTTGCAGCTTGCAGCCTTCCGGAGTTTTTCAACGTGACAATGGCCCAGCAAGGCGCCGCAGGCGTAGCTACCGCCGTGGCTGAGAGTGTTCAGTATCAAGGCCGCAAGGCCAGTCGCCAGGGCAGCGAACAGCGTCGCCAGGACATCCTTGATGCCGCCATGCGCATTGTCGTACGCGAGGGTGTGCGTGGTGTGCGCCACCGCGCCGTGGCGGCCGAGGCTGGGGTGCCGCTGTCGGCGACAACCTACTACTTCAAGGATATCGAGGACCTGCTCACCGATACCTTCGCCCAGTATGTCGAGCGCAGTGCGGCTTACATGGCCAAGCTGTGGGAGCACACCGAGGTCGTGCTGCGCCAGTTGCTCTCGCAAGGTGATCAAAGCCCCCAGTGCCGGGCACGCCTGGCCGATGAGGTCGCGACGATGACCGCCGAATACGTGCAGCGTCAGTTACACAACCGCCGCGACTTTCTCATGGCCGAGCAGGCCTTTCGCCAGGAGGCCTTGCTGTGTCCGCGCCTGGCCGGATTGGTCAAGCTGCACGAGCAGATTTTGCTCCATGGCGCCGTCCAGATGCTTGAGGTCGTGGGCTCGCGCCAGCCTCAGCAAGATGCGCTGGTGTTGACGGCGATAATCGAGCAGATGGAATATCAGGGCCTGCTCGCTGACTCACGCGTTGATACGCAAACGCAGATGCTCGCTATCCTTACCCGGTACCTGCATCTGGTGCTGGCTGCAGTGTGAGCCGCGACCCTATTTCAAGGAGAATCCGATGAAAGCCAGAAGTCTGCTGTTGGCGCTGTCGTTCCTGCTGCTGGGTGGTTGTCTGGTGACCTTCAACGAGCCGATGCCGGCCAATGAGGCTGCGCCCAAGACCTTGCTGGGTAAATGGTCCAGCAAAGACGCCTGGGGCGAGCCACTGACCCTGCAAATCAGTCGCAGCGGCGGTGACGCTTACAAGGCAGTGGCCATCGGTAAGGACAAGAAACGTGACGAGTACGTCTTCACGGTCTCCAGACACGGTAACCGCTGGTACCTCTCGGCGGGCGTGCCCAAGCGCCTGGGCGGCAACTTCCTGATTGGCGGCTTCGAGATCATCGATGGCAAGGAGCTGGTGATTTACAACCTCGATGTTGAACAGATCAACCAGGCCGTAAAGGAAAAAGAGCTCAGTGGTCGTACCTATGAGGTATCCGAGGACAATGGTGAAGGCGTGCTGATCGACAGCCCGGCCGAGCGGGTCCTGGCCTATCTGGACGACCCGGCCAACTCCGACCTGTTCATCGAAGTAGCCCGGTTCCAGCGGGCTGGCAAGTAATCAAGGTTAGCAATACAGATCAATCAAGGAGTGTAGGGTGGACGAGTACCAGCAGACGATTCGTGCCTTGTCTGATCGCATTGTCCTGGCACAAACGCCGATTCGCGTGCTCGATGCGGTGAAGTGGGACGACACCATCCGCCAGGGGTTTCTCAACGCCAAAGGCAAGGAGCCGCCGGCGGTGGACCGTGCCTATTACCAGGCACGACCGCTGTCGTTCGACTCAAGTGCAGTCAAGCTCGAGTTCCAGAACATCGAGCGTGACATCACCCGCCAGTTGGGGCAGTTCAACCCGGTCGGGCAAATCATGCGGCGCATGTGCAAGGAATACCGCATGGTGGTGCGTATGCTTGAAGCGCGCGGCACCGAGGATTTCGGCCTGATCTCCCAAGAGCTCTACGGCGCGGCCTCCGATGCTTTCCATGCCGGTGATCCGACCCTGGCCGACCTGGGCCTGATGCTCTCGGACTACCTGAACAACATCGATGGTCGCGGCGACCTCAAGGACGAGCCGAAAAATCTCACCGCCAAACAAGCCGTTGAACTGCTTCAGGGGCGCTTGAACAAGGTGTTCAACGAGGCCGAGGACACCATTCGGGTGTTCGAGTCTGACGGTATCGTCGCCGATGCTGCAGCGGGCGCCGATTACATCAAGATTCGCGCCGATGCCATGTTCAATAGCCGTGACGTGCGCGCGCTGGAGGTCCACGAAGGTTTGGTGCATGTCGGCACCACTCTCAACGGTCTGAACCAGCCGATCTGTACCTTCCTGGCCAAGGGCCCACCCTCATCGACGGTAACCCAGGAAGGCCTGGCGATACTCATGGAGGTGATTGCCTTTGCCTCCTACCCGAGCCGCCTGCGCAAACTGACCAACCGCACCCGCGCCATTCACATGGTCGAGGAGGGCGCCGACTTCATGCAGGTCTACGAATTCTTCCGCGCCCAAGGTTTCGGCATGCCGGAAAGCTATGGCAATGCCAGTCGGGTGTTCCGTGGTTCGGTGCCCAATGGTTTGCCATTTACCAAGGACTTGTCCTACCTCAAGGGCTTCATCATGGTTTACAACTATATTCAGTTGGCCGTGCGCAAGGGCAAGCTCGAGCAGATCCCTTTGCTGTTCTGCGGCAAGACCACCCTTGAAGACATGCGCACCTTGCGCCAACTGGTCGATGAAGGCCTGGTGGAACCGCCCAAGTACTTGCCGGAGCAGTTTCGCGACCTCAACGCACTGTCGGCCTGGATGTGTTTCTCCAACTTCCTCAACCACCTGAGCCTGGACCGGATTGAAGCCGATTATTCGAACATTCTCTGATGCAGGGCGCAGGCTTCTGGGCCTGCTGCTGGTGCTGCTGAGTCTGGGCGGCTGCAGTTCGCTGCTGTTCTACCCCGAACCTGGCCAGCCGTTCACCCCAGAGAAAGCCAAGCTCGAGTACCGTGACGTAACCCTCACGGCAGCCGATGGTACGCGCCTGCACGGCTGGTGGCTGCCGGCCAAGGCAGGCGTCGAGGTCAAAGGTACGGTGCTGCATCTACATGGCAACGGCGGCAACCTGGCTTGGCACTTGGGCGGCAGTTGGTGGCTGCCCAAGCAGGGCTATCAGGTGCTGTTGCTCGACTATCGCGGTTATGGTTTGTCTCAGGGCAAGCCGGCATTGCCTGAGGTCTACCAGGACATCGGTGCCGCACTGGACTGGCTGGACCAGGCGCCTGAGGTACAGGGCAAGCCCCAAGTGCTGCTCGGGCAGAGCCTGGGGGGAGCCATGGCCATTCATTACCTGGCCCAGCACCCGCAGCAGGCCAAGCGTTTCAAGGCGCTGGTGTTCGATGGCGTGCCGGCCAGCTACCGTCAGGTTGGACGCTTTGCCCTGAGTACCTCTTGGTTGACTTGGCCGTTCCAGGTGCCACTGTCGTGGCTGGTGCCCGATGGTGACAGTGCGATTTATTCGATTGCCCAGATCAAGACGCCGCCCAAGCTGTTTTTCCACAGCATCGATGACCCGATCGTACCGCTGGTCAATGGTCTGCAGCTGTACCAGGCGGCACCTCCGCCGCGGGTGCTGCAATTGACCCGAGGCGGCCATGTGCAGACCTTCGCCGACCGGACCTGGCGCCAAGTGATGCTGCGCTTTCTCGAAGATCCGGAACATTTCAATGGATTGCGGCGTTTGGCCGAAATCCCCAATTACCCTGACGAGACGTCACAATGAGTGAAGAACGTAACGCGATTCCCCTGATCATCACCGGTGTCTGCAGCATCATCGGTACTGTTGGTGCACTGTGGTACTACGGCTATCTGCATTTCGCCAAGCCTGAAGATGCGTTGTTGTTGTCGGATTTCACCATGCTCAAAACGGTGCCGGGAGAGGACTACAAAATTTCGCTCAAGCCAGCCAATCAGGTAGCGCAGTGTGTTGATGGGGTCTTGGTATTGTTCGATATGTCACAGAAGGGTCTGACCGGTGTGTTGGTCGACAACAAGAAGCAGGCTGTACGTTGCATGGGCCAGGAAACCCCGCAGGAAATTCAGGATTAACAGGTCTGTAGATAGCGTCTTGCCCGTCACCGGGCAAGACGCTATCTACAACATCAATGCGCCTGGCTCACTGCCCGCGGTGCCACCGGCTGATTGTCATTGGAAATAGTCACTTCCACCCGACGGTTCTGCGCCCGCCCCGAGTTGCTTGCGTTATCCGCTACCGGGAACTCTTTGCCATAGCCTTGGGCAACAATTCGCGCCGGGTCCACCCCGGCACGCACCAGCGCCATGCGCACCGAGGAGGCCCGGCGCTCAGACAGCGACTGGTTGTAGTTGGCACTACCTTTGCTGTCGGTGTAGCCCTCGACAATCACCTTACGGTCAGGGTTCTGCTGGAGAAACTGCGCCAGTTTGGTGATGTTGGGGTAGGCGCTGCTTTTGAGGGTGGCTTTGTCGAAGTCGAACAGCACATCGCCAAAGGTCACCAGGGTGCCGCGTTCGGTCTGTTTGGCATTGAGGCTGTCTTGCAGTTTCTTGATCTGCGCATCGCGGGCATCAAGCTGGGCCTGAGCCCGCTTGTCTGAAGCATCGTTGAGAGTGGCTTCGGCGGTGCGCAAGGCGATGGTTTGCTTGGCCACCTCGATACGCTGGTTGGTCAGATAAGCGAGCTGGTCAACCTGTTCCTGGTCTTCCTTCTCCATGTAGGCCTTATCGGCTTTGTTCAAATAGTCCTGAGCTTCCTGGGTTTCCAGGGCGGCAACTTTGCTCGCCTGTGGGTTGCTTTGCAGGGTCGAGAAGTTGGTCCGGGCCGACTCCAGGTTGGCGTTCGGCTGCGTCGAACACGCGGCCAGGCCAACGCTCAGGGCCAAAAGGGCGGGGATCATCATGTCTTTACGCATAGCAGTTTATCCTTTAATTGTTTACCAATGCACGGGTCGACAGCGCCACCTCACTGGGTGTTGCGCATACCTTCCTCACGCACGTCCTGTACGCCCTCATGGGCATCCTGTACGGTTTTTTCGGCCTTGGCGGCCTGAGCTTTGCGTTCGGCTACCCGGGCGTCCCATTCAGCCTGCTCGGCCAGGCGCTTGGCGTCGTCGTAGTGTTTGTCGTGCATGGCAATTTCAGCCTGCTTGAGCTTGTCCTGGGCCGCTTTCATTTCAACCGCGGCAAACTCGGTGCCGCCAGCGCTGACCGCGGAATTGACGGCTGATTGGCTCACGGCAAACTGCTCGCTGGGTGGGTTGCCGGCACAGCCAGCCAGCATCAAGCTGCTGCCCAGTGCCAGTGTGGCCAGTTTGAGCCCGCGCAGGGGCTTCGTTGAGGTCATTGCGGTAGGGGTCTTCATGGTGGTCAACTCCATTGGATCGCTCCTGATGAACAACGAATTCCTTAACAGTCCATTGGCGCCAATCAACTGCTGCGGGACCATGGTCCGCGCGTTTGCAGGTGGTCTTTGCCAGATGGCTACAGGTTCTGACTGAAGCATTTTTTCAATAGTTCAGAAAAATTGCCGCACGTTCGCCGGTTTTAGCAACGAATTGAACCGCCATTCTTGTGGAACTTCAGGCGCAGGCCGTGGTACCCGGGCGCCTGTTCAGGCGCCCGACAGCGGCTTGGGGCAGGGGGCGTCAGTGGGTTTGTTCGTCGTTGCGACTGCTCATGTCGTGCAGATAGCGACGCGATAGCGCCAGAAAGCGCGGGGTCGGGCCAATGTCTTCGTAAAGCGGATCACCTTCTTCATCCGTGGCGATGACCTGCTGGCCCTGGATGTAGGGAAAGCTCGCTTCCAGCTCTTCCAGTGCGGCTCCCAGTAGCTCGCCGAGCAGCTCTTCGGGGCGCCGTTTAGGGTACATCTCAGTGAGTGCGGCCAGACGCGCCGCCGATTCCACGTCCAGGTGCAGGACATGGCCGGTGGGGCTCAGGCGGCCTTTGGCGTTCTGTTCCCAATGCTGCGCAAGCTCGCGAATTTTCATGATCACCTCGTAAAACCCTGGGTACCTGATTTGAGCGTAGTCACTGTGCAGGCTTTGGTCTGCCTTGAAAGCACGACCGGTAGTGGGGCACTCTGGACCCAGAGCGGTTTTCCAGGAATGCCGGAGACAAGGCTGATGACTGATATCGATGTGCGCTTGCGTGAAGATGTTCATTTGTTGGGTGAGTTGTTGGGGGACACCATTCGTGAGCAACATGGCGAAGCGTTCCTGCAGAAAATCGAAGCCATTCGTCGCAGCGCCAAGGCTGATCGCAGTGGTGCAGCCGAGCAGTTGAGTTCGAGTCTCGACGACCTCGTCGAAGATGAGTTGTTGCCTGTGGCGCGGGCCTTCAACCAGTTTCTCAATCTGGCCAACATTGCTGAGCAGTATCAATTGATTCGTCGTCGCGATGGCGGCCAGAACGAACCCTTCGAGTCGCGGGTACTGCCTGAGCTGCTGGCACGGCTCAAGGCCGCCGGGCACAGTGACGATGCCCTGGCGCGCCAGTTGGGCAAGCTGAGCATTGAACTGGTGCTGACCGCTCACCCCACCGAAGTGGCACGCCGCACACTGATCCAGAAGTACGATGCCATTGCCGCACAATTGGCCGCCCAGGATCATCGCGACCTGATTCCAGCCGAGCGTGAGCAGGTCCGCGAGCGTCTGCAGCGTCTGATCGCCGAAGCCTGGCACACTGAAGAAATCCGCCGTACTCGGCCAACACCGGTGGACGAAGCCAAGTGGGGCTTTGCAGTGATTGAGCATTCGCTCTGGCATGCCATTCCTCATCATCTGCGCAAGGTCGACAAGGCCCTGCACGCAGCCACCGGTCTGCACTTGCCGCTTGAGGCTGCACCCATCCGGTTTGCCTCGTGGATGGGCGGCGACCGTGATGGCAACCCCAATGTTACCGCCGCGGTAACTCGCGAGGTGCTGTTGCTGGCGCGCTGGATGGCCGCTGATTTGTTCTTGCGTGATATCGATGCTCTGGCCTCTGAACTGTCCATGCAGCAGGCCAGTGAAGCGCTGAGGGCCAAGGTGGGCGACTCTGCCGAACCTTACCGCGCGCTGCTCAAGCAATTGCGTGATCGCCTGCGTGAAACCCGGAGTTGGGCGCATAGTGCGTTGACCTCGGCGCAGGTGCCTTCCGCGTTGGTGCTGCAGGACAACCATGAGCTGTTCGAACCCCTGCACCTGTGTTTCGAGTCGCTGCATGCCTGTGGCATGGGCGTGATCGCCAATGGTCCGCTACTCGATTGCCTGCGCCGGGCTGTCACCTTCGGTCTATTTCTGGTGCGTCTGGACGTACGTCAGGATGCCGCGCGGCACGCCGCAGCGCTCAGCGAGATCACCGAGTACCTGGGCTTGGGACGTTATGCCGATTGGGACGAAGACACCCGTATCGCTTTCCTCCAGCAGGAACTCAACAGCCGTCGTCCGCTGCTGCCAAGGGACTTCAAGCCTCAGGCTGACACTGCCGAGGTACTTGCCACGTGCCGCGAGGTTGCCGCCGCACCTGCCGCGTCGCTGGGTTCTTATGTGATCTCCATGGCCGGTGCTGCTTCCGACGTGCTCGCTGTGCAACTGCTGCTCAAGGAAGCCGGGGTGCGGCGACCGATGCGCGTGGTGCCGCTGTTTGAAACCCTGGCCGACCTTGATAACGCCGGGCCGGTCATGCAGCGTCTGCTCGGCTTGCCGGGCTACCGCGCTGGCTTGCACGGCCCGCAGGAAGTGATGATCGGCTATTCCGACTCGGCCAAGGACGCCGGTACCACCGCCGCTGCCTGGGCTCAGTACCGGGCACAAGAGACCCTGGTGCAGATTTGTCGTGAACAGCAGGTCGAGCTGTTGCTGTTTCATGGACGTGGCGGCACCGTCGGGCGCGGTGGCGGCCCGGCTCACGCGGCGATTCTGTCGCAGCCACCAGGCTCGGTGGCCGGGCGTTTCCGTACCACCGAACAGGGCGAAATGATCCGCTTCAAGTTCGGTCTGCCGGACATCGCCGAACAGAACCTCAACCTATACCTGGCCGCCGTGCTGGAGGCGACTCTGCTGCCGCCGCCACCGCCACAACCGGCCTGGCGTGCGCTGATGGACGAATTGGCCGCCGACGGCGTCAAGGCCTACCGCAGCGTGGTGCGTGACAACCCCGAGTTTGTCGAGTACTTCCGTCAGTCCACTCCGGAGCAGGAACTGGGTCGCTTGCCATTGGGCAGCCGCCCGGCCAAGCGTCGTGCCGGTGGTATCGAAAGCCTGCGGGCGATTCCGTGGATCTTTGGCTGGACCCAGACCCGTTTGATGCTGCCGGCCTGGCTCGGCTGGGAAGCGGCACTCAATAATGCGCTGGCGCGTGGGCAGGGGCCGTTACTGGCCGAGATGCGCGAGCAATGGCCATTCTTCCGCACCCGTATCGACATGTTGGAAATGGTGCTGGCCAAGGCCGATGCGGAGATCGCCCGTTCCTACGACGAACGTCTAGTGCAACCAGAACTGCGACCTTTGGGTGTACATTTGCGCGACCTATTGTCGCAGGCCTGCCAGGTGGTACTGGGCCTGACCGGGCAGCCGGTGCTACTGGCGCACAGCCCGGAGACCCTGGAATTCATCCGTTTACGCAACACTTACCTGGACCCGCTACATCTATTGCAGGCGGAGTTGCTGGCCCGTTCGCGTCAGCGTGAAGCCGCTCTGGATAGCCCGCTGGAGCAGGCCTTGCTGGTTACTGTGGCGGGCATCGCGGCGGGCTTGCGCAACACCGGTTGAGCGCCAGATTGTCGATGCCAGAGGCCGTTCAAGGACGGTGAGAATGCTTGCAAAGCAATAGGTTGCGCTCGGCGCAACCTGTGCTTTGCCAGCCCCGTGTGCAGAGTTTTTTCCGACTTTCGACCGCTTGTGTGGCTTGAAGGCGCTGTGTATCTTGAGCAGCCTTTTGACCGATTTGTGGTCATGACCCAATTCCGGACTTGGCCCTCTGCGCCGAATCCATTGATTTGCTTACAAAAATGAGGAGCACAATATGCGCGTGATTCTGCTGGGAGCTCCCGGGGCCGGTAAAGGTACTCAGGCAAAGTTCATCACCGAAAAATTCGGCATTCCACAGATCTCCACTGGCGACATGCTGCGCGCCGCGGTCAAGGCCGGCACCGAGCTGGGCCTCGAAGCCAAGGCGATCATGGACGCTGGCAAGCTGGTTTCCGACGAGCTGATCATCAACCTGGTCAAAGACCGCATCGCCCAGCCTGACTGCGCGAACGGCTTCCTGTTCGACGGTTTCCCACGCACCATTCCTCAGGCGCAAGCCCTGGTGACCAATGGCGTCGAGCTGGATGCCGTGGTTGAAATCGCCGTTGAAGACGAAGAGATCGTTCAGCGTATTGCCGGCCGCCGTGTTCACGAAGGGTCGGGGCGCGTTTACCACGTGGTCTACAACCCGCCGAAAGTGGCCGGCCAGGACGACGTTACCGGCGAAGCGCTGGTACAGCGCAAAGACGACACCGAAGAAACCGTGCGTCATCGCCTGTCGGTCTACCACGAGCAGACCAAGCCACTGGTCGACTTCTACCAAAAGCTGTCGGCTGCTAACGGCGGCAAGCCGAAGTACGCCCACATTGAAGGCGTTGGCTCGGTCGACGCGATTACCGCCAAGGTTCTGTCAGCCCTGGGCTGATCGCTACCTGCTGGTGCAGACAACGGCCCGCTTGCGGGCCGTTGTTGTTTATAATGCCGTTCTTTTTTCTCTCGCCTGGATACACCGATGACCACCTTGCTGGCCCTGGATACCGCCACTGAAGCCTGCTCCGTTGCCTTGCTGCATGACGGCAAGGTTTCCAGCCATTATGAGGTGATCCCGCGTCTGCACGCGCAAAAGCTGCTTCCCATGATCCAGCAGTTGCTGGCCGATGCTGGCACGACGCTGTCAGCCGTCGATGCCATTGCCTTTGGTCGTGGGCCAGGCGCCTTTACTGGCGTGCGCATTGCCATCGGTGTCGTGCAAGGCCTGGCCTTTGCCCTGGAGCGCCCGGTGTTGCCGGTATCGAACCTGGCGGTGCTGGCCCAGCGTGCAATGCGCGAGCAGGGTGTGAGCCAGGTTGCGGCGGCCATCGATGCGCGCATGGACGAGGTGTACTGGGGCTGCTATCAGCAAGTCGATGGGGAAATGCGTTTGCTCGGCAGCGAAGCGGTGCTGCCACCGGAGCGTGCCGTGCTGCCCGAGGGCGTCAGCGGTGAGTGGTTTGGCGCCGGTACCGGCTGGGGCTATGCTGAGCGTATCCCGGTGGTGCTCAGTGGCCAGGATGCAGCACTTTTGCCGCATGCCCAGGACCTGCTGACCCTCGCCACCTTTGCCTGGCAACGTGGTGAAGCAATTGCAGCAGACCTCGCCCAACCTGTGTACCTGCGCGACAACGTGGCGACGCCGAAAGCACGCTGATTACTGTTCGTCGGTTATTCCCAGGCCAAATAAAACCTTTTGCCCGAACTGTGGTCCAGTTATCAGTCGGGCATTAGCGTAGGTACTCTGATGCTGCTAAATTGCCATCATTGCTCCTGAGAAGATCGCCATGCGTATCGACGGTTTTTCCTCACAGTCCTACCCAATCAAGCGGGCCCCGCGCAAAGCGCCGGTTCGTAGCGATGATGTGGACGAGGATCTGCCTGGCGAGTTCGAAGTGCAGCACCAGGCCAGCACTGGCCAGGCCCGCAGCGGTGGCTTGCCGGTGCGTCAGCAAGACATGATCTTCCCCCGCGCGCGCAATAAACGCACAGCCCAGGCCCTGACCAGCTACCTGACCACGGCAGGTTTCGTTGATTGGGAGATGGAAGTGCTGGGGTTGGACCTGTACATTTGATGAATGAGTCTGTCCACACTGCCCTATTTTCTCGGTTGCCCGTCCTGGAGTGAAAACGCCTGGCGCGAGTACCTCTACCCGGCTGACGCTAAAACCGGGGACTTTCTTGGCCTCTACAGTCAGGTCTTCAATGCGGTAGAAGGCAACACCACTTTTTATGCCCGCCCGGCCCCAGCGACCATCGAACGCTGGGCTCAGGTCATGCCCGCACACTTTCGTTTCACCGCCAAGTTCCCTGGGGATATCAGTCATGGCGGGGACTTGCGTGAGCAATTGGTCGCTGCGCAAACCTTCATTGAACTGCTCAAGCCGCTGGGCGCGCGGGTTGCTCCGTACTGGCTGCAATTGCCTGCGACCTTCGGCCCGGCGCGCTTGGCAGAGCTGCTGGCGTTTATCGATGAGGCTGGCGTGAGCATCGCCGTCGAGGTGCGCAACCAGGCGTTTTTCGCCAAGGGTGAAGAAGAGCGCTTGCTTAATCGCTTACTGCTTGAGCGGGGTGTCGAGCGTATTTGTCTGGATCCTCGGGCCCTGTTCAGCTGCACCTCGCGTGAACCAGGCGTGCTTCATGCCCAGGCGAAAAAGCCACGGGTGCCGCCGCGTCCCACGGCTTTCAGCCAGCATCCACAGGTGCGCTTTATCGGCCACCCGGAACTGGCGGCCAACGAAACCTTTCTATTGCCATGGCTGGACAAGGTCGCTGCCTGGATCGAGGAAGGTCGCAGCCCCTATGTTTTCCTGCATACTGCTGATAATCGCTTGGCCGCGGCACTGGCGCAGCGCTTTCATCGCGGACTGATGGAGCGGCTGCCGGGGCTGCCGGCATTGCCTGAACTGGACAGGACGCCTGAGGTCGAACAGCTCGGCCTGCTCTGAACGCGTTCTGCCGCTTGCCTGGGAGTCATGTCATGGATGTACAAACCCTGCGTGCCGAAGCTTTTAAAGCCTTGCATGAGCGCGATCGCGCGTTCGTCATTCCCAACCCTTGGGATGCCGGCTCTGCCAAACTGTTGGCAAGCCTGGGCTTCGAGGCCCTGGCCACTACCAGTGCCGGCCTGGCCTTCTCCTTGGGGCGACCGGACGCCGAAGGCGCCATGACCCTGGAAGAAACCCTCGACAATGCCCGCGCCATTGTCGATGCCACGGCCTTGCCGGTGGCCGCCGATCTGGAGAACTGTTTTAGCGACGATCCCAAGGGCTGTGCCGACGCTATCTTGCAGGCAGCACAGGCTGGGTTGGTGGGTGGCTCTATAGAGGATGCCAGCGGCAACAGTGAAGACCCTATCTACAGCTTCCACCACGCCGTGGAGCGGGTTGAGGCTGCCGTCGCTGCGGCCCGCAGCCTGGACTTCCCGTTCATGCTCTGTGCTCGCGCCGAAAACCTGTTGCACGGGCGCCTGGACCTGGACGACACCATTGCTCGCCTGCAGGCTTTCGCTGAAGCTGGTGCTGATGTGCTCTACGCGCCAGGGCTGCGCAGCGCCGAGGAAATTCGCGCGGTGGTTCAAGCGGTGGCACCGAAACCTGTAAACGTGCTGATGGGCATGCGCGGCGTGGATCTGAGCGTCAATCAATTGCAGGACTTGGGCGTGCGGCGGATCAGCGTTGGCTCGTCGTTGGCCCGTGCCGCCTATGGCGCGTTCTTTCGAGCCGCTGAGGAAATCAAACAGCAGGGTAGTTTCAGCTACGCTGAGCAGGCGCTGGGCTTTGATCAGCTCAACCAGCTGTTCAGGCGCTGATCTATATGGGCAAAGGCCTGCTGCTGTGTCTGTTACTGGTAGCGGCGGTGTCAGTTGCTTGGTATCAGGGGGTGCGCTTGCCGAACGCCTGGAACCCTTGGGCGGCGCTCGATGTACGCGAGGCTCCTAATCTACTGACGCCTTACAAGCTGAGCCGCCTGGATGACGATCCGCAACGCTGTGCCCAGGCCTTGGCCACCTCCGACCTGCGCTATCGCCCACAGGCTGACAGCCCGGTACAGGCGCCTTGTCCGTTAAAAAACGTCGTGCGGGTCGAAGGTTCGTCCGTGCGTTTGAGCAGCAGCTTTCTTGCCTCCTGTCCGCTGGCGGTGGCCTACGCCCTGTTCGAGCGCCATGCCTTGCAGCCCGCAGCACAACGGGTTTTTTCCCAGGCGGTGGTGCAGGTTGATCACCTGGGCAGCTTTGCCTGTCGCAATGTCTACAATCGCAAGAACGCGCGGCTTAGTCAGCATGCTTCGGCCAATGCCCTGGACATCGCCGGTTTTCGCTTGGTGGACGGGCAACGGATCAATCTGTTGAGCGACTGGAAAGGCGAGGGCGCCAAGGCGCGATTTCTACGCGAGGTGCATGCCGGGGCCTGTGATAGCTTCAATACTGTGCTTGGGCCGGATTACAACTCCGCGCACCGCAATCACTTTCACCTGGACATGGGCCTCTGGCAGATCTGCCGCTGAGGCTCAGGCGGCGACGCGCACGTTGTTAAGCACGACCGGGCGAGCCCAACGGGTGTCGAAGTCCAACGCGGATTGTTGGGCAACCAGGGTCGGCTCATCGAATGGTTCGGGCGCCTTGTCCAGCAGATCTGTTTCAAACTCGGCAATCGGCAGATACAGTGATTTTGGCGCGGGGGCTGGTCCCGGCTCAGGCAGTGGGTGGCCCTGGCTCATGACCACTGGGCGAACCCAGGCGTTGCTGATGTCCAGCTGACGCTGCTGCTCGATCAGCTCAACTGCACTGAAGGGCGGGGCAAGTTTTTCCAGCAGTTCGGGTTCGAACTCGGCAATCGGCAGGAACAACGGCTCGGGCGGCGCGATCTCGGTTTCCTGCACGTTGCACAGACGCTGCGTGTGAATCTGTGCCAGCACCTGGCTACCGCTCAGGGGCTCACCGGTGACCTTGTCGAATTGCTCGGCGCCAATGCTGCCAGCCTGACTGCCTTCACCTTGCTGCTCGGCCAGGGCGCGGGCAAAAAAATCCTGCCACAGGTGGCTGACGCCGCCCAGTGCCTGGGTATTGTGCCGGCCATAATCGCCAACGGGCGATAAGTAACCTGAGCTGAGCTGAAGAATGTCGGTCATGGCAGTCGCGGGCCGTGAAGGTCTGGCAAAATAGCGAATACTTCGTATATCGGCCGTGGCCGACGATCATTTAATTTTTTTGAGTAGTGGGTGTGATGGTAGAGCAACTGGCGGACGGCGGAATCCGGGTCGAGGCACTGACAGCTGATTATCAGGCCAAGGCTCAGGCGTGGGCGCAGCGTCTGAATCTGCCACTAGTGGACGACAACGCCGGGTTCGCCGTGCAGGTCGGCGCCAGCGGTTTGCAGATCCAGCAGCTTGGCCCGCAGGCGCCAGGGCCGGTGCGCGTCGATTTTGTCGAAGGCGCGGCAGCGCACCGAAGGGTGTTTGGTGGTGGCAGCGGCCAGATGATTGCCAAGGCCGTGGGCATTGCCCAGGGCGTGCGCCCGCAAGTGCTCGATGCGACGGCGGGGCTCGGTAAGGATGCATTCGTGTTGGCCAGCCTGGGTTGTCAGATGACCTTGATCGAGCGCCAGCCACTGGTTGCTGCACTACTTGAAGACGGCCTGGCGCGGGCGGCCGATGATGCTGAGGTCGGGCCCATCGTGTCACGTATGCAACTGCTCACCGGCAATGCCATCGAGCACATGCGCAACTGGCAGGGCGAGCCGCCGCAGGTGATCTACCTAGACCCAATGTTTCCGCACCGCGACAAAAGCGCCTTGGTGAAAAAGGAAATGCGCGTGTTTCGCCCACTGGTAGGTGATGATCTGGACGCGCCAGCACTGCTGGAAGTAGCCTTGGCCCTGGCCAGTCACCGGGTGGTGGTCAAGCGCCCGCGCAAGGCGCCGATCATTGCTGGGCCCAAGCCCAGCCATAGCCTGGAAGGCAAGTCCAGTCGTTACGACATCTACCCGAAAAAAGCTCTCAAGGCCTGATCAAGGGCGATAGGCGCGCAAGAACATCTCGACCACTTCGGCAACGTGGGCCTGGGCAGCTTCGGCGTCCAGGGCCGGAGCATAACCGAGCAGCAGACGATAATTCGGCGCGCCCTTGAGAAGGCAGAAGAAGTGCTCCGCGGCTTTGTCGGGATGTTCGATGCGCAGCAGGCCGCGTTGGTCGACGCGTTGTAGCAGCAACTCCATTTCGCGCAGGACCCGCAACGGGCCGGCTTCGAAAAAGATCTGGTTGAGTTTGGGGTCCTGATTGCCCAGGGTCATGATCAGCCGCGTCAGTTGCACCGACTGGTCACTGCTGATCAGTGCCTGGAAGCCACAGCCAATATTGACTAGCACCTGCTCAAGCGGTGCGCCGTCGGGCAGCTCGAAGATCAGTTCCGGCAACTGCGCGGTACAGGTGGCGGAGATTGCCGCGGTGAACAGCGTCTCCTTGTCAGTGAAGTGGCTGTAGACCGTAAGTTTTGAAACACCTGCCGCTGTCGCGACCGCATCCATGCTGGTGCTGGCATAACCAAGCGTAAGAAACAGCTGCTTGGCCGCCTCGAGAATGGCCTGGCGTTTTGCCAGGTCCTTGGGCCGGCCGGGGCCGACAGGAGCGGTGAGATCGTTGGGCATGTTCAGTTATACAGATTCCAGTAAGTGCACATGGTACATCGCCGCCCCGTGTGGAGCAGGCAGATATCGTCATAAGCAAAGCCTGTTAAGACGTTTTTTCTCTTGGCCAGGCGCTTCCACGCTGTGATTGCCTGATTTAATATACTCGCGAGTATAAATATTCAAAGCGTCACTCGCGAAAGGTCATTCATCATGTTGCGCCTTGCCTTGCCCCTCGCTGCGCCCGTTGCGCTTGCCGTGTTGCTCACTGCCTGCGGGCAGGAGAGTGTGCCGCAGACTTCCCTGCGTCCTGCCATGGTGGTGCAGCCGCAACCGGCCAGCGCTGCTGCCGACAGCTATCCGGGTGAGGTACGTGCGCGCTTCGAGCCGGAGCTGGCCTTCCGCATTGCGGGCAAGGTCAGCAAGCGCCTGGTAGAGGAGGGGCAACGGGTCAAGGCTGAGCAGCCCTTGGCCGAGCTCGACCCACAGGATGTGCGTCTGCAGTTGGAGGCCAGTCGTGCGCAACTGGCGGCTGCCGAAGCCAACCTGAACCTGGTCAAGACCGAGCGCGATCGCTACAAGATCCTGCTGGAACGGCAGATGGTCAGCCGTTCGCAGTACGACAACGCGGAAAACCTCTATCGCGCTGGCCTGGCCCGGCTCAAGCAGGTCCGCGCCGAGTTTGATGTGGCCGGCAACCAGGCCGAGTATGCGGTGTTGCGTGCATCCGAAGATGGGGTGATCGCCAAACGTCAGGTTGAGGTGGGGCAGGTGGTGTCGGCGGGGCAGACAGTCTTTACCCTGGCCACTGACGGTGTGCGAGAAGTGCTGATCGGCCTGCCGGAGCAGCATTTCGGCCGTTTCAAAGTCGGCCAAGCGGTATCGGTCGAGTTGTGGTCGCAACCGGATCAACGTTTCAACGGACGTATTCGCGAACTGTCACCAGCGGCCGATCCACGCTCGCGCACTTTCGCTGCGCGGATCGCCTTCAGCGCCGGCAAAATCCCAGCGGAGCTGGGCCAGAGCGCCCGAGTGTTTATCCAGCATGAACAGCAGGTGCCGCTGTCAGTGCCACTGTCGGCGTTGACCGCCGAAAACGGCCAGACGTATGTCTGGCGCGTGGATCCCAGCAACACCCTCAAGCGCGTTCCGGTGCGGGTGGGTGCCTATGGCGAGAGCAGTGTGCCGGTGCTTGAAGGTCTCAATGCTTCGGACTGGATAGTGGCGGCCGGTGTGCATGTGCTCCAGGAGGGGCAGCAGGTACGACCGGTGGATCGTTCCAATCGTGTGGTGAATCTGGCGGCCAAGGAGTAAGTCCCGATGGGTTTCAACCTTTCCGCCTGGGCCCTGCGCAACCGGCAAATTGTGCTGTTCCTGATGATTCTGCTGGCCGTGGTCGGCGCCTTGTCTTACACCAAGTTGGGGCAGAGCGAAGACCCACCCTTCACCTTCAAGGCCATGGTGATTCGCACGATCTGGCCCGGCGCCAGTGCCGAGGAAATCTCGCGGCAGGTCACTGAACGCATCGAAAAGAAGCTGATGGAGACCGGCGAGTACGAGAAGATTGTTTCCTTCTCCCGCCCGGGTGAGTCGCAGGTCACCTTCATGGCCCGTGATTCGATGCACTCGGCCGATATTCCCGAACTGTGGTACCAGATCCGCAAGAAAGTTGCCGATATTCGTCATACCCTGCCACCTGGCATTCAAGGGCCGTTTTTCAACGACGAATTTGGCACCACCTTCGGCAACATCTACGCGCTGAGCGGCGAAGGTTTCGACTACGCCGTGCTCAAGGATTACGCCGATCGCGTGCAGATCCAGCTGCAGCGGGTCAAAGATGTGAGCAAGGTAGAGCTGCTCGGTTTGCAGGATGAAAAGATTTGGATCGAGCTGTCCAACCTCAAGCTGGCCACTCTTGGTTTACCCCTGGCAGCCGTGCAACAGGCGCTTGAAGAGCAGAACGCGGTCAGCACTGCCGGGTTCTTCGAGACCCCCAGCGAACGCTTGCAACTGCGGGTGAGCGGGCGATTTGACACGGTCGAGCAGATCGAACAGTTCCCGATCCGGGTGGGCGACCGTACGTTCCGTATCGGCGATGTGGCGCAGGTGCGTCGCGGCTTCAACGACCCACCCGCGCCACGCATGCGCTTCTTGGGCCAAGATGCTATTGGCCTTGCTGTCTCGATGAAGGCCGGTGGCGACATCCTGGTATTGGGCAAAGCGCTGGAAGTCGAGTTCGCCCGTATTGCCAACAATCTCCCGGCCGGTATGGAGCTGCGCAAGGTTTCGGATCAGCCGGCGGCGGTGAAAACCGGGGTCGGTGAATTTGTCCAGGTGCTGGTCGAGGCGCTGGCGATCGTGTTGCTGGTGAGTTTCTTCTCGCTCGGCATGCGCACCGGCCTGGTGGTGGCCCTGGCGATCCCGCTGGTGCTGGCGATGACCTTCGCCACGATGTATTACCTCGGCATCGGCCTGCACAAGATTTCTCTCGGGGCATTGGTACTGGCCCTGGGGCTGCTGGTGGACGACGCGATCATTGCAGTGGAAATGATGGCGATCAAGATGGAACAGGGCTACGACCGTTTTAAGGCTGCCAGTTACGCCTGGACCAGCACAGCGTTTCCGATGCTCACCGGTACCCTGATCACCGCAGCAGGCTTTTTGCCCATTGCTACGGCCCAGTCCAGCACCGGTGAGTACACCCGCTCGATCTTTCAAGTGGTGACCATTGCCCTGGTTGCCTCGTGGATTGCCGCGGTGGTGTTTGTGCCGTACTTGGGGCAGCGGCTGCTGCCGGACCTGGCCAAGTTGCATGCGGCCAAACATGGCACTGCTGAGGGCGGCCCCGACCCTTACGGCACGCCGTTCTATCAACGGGTTCGGCGCTTGGTCGGGTGGTGTGTGGAGCGGCGCAAGACGGTGATCGTGGCGACCATTGCATTGTTCATTGGTAGCATCGTGCTGTTTCGCTTCGTGCCCCAGCAGTTCTTCCCGGCTTCCGGGCGGCTGGAATTGATGGTCGACTTGAAGCTGGCTGAAGGGGCGTCGCTGAGTAACACCGCCGAGCAGGTCAATCGCCTGGAGGCGATGCTCAAGGACCGCGCAGGCATCGACAACTACGTCGCCTATGTCGGCACCGGTTCACCGCGTTTCTACCTGCCGCTGGATCAGCAGTTGCCGGCTGCCAGCTTCGCTCAGTTCGTGGTGCTGGCGAAGACCATCGAGGAGCGTGAAGCGCTGCGTAGCTGGTTGATTGCTACTCTCGACGAACAGTTTCCTGACCTGCGCTCGCGGGTCACGCGTCTGGAGAATGGTCCGCCTGTGGGTTATCCGGTGCAGTTCCGGGTCACTGGGGAGCATATCGAACAGGTCCGTGCCTTGGCGCGTAAGGTGGCAGCCAAGGTTCGCGAGAACCCGCATGTGGTCAACGTGCACCTGGACTGGGAAGAGCCGAGTAAGGTGGTCTACCTCAATATCGACCAGGACCGCGCACGCGCACTTGGGGTGAGCACCGCCAACCTGGCCAAGTTCCTGCAGAGTTCGTTGACCGGTTCAGTAGTCAGTCAGTTCCGTGAAGACAACGAGTTGATCGAGATCCTCCTGCGCGGTACCCAGCAGGAACGTACCGAGCTTGCCAATCTACCGAGCCTGGCGGTGCCGACGGAAAATGGCCGCAGTGTGGCCCTGTCGCAGGTGGCGACGCTGGAGTACGGTTTCGAGGAAGGCATCATCTGGCACCGCAATCGCCTGCCCAACGTCACCGTGCGTGCGGATATCTACGGCAAGGAACAACCGGTGACCCTGGTCAAGCAGATCCTGCCGACCCTGGACGGGGTGCGCGCCCAATTGCCGGATGGTTACCTGCTGGAGGTCGGTGGCACGGTGGAAGACTCCACCCGTGGACAGAAGTCGGTTAACGCCGGTGTGCCGCTGTTCATCGTCGTCGTGCTGACCTTGTTGATGCTGCAGCTGCGCAGCTTCTCGCGCACGGTGATGGTGTTCCTTACCGCGCCGCTGGGGCTTATCGGGGTGACCTTGTTCTTGTTGGTGTTCCGCCAGCCGTTCGGTTTTGTCGCGATGTTGGGAACCATTGCCCTGTCGGGGATGATCATGCGCAACTCGGTGATCCTGGTCGATCAGATCGAACAGGACATTGCCGCCGGGCTGGACCGCTGGCAGGCGATTATCGAGGCAACGGTACGGCGCTTCCGGCCCATCGTACTGACCGCACTGGCGGCAGTGCTGGCGATGATCCCGCTGTCACGCAGCGTGTTCTTCGGGCCAATGGCGGTGGCAATCATGGGCGGGCTGATCGTGGCGACGGCATTGACGCTGTTGTTCCTGCCGGCGCTGTATGCAGCGTGGTTCAGGGTCAGGAAGACGAGTTGAGCGAATGCGGCGAGGTGACAGGCACCTCGCCCTGCTCGTATTACGAAAGCCGATCAGTGATTACCACGGGAAACAAGCCCCCGTACGTCCTCGACACGGTCCATGCCCGGAGCTGAGCTTCAGCGTGATCCCTTGCGGTGTTTTATTGCACGGCTGAAGTTCGAATTGAACATCTCCCGAGATACGGTGCTTCGCGTTTACTTTGTACTTCAGCCGAAGCAGGTAGAGGGCACCCACTGTGCACTCACTGCCAATATCAATGTTGAACGTATTGGGTAGTTCCAAGGCTTCGTTCGAGTGAAAGATTATCGATGGAGGAAGGGAAAAGTCAGTGGCGTCGTACAGTTCCAGCCAATGACAGGTGGCGTCATCGAGCGAATCATCAAAACCTTTGCTATTGAGCATTCGTGGGTCGATGGTGGCGGTTATCTGTAGCGTGTTGGATTGACTCATTGAAGTACTCCTGAGTGATTACGGGTTTTGCTCAGGTATACTTTCAAAGCAGATTGGCTGTTCCAATTTGGAAATGCTGGTAGTGGAGCTTAAGTGATGCATGCGTGGAGTCTGCACCCGCACGCATGCACTCGTTACCGAATCAAATCGCGCCAAAGACCTTCTTGGCCAAACCGGTAGCCGCCGCAGCCGGATTCTGGCGAATGCCTTCTTCCTGCTTGGCGATCATTTCAAACAGGCCGTTGAGCGCCTGTTCGGTCACATAGCTTTCGACATTGGCACTCTTTGCATCCAACACACCAAATGCCGCCGCTTGCCCAGCAAAGCTGTTGTACTGCTGAGCCACGCCTACCTGATCAGTCGCCTTCTTAACGATAGGCAGGAACTTCGCACGCAGCTGTTCGCGGCTGGTCTTGCTAAGGTATTGGGTGGCCGAGTCGTTGCCACCGGCGAGAATGCCTTTGGCATCATCGACGGTCATTTTCTTCACGGCATCGACCAGTAGCGCCTGGGCCTGGGGTACGGCAGCCTCAGCGGCCTGGTTCATGCTGAGCTCAAGGGCGTCGACCTCGGCTCCCATACCGAACTGTTTCATTTTCTTTGCGACTTTGCCGAGCTTGCCCGGCAATTCGATGCGTACCTCAGGGTTGTTGCTGAAGCCGCCGGGCGCACCCAGTTGCTTGACGGCAACCTGGGCGCCCTGAGTAAGGGCATCTTTCAAGCCGCCAGAGGCGTCTTTCTGCGACAGATCGCTGAGTGACAGCGCCAGAGCGTTGGCCGACAGCAGCAGGCCGGCGCACAGGCCAGTGAAGGTTAGAGCAGGGCGGAACATGGCAGTATCCTTATCAAAAATCACCACGGGCTATCAGCGAACAGCATCGACCTTGATACGCAACGGTTGCGGATCGTTGCCATCAAGTTGCACGCCATGATGCTCGGTGTTGATGAACAGTAGCTTGCCATCCAGCTCGATCCGCGCGCTGACCGCGTAGCGGTGGCCAGGTTTGACCTGGGCTGGGTCGTAGCTCAAATGGAACGGCAGCGGGACGTTACCTTTGATAGGGCCGTTCTGACTGGCCAGGGTCACCGCCGGTGCGTCCATCAGCGAGACGTCCTGCAGGCTTACGCTCAGGGTTGCAGCTGGCGGCAGGGCGATGCGCTGCAGGTAGAAGACTTCTCCATCGAGCGAAGCTTTGGGGGCGGGGGCGTTGCTCGAACATGCAGCGAGCAGGGCGCCACAGCAAAGGGTCAGCAGTTTTTTCATGGGAACTCCGTTCAGTAAATGTCGATAGCTTCATCGACGTCGTTGAACTGTAACGGATTTCCTGTCGCAGACCAGCCATAACTGCCACTGCTTGCCGCAATGGCCCTTAACCGTTGGCGACGCGTTGTACAACCACGGTCAGCGGAGTGTCGGACGGATTGTTCAAATCCACCTCGTAGGCGCTGGTGTTGATGTAGAGCAGGCGCCCTTCGTGTTCGATGCGCGCACTGAGGCTGTAGGTGTGGTTGTCTTTGATCAGACTGGGGTCGTAGCGCAACGTGAAGGCGAAGGGCACATTCTTGTCGGTACGCAGGGTTTGGCTGGCCATGGTTAAGGCTGGCACGTCTTGCAGGGACACATCGTTGAGGCTGACGGTCACCAGGTTTTCGCCAATCAGCGCGATGCGCTCGAGGTAGAGCACTTCGACTTCCAGGCAGTTGTGTGTCTCGGTATTCATGATCAATCTCCAGAGTAGGGTGATGAGTTGCTGGCGTACCCTACGTCTGGAGGTCGCGTTGAGTCAGAGGGAAACCTGAGCCATCGGTTCGTCACGGTGCAAAGCCACTTGGCGGATCGACAAACGAACTTCCGCTGATAGCACGCGCTTGGCTGCACCTTCAGCCAGCTCGCTGAGTTTCTCGTGGTAACCCAGCTTGCCATTGGTATCGGGGCGCAGCACACCCTGTTTGATCTGGGTCTGGATAAAGTGGCGGAACAGGGTTTTGTCGAAGAATTCCGGCGCATTGAGCCCGTGCAGGATCGACAGGCGCTGAGCCATGATCACGCACAGGTCTTCCAGCTCTTCGGCGCTCAAGGTGTGCTGGCCGCTGTTGAGCAGCAAGGCAGTGGCCATGTAGAACCGCTGCAGGGTCTGGGTGATCGCCCGAGCCAGCAGGGTCAGCAGCACAAATTGTCGCGAGCTTGGCGCCGGGCGCAGGTACACGCCATTTTCGTAGCGCAACAGGCCTTGGTCGACAAAGGCTTGCAGCCACTGGTCAATGACGCCATCCAGCTCTTCGAGCTCCCAACGAATGAACAACTCCGATTGCAGGTACGGGTACAGCGCCCGGGTATATTGCAGGATCAGTTCACGGCTCATTCGCGAGCTACTCTGGAAGAAGCTGGCCAGCAGCGCCGGCAGGGCAAAGATGTGCAGGACGTTGTTGCGGTAGTAGGTCATCAGTACCGCATTCTGCTCATCCAGGTAGAGAATCCTACCCAGCGCATCGCTCTGCTCAGCCAGCAGGTCCATGCCCTTGACGTAGCTGATCAGAGCCAGGCCATCGCCTTCGGGCAAGGTGGTGTGCGGTGAATACGGCACGCTGCGTAGCAACGCCAGGTACAGGTCCAGCACTCGTGCCAGGGCGCGTTCGTCGAGGGCCAGGCGGCTGGTGGAGAGCAAGGCCAGGGCCACCAGATTGACCGGATTGATTGCGGCCGCTTCGTTGAGGTGGCGTGCAACCTTCTCACCCAGGCGCGAAGTGGTTTCGTTGAGCCAGCTCGGGCGGAACTGCGGCGCGTGCGCCTGTTCGCGCCAGCCAGGCTGCTGCTGATCGAGGAAGGCACCGAGACGGATCGGTTCGCCGAAGTTCACCGCCACCTGGCCGAAGCGCTGCTTGAGCGCGCCGATGACTTTGAAGATGTCGAAGATCGACTCTTTTTTCTTGCTCGCGCCCCGCAACTCGCCCAGGTAGGTACGGCCTTCAAGCACGCGTTCATAGCCGATATACACCGGGACAAAGACGATTGGCGTACGTGAGGAGCGCAAATAGCTGCGCAGGGTGATGGCCAGCATGCCGGTCTTCGGTTGCAGCATGCGTCCGGTGCGCGAACGACCACCTTCGACAAAGTACTCTACCGGGAAACCCTTGGTGAACAGGGTGTGCAGGTACTCATTGAATACCGCCGTGTACAGCGGATTACCTTTGAAGGTGCGGCGCATGAAGAAGGCCCCGCCACGACGCAGCAGGCCGCCGATTACCGGCATGTTGAGGTTGATCCCGGCGGCGATGTGCGGCGGGGTCAGGCCGTTGCGAAACAGCAGGTAGGAGAGCAACAGGTAGTCGATATGACTACGGTGGCAGGGTACGTAGATGACTTCATGGCCTGGGGCAATGCCCTGGACCTGCTCGATATGGTTGACCTTGATACCGTCGTAGATCTTGTTCCAGAACCAGCTCAGTACCACTTCGAGGAAGCGGATGGCGGTGTAGGTGTAGTCTGAGGCGATTTCATTGCCATAGCGCAGGGCTTGGGCTTCGGCCTTGGCCAGGGGGATTTTCTCGCGCTCGGCCTCATCGGCGATGGCCTGACGCACCAGTGGGTCGTGGATCAGGCCTTTGACCAGGTTGCGGCGGTGCGAGATGTCCGGGCCGATGACCGCGGTCTTGAGGTTGCGAAAGTGTACCCGCAGCATGCGCTGGGCCATGCGGACCGTGCGCTCGTGGCCTTTGTTGTGCTGGACCAGTTCGCGCAGGTGAATGGGCGCGGAGAACTGCACACGGGTCTTGCGTCCCAGAATCAGCACGGTTAGCAACCGCCGTAGGCGACCGGTAACCGCCCAGCTGTCAGCAAACAGCAGCTTCCACGGGCTTGATTCACTGGCCGGCGACTGGCCCCAGAACACACTGACCGGAATGATCTGCGCGTCTTCTTCGGCATGCTGGCTGATGGCATTGACCAGCCGCGACAAGGTCGGCGGCGCGCCGCGCTTGTCCTGGCGACCGAGCCAGTCCGGCTCCGGCGTCAGGTAGAAAAACGCGGCCGGTTCCTCCAGGCTGCCCACTGCCACCGGTAACACCGGGCGCGGCAGCCCGGCTTTGCTGCATTCACGGTCAAGTACTGCCAGGTCGGTCAACGACGGCGACTGCAGGGCATAGAACACCGGCCGGCTGCGATCGAGGTTGAGGGTGAAGGACGACTGATTGATGGTCTCGGAGCGAACCCACAGGTACAACAGGCGACGCAGAGCGCCAAAGATCAAGCGGCGCAGGGGGGAACGGGTCATACGGTGTGTGCTCTGGGTGAATTTTTCGAGTGATTGCTCAGTCGGTTAGTGTGCCGTATCTGCGCAAGTTCAGCAAAAAGCTCGCCGGTCATAAAAAATATTTCAAGGCTGACATATACTCGGTCCGCAGCTTGCAGGAGGAATCCTCAAGCTGCGTCGGCGGAGGAGGGTGATCCTCTGCTTGCAAGGCGATTCCAAAATAAAAATCCGGAGTAGTTCAGATGTCGTCTCGTGAGACTGGAAGTGTTAAGTGGTTCAATGACGCCAAAGGTTATGGCTTCATTCAGCGTGAAGGTGGCGCCGATGTATTCGTTCACTACCGTGCCATTCGCGGTGAGGGGCATCGCACCCTGATCGAGGGGCAGCAGGTCGAATACAGTCTGACGCAGGGCCAGAAAGGCCTGCAGGCCGAAGACGTTATAGGGCTGTAACGCTGCAAGT
Source organism: Pseudomonas sp. UM16 (assembly GCF_050312595.1). Taxonomy (NCBI): domain Bacteria; kingdom Pseudomonadati; phylum Pseudomonadota; class Gammaproteobacteria; order Pseudomonadales; family Pseudomonadaceae; genus Pseudomonas; species Pseudomonas sp. UM16. The sequence goes on along the minus strand of NZ_JBNPJT010000004.1, from coordinate 234,966 downwards.
ATGAAGCTGCAAGCTACAAGTTGACTATGCTCGGCTTGTAACTTGCAGCTTACAGAGGGCAGTTATTGCGTACGCCAGGTGATTTCTTCTTCACCGTCGGCACTGATGCGGATCCAGCGATCAGCATCTTCTTCACCTTCTTCTTCGATCCAGCTACCCGGTGCACAGCGCACTTCGACGTTCAGCGCAGCGAAAGCTGCACGCGCGCAGGCGATGTCGTCATCCCACGGGGTCTGGTCGCTTTCCAGGTACAGACTGTTCCATTTGCCTACAGCCTTCGGTAACCAGGTAACTGGAATGTTACCGGCCCTGCACTTGTAGGTCTGGCCTTTTTGTACCCAGTCACTGCAAGGGCCCAGGGCTTCAGTGAGCCAGCCGGCGATCTGTTTGTGGTCGACGTCGGCGTCTTTGAGGTAAATCTCGATATCGGGTTGGCGCATTGGGGGCTCCGGGTGTGCTCAGTCTTGGCGCACGAAATAGTCGTAACGCATCGATACCGTGACCTCGAAAGGTTCGGCCTGCTCGATGACGCGGGCACGTTTTTGCGCGCTGGCGCGCCAGCCATGGGGGGTCATGGCCAGCAAGTCGGCGCGGGACTTGCGATCGACCAGGCTGAGACGGAATTTAAGGGTTTCGCTATGGGCGTGCTGCATACCCGCCGGTACCAGTGCCAAGTGCTTGTCATCGGCATAATCGCGCACTTCATCATAGAGCTTGTGACGCAGCTCAATCAGGTGCTCGTTAGTGGGTCCGACGCGCATCAGGCCACCACCCGGGGCCAGCAAGCGCAGCGCCTCCTGCCAGTCGAGCGGGCTGAACACGCTGGCCAGGAACTGGCAGCTGGCATCGGCCAGCGGCACGCGTGCCATGCTCGCCACCAGCCAGGTCAGCGCCGGGTTGCGTTTACAGGCGCGTTTGACCGCTTCGCGGGAGATGTCCAGGGCGTAGCCGTCAGCGTCGGGTAGCGCCTCGGCGATCTGTGCGGTGTAGTAGCCTTCGCCACAGCCGATATCCAACCAGCGCGCGGGTGCCCGTTCGGCGGTCAATTCGGCCAGTCGGCGAGCCACCGGGGCGTAATGGCCGGCATTGAGGAAGTCACGCCGTGCCTCGACCATAGCCTGATTGTCGCCGGGGTCGCGGCTGTTCTTGTGCTGCACCGGCAACAGGTTCAGGTAACCCTGGCGAGCACGGTCGAAACGATGGCCGGCCGGGCAGGCGACACCGTTGTCGAGGGCACTCAGCGGGGCGCTGCAGATCGGGCAGGTGAGCATCAGGCGAGCAACCGGGTCAGGGTCTGGTAGTAGATCTCGGTCAGCACATCGAGGTCGCTGGCGAGAATCCGTTCGTTGACCTGGTGGATGGTAGCGTTGACGGGACCGAGCTCGACCACCTGAGTGCCGAGGGTGGCGATGAAGCGACCATCGGAGGTGCCGCCACTGGTCGAAGCCTTGGTTTCGCGACCGGTGACGGCCTTGATACTGGCTGCCACGGCATCGAGCAGGTCACCCGGCTCGGTCAGGAACGGCAGACCGGACAACGCCCAGTCTACGTGCCAGTCGAGCTGATGTTTGTCGAGGATCGCCGCGACGCGCTGCTGCAGCCCCTCAACGGTCGACTCGGTGGAGAAGCGAAAGTTGAACAGCGCGGTCAGTTCACCCGGCACTACGTTGGTGGCGCCTGTGCCCGAGTTGAGGTTGGAAATCTGGAAGCTGGTGGGCGGGAAGAATGCGTTGCCTTCGTCCCAATGCTCGGCTGCCAGTTCCGCCAGCGCCGGAGCGGCCAGGTGAATCGGGTTCTTGGCCAGGTGCGGGTAGGCCACATGGCCTTGCACGCCACGCACGGTCAGCTTGGCGCCGAGCGAGCCGCGACGACCGTTTTTGACCACATCGCCAACCAGGCTGGTGCTCGATGGCTCGCCGACAATGCACCAGTCCAGGCGCTCCTTGCGCGCCGCCAGGCGTTCGATCACCGCCTTGGTGCCGTGGTGGGCCGGGCCTTCTTCGTCACTGGTGATCAGGAAGGCGACTTTGCCGCGGTGGTTCGGGTAGTCGGCGACGAAGCGTTCGGTGGCCACCACCATAGCCGCCAGGCTGCCTTTCATGTCGGCAGCGCCACGACCGCAAAGCATGCCATCAGCATCGATCAGGGCATCGAACGGATCGTTCTGCCAGGCCTGTACCGGGCCTGTAGGCACTACGTCAGTATGACCGGCAAAACACAGCACCGGACCGTCCTGAGTGCCATGGGTGGCCCAGAAGTTGTCGACGTCTTCGATACGCATTGGCTCCAGCATGAAACCGGCATCGCCCAGGCGTTGCATCATCTGTTTCTGGCAGTCGGCGTCGACCGGGGTCACCGAGGGGCGACGGATCAAGTCGCAGGCCAGTTCAAGGGTAGGCGAGAGGTCGGCTGGGGCCGTCATTGAAGGAACTCCGGGGGCAAGGCAGGGCACGAATTCGAGGGGGGTTATCTTATAGCAAAAGCGGTGCGTGAGGACCTTGGATCTGTGCTGTTTGTCAGGGGCTCATCGTCGGCAAGGCCAGCTTCCAGAGGTTGCTGGGAGCCGGCCTTGTCAGCGATGAGGTCAGGAAGCCTGCGCCGGCTCGGCGGCATCCACAGGCTTGGGCAGTGACGACAACAGTGCCATGACCAATGCCGCCAGGTATGGCAACGACTGCACCAGCAGCATGGTCACCCAGAAGCGCATGTCATTGCTCGGCAGGCCCTGGACCAGATAGATACCGGCGGCAGCGCCCCACAGCAGCAACATAATGAACAGTTCTTCACGGGCTTCCGAAAGTGCCACCAGCAAGCCATGGCTGTCGGCATTCTTCGGTGTGCGGAAGAACGGAATGCTACTGGTGAAGAAACCGTACAGCACCGCCTTGGCAATGGTGTGCGACAGGGCCAGGCCAGCCAGTGCTGCGGCGAAGGCGTCCTTGAGGTTGACCCCGACCGCACGGCGATAGAGGAAGACGATCTTGCCGACCTTGAACACGAACAGTGCCAGCGGTGGAATGGCGAAGATCAGCAGCGGCGGGTCGACCCGTTGCGGCACGATAATCATTGCCGCCGACCAGAGCAGCGCGCCGACGGTGAAGAAGATATTCATGCCGTCGGCGATCCACGGCAACCAGCCGGCCAGGAAGTGATAGCGCTGGCCGCGGGTCAGCTCGGTATCCTTACCGCGCAATAGGCTGCTGGTATGGCGCTTAATGATCTGGATGGCGCCATAGGCCCAGCGAAAACGCTGCTTCTTGAAGTCGATGAAGGTGTCGGGCATCAGACCCTTGCCATAGCTCTCGTGCGAATAGGCGGCCGAATAGCCTTTCTCGAATACGCGCAGACCGAGTTCGGCGTCTTCACAGATACACCAGTCAGCCCAGCCCAGTTCTTCGAGCACCGAGCGCCGGGTCATGGTCATGGTGCCGTGCTGAATGATCGCGTCGCGATCGTTGCGGGTCACCATGCCGATATGGAAGAAGCCCTTGTACTCGCTGTAGCACAGCTTCTTGAAGGTGCTTTCATTCTGGTCGCGGTAGTCCTGGGGCGATTGCACCACGGCGATTTTCGGATCGCTGAAGTGCGGCACCATGTGCTTGAGCCAGTTGCGGTCGACACAGTAGTCGGAGTCAATCACCGCAATCACTTCGGCATCCTTGGCGGTGTGCGGGATCAGGTAGTTCAGCGCGCCACCCTTGAAACCGGCCAGGGGCGAGACGTGGAAGAACTTGAAGCGCTCGCCCAGCATCTCGCAGTGGGCCTTGATCGGTTCCCAGACTGCCGGATCCTTGGTGTTGTTGTCGATGATCAGGACTTCGTAGTCCGGATAATCCAGCGCCGCCAAGGCGTTGAGGGTCTGCTTGACCATCTCGGGTGGCTCGTTGTAGCACGGCACGTGCACCGAGACTTTCGGTCGGTAAGCGCTGTCAGCCTGCACCGGCAGAAACTCGCGGCGACGTTTGTGAATCCACACCGCTTCAGCCAGTTCATGGGCTTCGGTCAGCAGCACGATAAATACCCCGAGCGCGCCGAGTGCGAGCAAGAAGCCAACTGTCAGGCTGAACCAGGTGCTGTACTGCTGGCTGTAGTCGTAGCCGATCCACACCAGCACCGACCCGCAAAGGAAGGCGATAAAGGTCAGGAAGGTGCGGCCACGCTGACGCAGGGCCGAGCCATCGATCAGCAGTAAGGTCAGCGAGAGCATTGCCAACACCACTGAACCCACCGCCAAGACGCGCCACTGCGGGATGGCGACGACTGGGCCTTCGAAGTTGAACTTCTGCTGGCGGGCGGCGTTGAACACGCCCCAGTAGGCGCCGACCGAACCTTCATCGCTGGCCTTCCAGGGCTGGTCATAGGCTTCGATGACGAAGTAGTTGTAGCCTTGGCGATTGAGCTTGTTGACCAGGGTGCGCAGGTAAATGGCCTGGTCAGCCGGAGTGGCGTCGGCACCGCCACGCATGCGCCCGTTGCTCGGCCAGCCTACTTCGGAGAGCAGCAGCGGCTTGCGTGGAAACAGCTGCTTGAGATCACGGGCACGGTCGAGCACGAACTGACCGGCGTCCTTCATCGGAATGAATTCCCAGTACGGCAGGATGTGCGCGGCGACCAGGTCAGCGTGTTTGGCCAGCTCCGGGTGTTCCTTCCAGATGTGCCACTGTTCACTGGTGGTCACTGGTACTTTTACTGCGGCGCGCACGCGATCCATGTATTGGATCAGCGCTTCAGGGGTGATTTCTTCGCGGAACAAGGCTTCGTTGCCGACCATCACCCGGACGACACTGCGCGAGCTGTTGGCCAGTTCAATGGCCTTCTGGATTTCCCGCTCGTTACGCTCAAGGTCCGGGCTGATCCACACCCCCAGGGTCACGCGTAGGCCGAATTCTTCGGCCAGGCGCGGGATCTGCGCCTGGGTGCCTTCGACGGTATAGATACGAATACTGTCGGTCAGTTTGCTCAGTTGTTCGAGATCCTGACGCAGTTCATCTTCAGTAGGGTACTGGCCCTTTTGCGGGCTTTGGCCAAGACGGAACGGCGAATAGGAGAAGCCGGAAATTTGCTCCGGCCAGTTGGGCGCAGAAACCGGGCGGTTGATCAGCGCCCAGAACCCGGTGAATAGCGCGGCGATGGCCATGACTATTACCAGGTTAATACCAAATTTACGCGATGACATAGATAGTTCGGGTTCCGAAAGGTGGAACGGGCGAGCGCCTCGAGGCGCGGATTCTGCTCTTGGTCCGCCTATGCTGTAGGGATAGGTCGGCGGCAGTAGGTTAGATTGGCTTCAGGTGTTGAAGTTCTAAGGCCCGTGCTGTTGTCGTCCAGGACTAGGGGTTGCATAGGACATTAAAACAGGATTACAGCTGACTTTACTAATTCCTACGCAGTCGGCTGGTCCGAAGCGGGATGGCATAGCGCTGCAAGAGGCCTATAATGCGCGCCGGTTTTTTCGGGGTTTGGCCATGAGTACAGATGATCCACGCTTTGCCGGTGTTGCCCGGTTATACGGTGACAACGGCCTGCAGCGCCTGCGCGAAGCCCATGTGGCAATCGTCGGTATTGGTGGTGTCGGCTCTTGGGCGGCTGAGGCGATGGCCCGTAGCGGCGTCGGCGAAATATCGCTGTTCGACCTCGATGACGTTTGCGTCAGCAACACCAACCGCCAGTTGCATGCCCAAGAGGGCAATATTGGCCGCGCCAAGGCCGAGGTCATGGCTGAACGCCTGCGGGCCATCAATCCGGCGTGCAAGGTGCACGCCGTGGTGGATTTCGTGACCAAGGAAACCCTCCCGGAGTACATCGGTGAGGACATCGACTGCGTGATCGACTGCATCGACAGCGTTATGGCCAAAGCCGCGTTGATCGGATGGTGCAAACGCCACAAGGTCACCATCATCAGCACTGGCGGTGCCGGTGGGCAGATCGACCCGACGCAGATTCGTGTGGCTGACCTGAACAAGACCTTCAATGACCCGCTGGCTTCGCGGGTGCGCTCAACCCTGCGGCGTGACTATGGGTTTTCCCGGACAGTGACGCGCAATTACAGCGTGCCCTGTGTGTTCTCTACCGAGCAGCTGCGTTACCCCAAAGGTGACGGCAGTGTCTGCCTGCAGAAAAGTTTCGTCGGTGAAGGCGTCAAGCTCGACTGTTCGGGGGGCTTTGGCGCGGTGATGATGGTGACGGCGACCTTTGGCATGGTCGCCGCCAGCAAGGCGGTGGAAAAGTTGGTAGGCGGCGCGCGGCGACCCTCTGAGCGCAAGGCTCAAGTGCCAGCGGCAAGCTGAGCCATACGTTGCAGCACGGCGTTCAGACCGTTGCTGCGCGAGGGCGAGAGTTGCCGAGCCAGGCCCAGCTGATTGAACCAGGCGGGCAGGTCCAGTTGCAGCAGTTCGGCGTTGGACAGCCCCTCTACTCGTACCAGCAACAATGCCAGCAGGCCGCGAATGATTCGCGCGTCACTGGCGCCTTTGAAGTGCCACTGACCATCGCGCAGTTCAGCCACCAGCCACACCTGGCTTTCGCAGCCATGCACACGGTTGGCATCGGACTTTTCGGCGTCGTTCAAAGGTGCCAGGCGCTCGCCCCATTGCATCAACAAACGCGCCCGTTGCTCCCAGCCAGCCGCCTGTTCGAAGCTGCTGAGCGCGTCCTGTGCATGCATCGGCAGGCTCATCGCAGCAACTCCAGGGCTTGATCCAGGGCTTCGAAGAAGCGTTGCAGGTCGTCTGAATCGTTGTACAGCGCCAGGGACACCCGAATCGCACCGTCGAGCCCGAAACTTTTCAGCAGTGGCATTGCACAGTGGTGTCCGGCACGAACGGCTATGCCCTGTTCGGTGAGCATGTGCGCGAGGTCCGCGTTGTGTACCCCGTCGACCACGAAGCTGGCCAGGGCCAGTTGCGGTTGGCCGAGCAAGCGAATGCCTTCGCGATCATTCAGGCCGCGTAATAGCGTGCGGTGCAGACCGGCTTCGTGCTCAGCGACGGCGGTCGGGTCGAGCCCGGCCAGGTAGTCAAGGCTTGCGCCCAGGCCTATCACGCTGGCGATTGGCGGGGTGCCAGCTTCAAAACCCAGAGGCGCGGGGCGGAAGCTGGCGTGGTGATAGTCAGCCAACTGGACCATCTCACCGCCGAACTGCCAGTGGCGCAGTCGTGCCAAGGCCTCGGTGCGGCCGTAGAGCACGCCAACACCATCAGGACCATACAGTTTATGGCTGGAGAATACGTAGAAGTCGCACCCTAGCTGCTGCATGTCCTGGCGGCCGTGTACTACCCCCTGAGCACCGTCGACCACCGTCAGTGCCCCTTGGGCATGAGCATGCGCCAGCAAGGGGGCCAACGGCTGCCAGGCGCCGATCACGTTGGACAACTGGCTCACCGCCAGCAGTCGTGTGCGCGGGCCGATTAACTGCAAAGCCGTCTCAAGGTTGACCAGGCCGCGGTCGTCCAGGGGCAGTATCACTAGCCTGAGGCCGCGACGCTGGGCCAATTGTTGCCAAGGCAGCAAGTTGGCGTGGTGCTCCAGGGCACTGATAGCGATTTCGTCACCGGCTTCGAACAGGCCCTCAAGACCATAGGCCAGCAGGTTCAAGGCGGATGTCGCGCCGTGGGTGAATACAATCTGCTGGCGGTCACTGGCATTGAGCCAGCTGGCAACTTTTTCCCGGCTCCGTTCGAACGCTTGGGTCGCCAGGGCGCCAGGAAGGTGTTGGGCACGGTGCACATTGGCGGCGCCGTGGCCGTAATAGTGGCTCAAAGCATCGAGCAATCGTTGTGGTTTTTGCGTGGTAGCAGCGCTGTCCAGGTAGGTCTGGTGCTGGCGTTGCAGAGCGGCGATGGCTGGAAAATCAGCACGCCACGGGGAGGGCTGGAACATGATGATCGGACCTGAATATCGGGCCTGGCGTTAGGCCAGACCCGATGGTACCACTTAGTTGTGGGCGTGCAGCGCTTCGTTCAGCTCGATCGCCGACTTGTGGGTCTTGCACTCCACCGCGCCATTCAACGAGTTGCGGCGGAACAGCAGGTCGGTCTGGCCAGCCAGATCGCGAGCCTTGACCACCTTGACCAGTTGGTTGTGCTCGTCCAGCAGGTTCACCTTGGTGCCGGCAGTGATATACAGGCCGGCTTCGACGGTGTTGCGGTCGCCCAGCGGAATACCGATACCGGCGTTGGCGCCGATCAGGCAGCCTTCGCCGACCTTGATGACGATGTTGCCGCCACCCGACAGGGTACCCATGGTCGAGCAACCGCCGCCCAGGTCCGAACCCTTGCCGACGAACACGCCCGCCGAGACGCGGCCTTCGATCATGCCTGGGCCTTCGGTGCCAGCGTTAAAGTTGACGAAGCCTTCGTGCATGATCGTCGTGCCTTCGCCGATGTAGGCGCCCAGGCGCACACGGGCGCTGTCGGCGATACGCACGCCGGCAGGCACAACGTAATCGGTCATTTTCGGGAACTTGTCGACCGAGAAGACTTCCAGCAGCTCGCCTTTCAGGCGTGCTTCCAATTGCTGTTCAGCCAGTTCAGCGAGATCGACAGCGCCCTGACTGGTCCAGGCGACGTTAGGCAGCAGCGGGAAAATACCAGCCAGGCTCAGACCGTGTGGCTTGACCAGGCGGTGCGAGAGCAGGTGCAGCTTCAAGTAGGCTTCCGGGGTGGAAGTCAGGGCGGCGTCTTCGGCCAGCACAGTGGCGACCAGCGGCTTGTTGCTTTCGGCCAGACGGGTCAGCAGCGCAGCTTGGGCGCTATCGATACCTTTGAGGGCTTCGGCCAGCTGTGCGGCTTGGGCGGTGCTGAAGGCGATGGCCTGGTTGCCACCTTCATAACCCAATACAGGGGAAATTGCGGCGACCAGTTCGGCGCTCGGGTTGATCAGCGGTTGGGCGTAGAACACCTCCAGCCAAGCGCCTTGACGGTTCTGAGTGCCGACACCGAAGGCCAGGCTGAACAGGGTAGTGGACATGCAGTTACCTCTTGCGAATTTGATTGAAAGCGTGCGCCGCGTTATTGCAGGGCGGCCGCGTACAGGTCGGGCTTGAAGCCGACCAGGGTCCGCTCGCCGAGGTCGAGCACCGGGCGCTTGATCATCGACGGTTGGGCCAGCATCAGTTCGATGGCCTTGGCCTGGTCGAGGTCGGCCTTCTGGGCGTCTTCGAGCTTGCGGAACGTGGTACCGGCACGGTTGAGGATTGTTTCCCAGCCGTGTTCGTCACACCAGCGGGTCAGGCTGGCACGGTCAATGCCTTGGGTCTTGTAGTCGTGAAAGTCGTAGCCCAGGCCTTTGTCTTCCAGCCAGGTACGGGCTTTCTTCATGGTGTCGCAGGCCTTGATTCCATAAAGGTGCAATGGCGTGTCGCGGTTGGTCATGTCTTGCCCCTCCTGGGAAAAAATGGTGAAGGATTATGCCACGGTCAAGCGCCTTGGGTTGGCCTCGAAGAGGCAGTTTGTAGCATGGTGTTACAGGCTTTGGCAGCCTCTGCGACTTTTGTGCAGAGGTGCGCATGCAGCCTGAACGGCTACTATGTCGTTTCAATGGCATTGCCCAGAATGGGCGAAAGGTGCGCCGTTGACTGAGTTCGAATAGAAAGGAACACGCCACATGCAATCAGCCTACACCGTTCTCATCCTGCTGATGCTGGTGAGTGTCTCCAAACTTGTCGGCCGGGTCATCCCGTTGCCGTTGCCGTTGGTGCAGATAGGCGCCGGGGCTTTGCTGGCCTGGCCTACGTTGGGCTTGCACGTCGCCCTCGACCCGGAATTGTTTCTGTTTCTGTTCTTGCCGCCGTTGCTGTTTGCCGATGGCTGGCGCATGCCCAAACGCGACCTCTGGCGCTTGCGCGGTCCGATCCTGACCTTGGCTGTCGGGTTGGTGCTATTTACTGTGGTCGGTGCTGGCTACTTTATTCATTGGCTGCTGCCGAGCATCCCGCTGCCAGTGGCCTTCGCGTTGGCTGCAGTGCTGTCACCAACGGACGCCGTCGCCGTCTCGGCGATTACCCAGGACCGCTTGCCAACCCCCTTGATGCACATGCTTCAAGGTGAAGCACTGATGAATGACGCTACCGGCCTGGTGACTTTCAAGTTTGCCTTGGTGGCTGCCATCACCGGTGCGTTCTCCCTGGCTGAGGCCAGTGCAACCTTTGTACTGGTTGCTGTGGGGGGGCTGGCGATTGGTGTGGCGTTGAGCTGGTTGGTCGGCCGTTTGCGCGCCTGGATGATCGCTCGCGGCTGGGACGATCCTGCAACGCACGTGGTGTTCATGCTCTTGCTGCCCTTTGCCGCCTATGTATTGGCCGAACGCCTGGGGGCCTCGGGGATTCTCTCGGCAGTGGCGGCGGGGATGATGCAGAGCTGGCTCGATCTGCTGCCACGCCAGACCAGTACACGCTTGCTCAACCGTAGTGTCTGGTCGTTGTTGGAGTTCAGCTTCAATGGCCTGATCTTCCTGTTGTTGGGGCTGCAGCTGCCCGACATCATCAAGGCCGTGACCAGCCACGAGGCCTCGTTGTGGCCAACCTTGATGTGGCGTTGCCTGGATGTGGTGGCAATCTTTGCGGTACTGGTGGTGCTGCGCTTTGTCTGGGTCCAGGGTGTGTGGCGCTTGATCGGGGTGATTCGGCGCTGGCGCGGTAAGGACGACTTGGTGGAGGTCGCCGATGCCCGCTCCTGCTGGTTGCTGACCATTGGTGGCGTGCGTGGCGCCGTGACGCTGGCCGGTGTCATGTCGGTGCCGCTACTGATCGGTGCGGGCAAGGCTTTCCCTGAGCGGGACTTGCTGATCTTCATTGCCGCCGGGGTCATTCTGCTGTCACTGATATCCGCCTGCATCGCCTTGCCAGTATTGCTGCGCGGGGTGGCCAAGAGTCCTGACGATACCTTGCGCCAGGAGGCTAAAGAGGCGTGGCGAAAGACGGCAGTAGCGGCCATTCATGCGCTTGAGGCCGAAGAGTTGGCCGAGCCGGGGGCTCCTCAGGAGGCGGCCCAGGCGGCGTTGGCTGCCGAGCTCAAGGCTCGTTTGATGGCCGAGTACCGCCATCAACTGGACACGTTCAACGACAATGCCGAGGCTCAGGCCCTGGCCGAGCAAATGGACCAACTGGAGCGGCGCCTACGCCTGCGTGCACTACGGGCGCAGCGTCTGGAGCTGTATAAGCTGCATCGCCATCATCAGGTTGGCGATGATGTGGTGCGTGAGGTATTGGGTGAACTGGATCTGAGTGAGGCGAATCTTGGGGCGGTGAAATAGTCGCAGGAGCAACTGTCTGCACAGATTACGTAGGAGCCGGCCTTGCCGGCTCCTCCAGTGACTCCGGTTTACTTCTGCAGGAAAGCGCGAATTCGCTCTGCAGCCTCAACGCATTCAGCCAGCGATGCAACCAACGCCATGCGTACACGACCGGCACCCGGATTGACGCCATTGACTTCGCGAGACAGGTACGAGCCCGGCACCACTGTCACATGCTCGGCTGCATACAGGTCGCGACAGAACTCGGCATCATCCCCTGGCACCTTCGCCCAAAGATAAAAGCCGCCATCCGGACGCTGTACATCCAGCACCGGCGCCAGAATCTCCAGCACCGCATCGAACTTCTCGCGGTACAGGTCACGGTTGGCCAGTACATGCTCTTCGTCGTTCCAGGCAGCAATGCTCGCCAGTTGCGTTTGCACTGGCATCGCGCAGCCATGGTAGGTGCGGTACAGCAAGAACGGCTTGATGATCTCGGCGTCACCGGCGACAAAGCCCGAGCGTAGGCCTGGCAGGTTGGAACGCTTGGACAGGCTGTGGAATACCATGCAACGCTTGAAGTCGCTGCGGCCCAGTTCCACACAAGCGCTGAGTAGGCCTGGTGGCGGGCTTTGCTCGTCGAAATACAGTTCGCTGTAGCACTCATCGGCAGCGATCACGAAATCGTGTTCGTCGGCCAGGGCAATGAGCCTTTTCAGGGTTTCCATCGGCACCAGCGCGCCGGTAGGGTTACCTGGAGAGCAGAGGAACAGGATCTGGCAGCGTTTCCAGGTTTCAGCCGAGACGGCCTCGAAATCCGGGTTGAAGCCATTGCTGTCCAGGCACGGCAGGTAATGCGGGGTGGCACCGGCCAGCAGGGCTGCGCCTTCATAGATCTGATAGAACGGATTAGGGCTGATCACCAGTCCATCGGCGGCGCGGTTGACCACCGCCTGGGTGAAAGCAAACAACGCTTCGCGGGTGCCATTGACCGGTAATACGTGTTTGTCGGCATCCAGCCAGCCGCTCGGCACGCCGAAACGTTGCTCGCACCAGCGGGAAATGGCTTGGCGCAAGGCTGGCAGACCGGCAGTGGTCGGGTACACCGCCATCTTTTGGAGGTTGTCAGCCAGGGCCTGGGCGACGAACGCCGGCGATTCATGCTTGGGCTCACCGATCGACAGGGCGATGGCGCGTTTGTCGGCGGCAGGCTGGGCGCTGCCGAGCAAGGCGCGAAGTTTCTCGAACGGGTAGGGCTGAAGCTGAAGCAAATCGGTGTTCATCGGCGCAGGGTCTCGTCAAACGTTAAATGGTCAGGCGGGAAACGGTAGCCACGGCAGCCTGGTCGACGCGCAATTGCTCGACGATGGCATCCTGCAGGCGGCTGCACAGCTGTGGGTCGGAGAGCGGCTGGTTGTCGGCATCGGTGATGAAGAACACGTCTTCGACCCGTTCGCCGAGGGTGGCAATCTTGGCGTTTTGCAGCGACAGGTCGAACTCCAGAAAGATCTTGCCGATCCGCGCCAGCAGGCCTGGGCGGTCGGGGGCGCTGAGTTCGAGGATGGTCACTGGGCGCTGGGCGTCGTTGTGGATGGTCACCTGTGGGGCAAAGGTGAAGTGCTTTAGCTGGCGCGGTACCCGGCGCTTGATGATGGTCGGGTAATCGTCCGGGTTGCGCAGGGCGTCGGTCAGGCCGTCGCGAATTGCTTTGACCCGCTGTGGGTTGTCGCCAATCGAGCCGCCGTCGTTGTCGAGCACGATGTAGGTGTCGAGGGTGAACTGGCTGCTGGAGGTGATGATTCGCGCGTCATGGATGTTCAGATTGAGCTGGTCCATGGCCGCGACGGTCACAGCGAAGAAGTCGTGCTGGTCAGGCGCGTAGATGAAGATCTGCGTGCCGCCTTCGAATTCGCGCTGGGTAGTTTCCTTGATCAGCACCAGCGGGCCGCCATCGGCCGGCTGCTGGAGGATCGCATCGCTGTGCCAGGCCACATCGGCGGCGGTGTGGCGCAGGAAGTAGTCATCGCCCAGTTGTGCCCACAGTTGCTCGACGTCGTCCGGGTCGGTGCCTTCGCGAATCAGGATGTCCAGGGCCGCGCTTTGGGTCTGGCGGATCTGTTCTTCGCGTTCCAGCGGGTTCTCCAGGCCGCGACGCAAGGCGCGCTTGGTCTCGGTATAGAGCTGGCGCAGCAGGCTGGCACGCCAGGAGTTCCACAAGCTGGGGTTGGTGGCGTTGATGTCGGCCACGGTCAGCACGTAGAGGTAGTCCAGGCGGGTTTCGTCACCGACCTGTTGAGCGAAATCGTGGATCACTTGCGGGTCGGACAGGTCCTTGCGCTGAGCAGTGGTCGACATCACCAGGTGATTCTGCACCAGCCAGACAATCAGGCGGCTGTCCCAGGCAGGTAGCTGGTGACGTAGGCAAAAAGCCTGTGCATCCACTGCGCCCAGTTCCGAGTGATCGCCCTGACGGCCTTTGCCGATATCGTGATAGAGGCCAGCCAGGTAGATCAACTCGGGCTTGGGTAGGCGGCCCATGAGCTTGCTGGCCAGCGGGAATTTTTCTGACACCGGGGTGTACTGCAGTTTACGCAGGTGCTTGATCAGGTTCAGGGTGTGGGCATCGACGGTATAGATGTGAAACAGGTCATGCTGCATCTGCCCGATGATCAGGCCGAACTCCGGCAAGTAGCGCCCGAGAATGCCGTAGCGGTTCATCCGCCGCAGGTTGCGATGGATGCCGATTTCACACTTGAACAGCTCGATAAACAGGCTGGTATTGCGGATGTCGTTGCGAAACTCGTCGTCAATCAGGTGCCGGTGTTCGCGTAGCAGACGAATGGTATCGGCGCGCACACCCTTGATTTCCGGGTGTTGAGCCATCAGCACGAATATCTCCAGCATGGCGAACGGCGTGCGTTTGAACACGTTTGGCCGCACCGCTTCGATGTAACCATCATGCAGGCGGAAGCGTGCGTTCAGTGGCTGGGTGCTACCGCTGTCGTCGTCAAGAATCAGCTCTTCGAAATGCTGGATGATCAGGTCGCTGAGCTCGGCGATGCTCATCACCACCCGGTAGTACTGCTGCATGAACTGCTCGATGGCGCGCTTGGGGTTGTCATCGCTGAAGCCGAGCAGGGCGGCAGTACTGCGTTGATGATCGAACAGCAAGCGGTCTTCGGCGCGCCCGGCAAGCATGTGCAAGGCGTAGCGGACCTTCCACAGGAACTCCTGGGAGGAGGCCAGCAGGGCGTTTTCGCTCTCCAGCAGGAAACCTTCACCTGCCAGGGCATGTAGATTGAGGGTGCCGTACTGGCGTCGAGCGATCCACAGCACGGTCTGGATATCGCGCAGGCCACCAGGTGAGCCTTTGACGTTGGGCTCAAGGTTGTATTCGGTGTCGTTGTACTTGTGATGCCGGGCCTTCTGCTCGGCGCGTTTGGCCAGGAAGAACTCTTTGCCCGGCCACATGTGCGCGGTGCTGGTGACTTCCAGCATGCGCTGGCGCAGGCGTTCGGGGCCGGCAATGGTGCGGCTTTCCATCAGGTTGGTGACCACCGTCAGGTCGGCGCGGGCCTGCTCGGCGCATTCATCGATCGAGCGCACGCTCTGACCGACTTCCAGGCCGATGTCCCAGAGCAGGGTCAGAAAGCGTTCGATCGAGTCGCGAAACACCTCGTGATCGGCGCTGTCGAGCAGAATCAGCAGGTCGATGTCGGAGTAGGGGTGCAGTTCACCACGACCGTAACCGCCAGTGGCGACCAGGGCGATATCGGCGTCTTCGCTCCAGGTGAACTGGTTCCAGGCTTGTTGCAGGATGTTATCGACGAACCAGGCGCGGTCCTCAATCAGTCGGCGGATCTCGCGACCGTCGCGAAAACGCTTGTCGAGCACGTCGCCCGCCTGGCGGATGGCCTTCTTGAAGGCTGCGATAGGGCTAGCCTTGAGGGCCAGTTCCGCCTGGAACTGGCCGCGGTCGAACAGCTCTGGATCCACCTGGGGCATCGAGTCACTTTCCTGTTTGAATCAGGCCGACGTGCGGGGAATGGTGTCGTCTTTACGCAGGGTGAAGATCTCGTAACCCGTGGCGGTGACCACCAGGGTGTGTTCCCACTGGGCTGAGAGCTTGCGGTCCTTGGTGATGGCGGTCCAGCCGTCGCCCAGTACTTTGGTGTCGGCGCGGCCCTGATTGATCATCGGCTCGATGGTGAAGGTCATGCCTTCCTTGAGCTCCATGCCGGTGCCAGCGCGACCGTAGTGAAGGATTTGCGGCTCTTCGTGGAAGACCTTGCCGATGCCATGGCCGCAAAACTCGCGAACCACCGAGAAGCCATTCTTTTCCGCATGTTTCTGGATTACTTCGCCGATGTCGCCCAGGCGGCAGCCCGGCTTGACCAGTTCGATGGCCTTGTACATGCACTCCTGGGTGACCTGCGACAGGCGTTCGGCCCAGACCGGCACGTTGCCGACGTGGAACATGCGGCTGGTGTCACCGTGGTAGCCGTCTTTGATCACAGTCACGTCGATATTCAGGGTGTCGCCATCCTTGAGCGGCTTGTCGCCGGGGATGCCGTGGCAGACCACATGGTTGACCGAAGTACAGATCGACTTGGGGAAGCCCTTGTAGTTCAACGGTGCCGGGATCGCCTGCTGTACGTTAACGATGTAGTCGTGGCACAGGCGGTCGAGTTCTTCGGTGGTGACACCGGGCTTGACGTGTTCCTCGATCATCTCCAGGACTTCGGCGGCCAGGCGGCCGGCGACGCGCATCTTTTCGATGTCTTCGGCGGTTTTGATGGTGACGGTCATTGCAGGCTCTCTACGGCGCACGGAGGCGCAAATAAACTGGGAAAGGCCAGATTCTACCAGAGCAGCGCTCGCTCCGGCGTCTATGGCAGTGATACAACCTTTATATAGAGGCATTCTGGCGCGATTATAGAAGTGCTGCAAAAGCCGCTGACGGGCGATGCTAATTCAGGTTCCGTTTGCTGCGCTTGTGTGATATAAAATGCGCCGCTTTGCGGGGATAGCCCCGAAAGCTTAAACCCACACACGTGTCGACACGATGACCTGGGTGCCTTGGATCGAACGATCCTCGGTTGGTCATTGGGATACGTGGAGGCCCAACCCGACTTATCAAGGAACTATCATGTCCCAAGTCAATATGCGCGATATGCTGAAGGCCGGTGTGCACTTCGGTCACCAAACCCGTTACTGGAATCCGAAAATGGGTAAGTACATTTTCGGCGCGCGTAACAAGATTCACATCATCAACCTTGAAAAAACCCTGCCAATGTTCAACGACGCACTGACTTTTGTCGAGCGTCTGGCCCAGGGCAAAAACAAGATTCTGTTCGTCGGCACCAAGCGTTCCGCTGGCAAGATCGTTGCTGAAGAAGCAGCACGTTGCGGTTCGCCGTACGTCGATCACCGCTGGTTGGGCGGCATGCTGACCAACTACAAAACCATCCGTGCTTCGATCAAGCGTCTGCGCGACCTGGAAACTCAGGCCGAAGATGGCACTTTCACCAAGCTGACCAAGAAAGAAGCCCTGATGCGCTCCCGTGATCTGGAAAAACTGGATCGCAGCCTGGGTGGTATCAAGGACATGGGCGGCCTGCCTGATGCTCTGTTCGTGATCGACGTTGACCACGAGCGCATCGCTATCACCGAAGCTAACAAGCTGGGTATTCCGGTTATCGGCGTTGTCGATACCAACAGCAGCCCAGAAGGCGTTGACTACATCATCCCAGGTAACGATGACGCCATCCGCGCTATCCAGCTGTACATGGGTTCGATGGCTGATGCCGTTATCCGTGGCCGCAACAACGTTGCCGGCGGCACTGAAGTTTACGCTGAAGAAGCCGCACCAGCTGCTGAGTAATTGACGCCTGGCGTCTACTCGGCACGCAAAAAGGGGGCTAAGCCCCCTTTTTGCCACCTTGAAATCCTCTTGTCAGCATCGCCGTTGCAACCTTGTTACCGCATGAGTGCTGGTGAGTGGATTTACAGAATTGAACGCCCGTCAAGTATCGGGTGGAATGGTTGAAAACCTATCCAAGAGGAATTTGAAATGGCAGCAATTACTGCAGCGCTGGTCAAAGAACTGCGTGAGCGTACTGGCGAAGGCATGATGGATTGCAAAAAGGCCCTGGAAAAGGCTGACGGCGACATCGAAAAAGCCATTGATGACATGCGCGCTTCGGGCGCCATCAAGGCCGCTAAAAAGGCGGGTAACGTTGCCGCTGAAGGCGCGATCGCTATCAAAGCTGACGACAAATCCGCCGTCCTGCTGGAAGTGAACTCGCAGACCGACTTCCTGGCTCTGCAAGACGACTTCAAAAACTTCGTCAACGCCAGCGTTGAAAAAGCCTTCGCTGAAAAGCTGACCGATGCCGCTCCGCTGATCGCCGCTCAAGAAGGCGCTCGTGAAGCCCTGGTTGCCAAGGTTGGTGAGAACGTCAACATCCGTCGCCTGGTGCGCGTTGAAGGCGACGTTGTTGGTACCTACCTGCACGGTAACAAGATCGGTGTTGCGGTTGTCCTGAAGGGCGGCGACGTCCAGCTGGCCAAAGAAATCGCCATGCACGTAGCTGCCAGCAACCCAGAGTTCCTGAATCCATCGGAAGTCTCCGCTGAAGCAATCGAGCGCGAGAAAGCTGTATTCATGCAGCTGAACGAAGAGAAGATGAAGGGCAAGCCTGAGAACATCGTCGCCAACATGATCGACGGTCGTATCAAGAAGTTCCTGGCCGAAGCTTCGCTGGTCGAGCAAGCCTTCGTCATGAACCCTGAAGTCAAGGTCGGCGAACTGGCCAAGAAAGCCGGTGCTGAAATCGTTTCCTTCACCTACTTCAAAGTAGGCGAAGGCATCGAGAAGCCAGTCGACAACTTCGCTGAAGAAGTTGCCGCCCAGCTGGCTGCTGCCAAGCAGTAAGACAGACTTACATCTGTCGCCCCGAAGAGGCTGCCCGCTCACGCGCGCAGCCTCTTTGTCAAAGCGGGAGCGGTTTACAAGACTGCCTTTCGCTGGCGCAGTAGCTGCGCCACGCTTAGAGTTACGCGCAGGCTGAAAACAGCCCGCCAGATTTTTACAAACGCCGCAGGAGAGATTCGCAATGGCTCAGCAGAGCAGTGGCTATCAAGCTCGCTATAAACGCATTCTACTCAAACTTAGCGGCGAGGCCCTGATGGGCTCGGAAGAGTTCGGGATCGACCCCAAGGTCCTGGATCGCATGGCGCTGGAAGTCGGCCAATTGGTCGGTATTGGTGTTCAGGTCGGCCTGGTAATCGGTGGTGGCAACCTGTTCCGTGGCGCGGCACTCAGTGCAGCGGGCATGGATCGCGTCACCGGTGACCACATGGGTATGCTGGCCACGGTAATGAATGGCCTGGCCATGCGTGACGCCCTGGAGCGTGCGAACATTACCGCTATCGTCATGTCGGCTATCTCCATGGTTGGTGTGACCGATCATTACGATCGTCGCAAGGCCATGCGTCATTTGAACGCCAAAGAAGTCGTGATCTTCGCTGCCGGCACCGGCAACCCGTTCTTTACCACCGATTCTGCCGCATGCCTGCGCGCCATCGAAATCGATGCCGACGTGGTATTGAAGGCAACCAAGGTCGATGGTGTATACACTGCAGATCCATTCAAAGACCCGCATGCCGAGAAGTTCGATCATCTGACTTACGATGAAGTGCTGGATCGCAAGCTGGGCGTGATGGACCTGACGGCAATTTGCTTGTGCCGCGATCACAAGATGCCGCTGCGCGTCTTCAACATGAACAAGCCTGGCGCCCTGCTGAATATCGTGCATGGTGGCGCTGAAGGAACTCTGATCGAGGAAGTTCAAAAATGATCAACGAAATCAAGAAAGACGCTCAAGAGCGCATGCAGAAATCGCTGGAGTCCCTGGCGCACGCATTCAGCCGAATTCGTACCGGCCAGGCGCACCCTAGCGTTCTGGAAGGCGTCATGGTGCCTTACTACGGTACCGACACGCCAATCAAGCAAGTGGCCAACATCACCGTGAAAGATGCCCGTACCCTGCAGGTCGTGGCATTCGAGCGCAACATGCTGGGTGCTGTCGACAAGGCTATTGGTAGTGCGGGTCTAAACCTCAATCCGACCAACCTCGGCGAGTTGCTGCTGATTTCCATGCCTGCGCTGACCGAAGAAACCCGCAAGGGCTTCACCAAACAGGCGCGTGATGCCGCTGAAGATGGCCGTATTGCCGTGCGCAATATCCGTCGTGATGCGCTGAGCCAGCTCAAGGATCTGGTCAAGGAGAAGGAAATCAGCGAAGACGACGAGCGTCGTGCTGCCGACGAAATCCAGAAGCTGACTGACAAGTTTGTGGCTGAGATCGAAGTTGCCGTCAAGCAGAAAGAAAAGGACCTGATGGCCGTTTAAGGGTCGGGACTTTTTTTAATGGAAAAGACCAAACAGGGTGTGTCCCCATCGGTGCCGCGCCATGTCGCGATCATCATGGATGGGAATAATCGCTGGGCGAAGAAGCGCCTGTTGCCCGGAGTTGCCGGGCACAAGGCAGGCGTCGACGCCGTGCGCGCGGTCATTGAGGTGTGCGCTGAGGCCAAGGTCGAGGTCCTGACCCTGTTCGCCTTCTCCAGTGAAAACTGGCAGCGCCCAGCCGAAGAGGTTGGTGCCTTGATGGAGTTGTTCTTGTCGGCCTTGCGCCGTGAGGCCAAACGCCTCAATGACAACAACATCAGCCTGCGCATCATCGGTGATCGCTCACGCTTCCATCCTGAGCTGCAGGCCTCCATGCGTGAGGCCGAGGCGCTGACGGCCGGGAGCAATCGCTTCATCCTGCAGATTGCCGCCAACTATGGTGGCCAGTGGGATATCGCCCAGGCCGCCCAGCGCCTGGCGCGTGAGGTTCAGGCCGGCCACCTGCGTCCGGACGACATTACCCCCGAGCTGTTGCAGACTTGCCTGGCAACAGGCGACCTGCCGCTGCCCGATCTGTGCATCCGTACCGGTGGTGAGCACCGCATCAGCAATTTCCTGTTGTGGCAGCTGGCCTACGCCGAGCTCTACTTCTCCGACCTGTTCTGGCCGGACTTCAAACACGAGGCCATGCGCACAGCGTTGGCCGATTACGCTTCGCGCCAGCGCCGCTTCGGGAAAACCAGCGAGCAGGTCGAAGCTGGAGCCCGTGCTTAATGCTTAAACAACGCATCATCACTGCGCTGATCCTGTTGCCGATCGCCTTGGGCGGTTTCTTCTTGCTCGATGGCGGCGATTTCGCCCTGTTCATCGGCCTGGTGGTCACCCTCGGTGCCTGGGAATGGGCGCGCCTGGCAGGCCTGGTGGCGCAAACCGTTCGCGTGGCCTATGCCGCTGTGGTGGCCGGGTTATTGATGCTGCTCTACCTGATGCCGGACCTGGCGCCTTGGGTGCTTGGTGCTTCGGTGTTGTGGTGGGGTGTGGCGACCTGGCTGGTATTGACCTATCCGCGTACCAGTGCGCTGTGGTCCAGCGTTGCCTGCCGTTTACTGATCGGCCTGCTGATCCTGTTGCCAGCCTGGCAAGGTCTGGTGCTGCTCAAGCACTGGCCTTTGGGTAATTGGCTGATCATGGCGGTAATGGTACTGGTCTGGGGTGCTGACATCGGTGCGTACTTCTCCGGACGGGCCTTCGGCAAGCGCAAGCTGGCGTCGCAGGTGAGCCCTGGCAAGAGCTGGGAGGGCGTTTACGGCGGCCTGGCGCTGAGCCTGGTGATTACCCTGGTTGTCGGCTTGAGCCGTGGCTGGAGTGTCGCAGAGCTGTTGCTGGGTCTGTTGGGCGCTGCCGTGGTGGTGCTAGTGTCGGTGGTTGGCGATCTGACCGAAAGCATGTTCAAGCGCCGATCCGGGATCAAGGACAGCAGCAACCTGCTGCCAGGTCACGGTGGCGTACTGGACCGCATCGACAGCCTGACCGCTGCCATACCTTTGTTTGCTGTGCTGCTCTGGGCAGCCAACTGGGGCGTGATGTGAGCGGCGTGCAGCGCATTACCGTACTGGGTGCCACCGGTTCGATCGGGATGAGCACCCTGGATGTGATTGCTCGCCATCCCGAGCGTTACCAGGTGTTCGCCCTGAGCGGTTACTCACGTTTGGAGCAGTTGTTGGCGTTATGCCTGCGTCATGCGCCAGCCTTTGCCGTAGTGCCCTCGGCTGAGGCGGCTGTGCAGCTGCGCGCAGGCCTGGTCGCTGCCGGTTCAGCAACTGAAGTGCTCGAAGGTGAGGGCGGCTTGTGCCAAGTCGCCGCAGCCCCTGAAGTCGACGCCGTGATGGCCGCGATTGTCGGCGCGGCGGGCTTGCGCCCGACCCTGGCGGCGGTTGAGGCGGGCAAGAAGGTGCTGTTGGCCAACAAAGAGGCGCTGGTGATGTCCGGTGCCCTGTTCATGCAGGCGGTGCAGCGCAGCGGTGCTGTGCTGTTGCCGATCGACAGCGAACACAACGCGATCTTCCAGTGCTTGCCCGGTGATTATGCGCGTGGCCTGTCGCAGGTAGGTGTGCGACGCATTTTGCTCACCGCGTCCGGTGGGCCGTTTCGCGAAACGCCATTGGCCGAACTGGCCACGGTCAGCCCGGAGCAGGCCTGCGCGCATCCGAACTGGTCCATGGGCCGCAAAATCTCGGTTGATTCGGCCAGCATGATGAACAAGGGGTTGGAGCTGATCGAAGCCTGCTGGTTGTTCGATGCGCGCCCAAGTCAGGTCGAGGTGGTTGTGCACCCGCAAAGTGTGATCCACTCGCTGGTCGATTATATCGATGGTTCAGTGTTGGCCCAGTTGGGCAATCCAGACATGCGTACACCCATTGCCAATGCCCTGGCCTGGCCGCAGCGAATCGATTCCGGCGTGGCGCCGCTTGATTTGTTTGCGATTGCCCGCCTGGACTTTCAGGCGCCGGATGAACAGCGTTTTCCGTGCCTGCGTTTGGCGCGCCAGGCTGCCGAGGCTGGCAACAGCGCACCGGCGATGCTCAATGCGGCAAACGAAGTGGCGGTGGAGGCATTTCTCCAGCGGCGGATTCGCTTCCCGGAGATCGCGAGTATGATCGAGACAGTGCTCGACCAGGAACCGGTCGTCGCAGTGCAGACGCTTGACGCGGTATTTACTGCCGATCAGCGTGCCCGGCAGTTGGCCGGGCAGTGGTTGAACCATCACGGGCGCTGAAGCCAGGCGCCCGGCTGGGCTGAACGTCATTCGGAGAAAGATATGAGTGCGCTCTACATGATTATCGGCACCCTGGTGGCATTGGGTGTGCTGGTCACCTTTCACGAATTCGGTCACTTTTGGGTGGCCCGGCGTTGTGGCGTCAAGGTTTTGCGTTTTTCCGTAGGCTTTGGCATGCCGTTGCTGCGCTGGCACGACCGTCAGGGTACCGAGTTTGTGGTGGCAGCCATCCCGCTGGGCGGATACGTCAAGATGCTCGATGAGCGCGAAGGTGAAGTACCGCTTGATCAGATCGAGCAATCGTTCAATCGCAAATCGGTGCGTCAACGTATTGCGATCGTCGCCGCAGGGCCTGTGGCCAACTTTTTGTTGGCCATTCTGTTTTTCTGGGTGCTGGCAATGGTCGGTACTCAGCAGGAGCGTCCGGTTATTGGCGCGGTCGAGGCTGGTAGTGTAGCCGAGGCGGCAGGTCTGAAAGCGGGCCAGGAAATTGTATCCATCGATGGCAAAGCGACCAGTGGTTGGTCCGCAGTCAATTTGCAGTTGATTCGGCGTTTGGGTGAAAGCGGTCAGTTGCACATCAGTGTGCGCGAAGAGGGTGCGACTGTTGACAGTCCGCATGTATTGACCCTGGATAACTGGCTCAAAGGCGCTGACGAGCCTGATCCGATTCGCTCTTTGGGCTTGCGTCTGTGGCGCCCCGCATTGCCGCCGGTGCTGGCGGAGTTGGACCCCAAGGGGCCGGCCAAGGCCGCAGGGCTGCAGCCCGGTGATCGCCTGTTGAGCCTGGATGGCAAATCGCTCAACGACTGGCAGCAGGTGGTGGACACCGTCCGTGGTCGTGCGGGTAACAAGATCGTTCTGCAGGTCGAGCGCAGCGGGGCGACCCTTGAGGTACCCGTTACCCTGGCCACACGTGGCGAAGGCAAGTCAGCGAGTGGTTACCTCGGAGCTGGCGTAAAGCCAGTGAAGTGGCCTGATGCCATGCTCCGGGAAGTCAGCTATGGGCCGTTGGAGGCCGTAGGCGAGGGGCTTTCGCGGACCTGGAACATGAGTGTCCTGACCCTAGAATCGTTGAAGAAAATGCTGTTCGGCGAGCTCTCGGTAAAAAACTTGAGCGGACCGATAACCATTGCTAAAGTGGCGGGCGCTTCAGCCCAGTCCGGCGTTGGGGATTTCCTGAATTTCCTCGCCTACTTGAGCATTAGCCTGGGGGTTCTTAATTTGCTGCCCATTCCAGTACTGGATGGGGGGCATTTGCTGTTCTACCTGATCGAATGGGCGCGTGGTCGTCCGCTTTCGGATCGGGTGCAAGGTTGGGGGATCCAGATCGGTATCAGTTTGGTAGTCGGGGTGATGTTGCTTGCCCTGATAAACGATTTGGGTCGACTGTAAAGCTTCGCTCAATTGCGAACCTGCCGCGTCCCGCGGCGGGTCGTTTATTGCCAGTTGGAATAAGAAAGGACTTCATGAAACGTCTGCTGCTAACTGCGGTTCTCGCCGTACTGATGATCGCTGAAGTTCACGCCGAGTCCTTCACCATCTCCGATATTCGTGTCAATGGTCTGCAGCGGGTTTCCGCGGGCAGCGTTTTCGGTGCTTTGCCATTGAATGTCGGCGATGAGGCCGATGACCGTCGCCTGGTGGATTCCACCCGTGCGCTGTTCAAGACCGGTTTCTTCCAGGATATCCAACTGGGCCGTGACGGCAACGTCCTGATCATTACGGTGGTCGAGCGTCCTTCGGTGTCGAGCATCGAAATCGAAGGCAACAAGGCCATCAGCACCGAAGACCTGATGAAAGGTCTTAAACAGTCTGGCCTGTCTGAAGGCGAGATCTTCCAGCGCGCCACCCTTGAAGGTGTGCGTAACGAACTGCAACGTCAGTACGTGGCCCAAGGTCGTTACTCGGCCGAGGTCGACACTGAAGTCGTGCCGCAGCCGCGTAACCGCGTCGGCCTGAAGATCAAGATCAATGAAGGTACCGTTGCCGCCATCCAGCACATCAACGTGGTGGGCAATACCGTCTTCCCTGAAGAAGACCTGGTCGGCCTGTTCGAACTGAAGACCACCAACTGGCTGTCGTTCTTCAAGAACGATGACAAATATGCCCGTGAGAAGCTGTCCGGTGACTTGGAGCGTCTGCGTTCCTACTACTTGGACCGCGGCTACATCAACATGGACATCGCCTCCACCCAGGTGTCGATCACCCCGGACAAGAAGCACGTCTATATCACAGTCAACGTCAACGAAGGCGAGAAGTACACCGTTCGTGACGTAAAACTGTCCGGTGACCTCAAGGTGCCGGAAGACCAGATCAAGTCGCTGATGCTGGTACAACCGGGTCAAGTGTTCTCGCGTAAAGTGATGACCACCACCTCCGAGCTGATCACCCGTCGTCTGGGCAACGAAGGCTACACCTTCGCCAACGTCAACGGCGTGCCACAGCCGAATGACCAAGACCATACCGTCGACATCATGTTTGTTGTCGATCCAGGCAAGCGTGCCTACGTCAACCGCATCAACTTCCGTGGCAACACCAAGTCTGAAGACGAAGTGCTGCGCCGTGAGATGCGTCAGATGGAAGGTGGCTGGGCATCGACCTACCTGATCGATCAGTCCAAAACCCGCCTGGAGCGTCTTGGCTTCTTCAAGGAAGTCAACGTCGAGACCCCGGCTGTTCCGGGTACCGATGACCAGGTTGACGTTAACTACAGTGTTGAAGAACAAGCGTCCGGTTCGATCACCGCCAGCGTCGGTTTCGCCCAGAGCGCCGGTCTGATCCTCGGCGGTTCGATCAGCCAGAGTAACTTCCTCGGTACCGGTAACAAGGTTTCCCTCGGCCTGACCCGCAGTGAATACCAGAGCCGTTACAACTTCGGTTATGTTGACCCCTACTGGACGGCCGATGGCGTCAGCCTGGGTTACAACGCCTTCTATCGCACCACTGACTACGACGACCTCGACGTTGACGTTGCCAGCTATGCGGTTGACAGCCTGGGTGCCGGTGTCAGCGTCGGTTACCCGATCAGCGAAACCTCGCGCCTGACCTTCGGCCTGACCGTACAACAGGACGAGATCAAGACCGGTCAGTACACCGTCGACGAGATCTTCGACTTCGTTAACGAAGAAGGTGACAAGTACCTGAACTTCAAGGCCTCCGCCGGCTGGTCCGAGTCGACCCTGAACAAGGGTGTTCTGGCTACCCGTGGCCATTCCCAGAGCCTGGTGCTTGAAACCACCACGCCGGGCAGCGACCTGTCGTTCTTCAAGCTCGACTACCGTGGCCAGCTATTCAAGCCAATCACCAACGACTACACCCTGCGTCTGCACACTGAGTTGGGCTATGGTGACGGTTTCGGCGGCACTTCCGGCCTGCCGTTCTACGAGAACTACTATGCCGGTGGTTTCAACTCGGTTCGTGGCTTCAAGGACAGTAGCCTGGGTCCACGCAGCACCCCGAGTACCGGTAAGAACCCTGGCACTATCGCCGACCCGGATCAGGATCCACTGCCGTTCGGTGGTAACGTTCTGGTCCAGGGTGGTGTCGAGCTGCTGTTCCCGCTGCCGTTCGTCA
Organism: Pseudomonas sp. UM16; assembly: GCF_050312595.1. Taxonomy (NCBI): domain Bacteria; kingdom Pseudomonadati; phylum Pseudomonadota; class Gammaproteobacteria; order Pseudomonadales; family Pseudomonadaceae; genus Pseudomonas; species Pseudomonas sp. UM16. The sequence goes on along the minus strand of NZ_JBNPJT010000004.1, from coordinate 208,969 downwards.
AAGACCAGCGCTCGCTGCGCACCTCGGTATTCTGGGATGTGGGTAACGTATTCGATACCAACTGCGGTTCCAAGCCTGATTGCGAAGACGTCGGCCTGTCGGGTCTGGCCAGCTCCGTTGGTCTGGGCGTGACCTGGATTACCGCGCTCGGTCCGTTGAGCTTCAGCCTGGCGATGCCGGTGAAGAAGCCGGACGAAGCCGATACCCAGGTGTTCCAATTCTCTCTGGGCCAGACCTTCTAAGGTCTGCCCCTTGCTAACGACAACGGATTCTGTAGGAGTACATCGTGCGTAAGTTGACTCAACTGGCAGTACTGGCTGCGACCCTGATCGCAACCCCGGCTTTCGCCGAAATGAAAGTTGCCGTCCTGAACTATCAGATGGCCCTGCTGGAATCGGACGCGGCGAAGAAGTACGCCGTTGATGCCGAGAAGAAGTTCGGCCCGCAGCTGACCAAATTGAAGAACCTGGAAAGCAGCGCCAAGGGCATTGCTGACCGCATCCGTGCTGGTGGCGACAAGATGGCCCAGCCAGAGCGCGAGCGTCTGGAGCTTGAATACAAGCAGAAAGCCCGTGACTTCCAGTTCCAGTCCAAGGAGCTGAACGAGTCCAAGGCTGTGGCTGACCGCGAAATGCTCAAGCAACTCAAGCCCAAGCTTGATGGCGCCGTTGAAGAAGTGATCAAGAAGGGCGGCTTTGACCTGGTGCTCGAGCGTGGCGCGGTGATTGATGTCAAACCTCAGTACGACATCACTCGCCAAGTCATCGAGCGCATGAACCAGTCCCGTTGAACATGACTGCGACCATGAAACTCGGCCAGCTGGCCGAGTTCCTCGGCGCCACCTTACGTGGCCCCGAGGAGCTGGAAATCACTGGCCTGGCAACCCTTCAGGAAGCCGGGCCGGGGCAATTGAGCTTTCTGGCCAATCCGCAGTACCGCAAGTACCTCGGCGACAGCCACGCGGCTGCGATCCTGCTTAAAGCCGCCGATGCTGAAGGCTTTACCGGTAACGCGTTGATTGTCCCTGATCCGTACCTCGCTTACGCGCGCATCTCCCACCTGTTCGATCCAAAGCCCAAGGCTGTAGCGGGAATTCATCCCAGCGCCGTGGTAGCTGCCGATGCCCAGGTCGATGCCAGCGCCAGCGTCGGTGCCTGCGCGGTGATCGAAAGCGGTGCCCAGATCGGCCCAGGTGTCACCATCGGTGCCCAGTGCTTTATCGGCGCCCGTTGCGTGATCGGTGAGGGCGGCTGGTTGGCCCCGCGGGTGACCCTGTATCACGATGTGCGCATCGGTAAGCGTGTGGTTATTCAGTCGGGCGCGGTGATCGGTGGCGAAGGCTTCGGCTTTGCCAACGAAAAAGGCGTTTGGCAGAAGATCGCCCAGATTGGTGGCGTCAGTATCGGTGACGATGTCGAAATCGGTGTCAATACCGCTGTCGACCGCGGTGCCCTGGCTGACACCCGTATCGGCGATGGCGTCAAGCTCGACAACCAGATCCAGATCGCTCATAACGTACACATTGGTGATCACACGGCGATGGCGGCCTGTGTCGGCATTTCTGGCAGTACCAAGATCGGCAAGCATTGCACCATCGCCGGCGGCGTTGGCATGGTGGGGCATATTGATGTCTGCGACGGCGTTTTCGTATCCGGCATGACCATGGTCACGCGCTCGATCACCGAGCCAGGGGCTTATTCTTCCGGTACGGCGATGCAGCCGCTGGGCGAGTGGCGCAAAAGTGCCGCACGGATTCGCCAGCTCGACGAGATGGCGAAGCGCCTTCAACAGTTGGAAAAGCGTGTCGAGGTCGTGACCTCAGGCAGCCAGCCTTCATCAGAAGGCTGATACCATTTCCTGATCGAGAGTGTATAGCCCCAGGCTGACTCTTTGATTTGCAAAAGGAGCGCCTGGCAAAAGCGGGCGCTCCCTATCTTTACTACAGGCTTCCCCCCGAAATGATGGACATCAACGAGATTCGCGAATACCTGCCTCACCGTTACCCGTTCCTGTTAGTGGACCGGGTAGTGGACCTGGACGTCGAGGCCCAGCGCATTCGTGCCTACAAGAATGTCAGCATCAACGAACCTTTCTTCAATGGTCACTTCCCGGCGCACCCGATCATGCCGGGCGTGCTGATCATCGAAGCCATGGCCCAGGCGGCCGGTATCCTTGGCTTCAAGATGCTCGACGTGAAACCTGCGGACGGTACGCTGTACTACTTCGTCGGTTCCGATAAGCTGCGTTTCCGCCAACCGGTATTGCCGGGCGACCAACTGATCCTCGAAGCCAAGTTCATCAGCTGCAAGCGCCAGATCTGGAAGTTCGAATGCCAGGCGTCGGTCGACGGCAAGCCAGTGTGCTCAGCCGAGATCATCTGCGCGGAACGTAAACTATGAGTTTGATTGACCCTCGGGCGATCATCGATCCGTCGGCGAAAATCGCCGACGGCGTCGAGGTTGGCCCTTGGTCTATCGTCGGTGCTGGTGTCGAGATCGGCGAGGGGACCGTTATCGGTCCACACGTGATCCTCAAGGGGCCGACCCGTATTGGTCGGCACAATCGTATCTACCAGTTCTCCTCGGTAGGCGAAGACACCCCGGACCTGAAGTACAAGGGTGAACCTACGCGCCTGGTAATCGGTGACCACAATGTCATCCGTGAAGGTGTGACCATTCACCGAGGCACCGTGCAGGATCGCTCGGAAACCACCTTGGGCGATCACAACTTGATCATGGCCTACGCTCACATCGGTCATGACAGTGTTATCGGTAATCACTGCATCCTGGTTAACAACACCGCGTTGGCCGGGCATGTGCACGTCGATGACTGGGCAATTCTCTCCGGTTTTACCTTGGTCCATCAGTTCTGCCATATCGGCGCCCACAGCTTTTCCGGCATGGGCACTGCCATCGGCAAGGATGTACCTGCGTATGTAACAGTATTCGGCAATCCGGCCGAAGCGCGCAGCATGAACTTCGAAGGCATGCGCCGTCGTGGTTTCAGTGAAGAAGCCATTCACGCCTTGCGCCGTGCCTACAAGGTGGTCTATCGCCAGGGGCTTACCGTCGAACAGGCGATTGCCGAACTGACCGAGCCCGCCGCCCAGTTCCCTGAAGTCGATGTGTTCCTCAAGTCGATTCAGAACTCCACCCGCGGCATCACGCGCTGACATGGCGGAACTCTGTGTAGCGTTGGTGGCTGGTGAGGCCAGTGGCGATATTCTCGGCGCCGGATTGATGCGGGCCCTCAAGGCGCGTCACCCTCAGGTGCGTTTCATTGGCGTCGGTGGGCCACTGATGCAGGCCGAAGGCCTGGTGTCCTACTTCCCCATGGAGCGCCTGGCGGTGATGGGCCTGGTCGAGGTGCTGGGACGTCTGCGTGAGCTGCTCAAGCGGCGCAAGGCATTGATCCAGACTTTGACCGAGGCGCGCCCGGATGTATTCATCGGCATTGATGCGCCTGACTTCACCCTCAATATTGAATTGAACCTGCGCAAGGCCGGGATCAAGACCGTGCACTACGTCAGTCCCTCGGTCTGGGCCTGGCGGCAGAAGCGCGTGCTGAAGATCCGCGAAGGCTGCGACCTGATGCTGACGCTGTTTCCCTTCGAGGCCAAGTTCTACGAAGAGAAGGGCGTGCCAGTGCGTTTTGTTGGCCACCCGCTGGCCGATACCATCGCCCTCGAAGCTGATCGTCGTGTTGCCCGTGAGCAACTCGGATTGGCTGACGGGCCACTGGTGGCGTTGATGCCTGGCAGCCGTGGTGGCGAAGTAGGGCGTTTGGGCGCGTTGTTCCTCGACACTGCCCAGCGCTTGCGTGAGCTGGTGCCGGGCGTGCGCTTCATCAGCCCGTGTGCCAATGCCGAGCGCCGTGCCCAGCTGGAGCAGATGCTCGAAGGACGTGACTTGCCACTGACGCTGCTCGACGGCCAATCGCATCAAGCCCTGGCGGCTTGCGATGCGGTATTGATTGCCTCGGGCACGGCAACCCTGGAAGCACTGCTGTTCAAGCGGCCGATGGTGGTCGCCTACCGTTTGGCACCGCTGACTTACTGGATTCTCAAACGTCTGGTCAAAAGCCCTTACGTGTCCCTGCCCAATCTGCTGGCCCAGCGCATGCTGGTGCCTGAGTTGCTGCAGGAAGCTGCCACTCCCGAAGCCTTGGCTCAGACGCTGGCGCCACTGGTCGAGGGCGGTGTGCAGCAGACTGAAGGCTTTGACCAGATTCACCGTACCCTGCGCCGCGATGCCTCGAACCAGGCAGCCGAAGCGGTGCTGGCTTTGCTGGAAACCCGATAGATGCAAATGGGACTGGACTTCAACCTGGTCGAGGACCTGGTCGCCGGCGTCGACGAAGTCGGCCGTGGCCCGCTGTGCGGTGCAGTAGTAACGGCGGCGGTGATTCTCGATCCGCAGCGGCCGATTCTTGGCCTGAACGACTCAAAAAAGCTCACTGAAGCGCGTCGCGAAAAACTGTTTGATGAGATCTGCGAGAAAGCGTTGAGCTTCTGCATCGCGCGCGCCGAAGTCGAGGAAATCGACGAGCTGAATATCCTGCATGCCACCATGTTGGCCATGCAACGTGCGGTCGAAGGACTGAGCGTGACGCCGAAACTGGCACTGATTGACGGTAACCGCTGCCCTAAACTGTCGGTGCCCTCGGCACCTGTGGTCAAAGGTGATAGCCAGGTGCCAGCCATCGCTGCGGCTTCAATCCTGGCCAAAGTCACCCGGGACCGGGAAATGGCCGCATTCGAGTTGATCTATCCGGGTTATGGCATCGGTGGGCACAAGGGTTATCCGACCCCGGTGCACCTCGAAGCTCTGGCGCGACTGGGGCCGACACCGATTCACCGACGCTCGTTCGCGCCGGTGCGTGCTGCGTTTGAAGCCCGCGACCCCCAGGGTTTTGGCTTCGCCGAAGCCTGACCGCTGTGGGCAAGTGTCAGCAGTCAGGTTTGCCCTGCGCTGGCTGATGTTTTGATCAAGGCCCGGTACAATCCGGGCCTTGTTGTTTTGTGCTGCTATAGGATCATCATGTCGGCTTCTTTCGTTCATCTTCGCCTGCACACTGAATTCTCCCTGGTCGATGGCCTGGTGCGGATCAAGCCGCTGGCCAAGGCATTGGCCTCGATGAACATGCCGGCCGTAGCGGTCACTGACCAGAGCAACATGTGCTCGCTGGTCAAGTTCTACAAGAACGCCATGGGTTCGGGCATCAAGCCGATCTGTGGCGCCGACCTGTGGCTGGCCAACCGCGACCCGGACGCACCGCTGTCGCGCATCTGCTTTCTGGCTATGGATGCCAAGGGGTATCGCAATCTCACCGAGTTGATTTCTCGTGGCTGGGTTGAAGGCCAGCGCAACGGCCTGGTGGTCATCGAGCGTGACTGGATACCTGCAGCCAGCGAAGGGCTGATCGCGCTTTCGGCAGCCAAAGAAGGCGATATCGGCCAGGCGTTGCTCAACGGCAACCCGAATGAAGCCCAAGCCTTGCTGCAAGACTGGATGGCGATGTTCCCCGATCGCTTCTACGTCGAGGTGCAGCGGACCAACCGCGCCGGCGACGAAGAGTACTTGCACGCTGCAGTAGCCTTGGCCGACAAGTTCAATGCACCGCTGGTGGCGACCAATGATGTGCGTTTCATCAAGCAGTCGGACTACGACGCCCATGAAACGCGCGTGTGCATCGGCGAAGGCCGCGCCCTGGACGATCCACGGCGCTCGCGTAACTACAGCGACCAGCAATACCTGAAAAGCCCGGAAGAAATGGCCGAGCTGTTCAGTGACCTGCCTGATGCGGTGGCCAACACCGTGGAAATCGCCAAACGCTGCAACATCCAGGTACAGCTGGGCAAGCACTTCCTGCCAGACTTCCCGACCCCCAACGGTATGGGCATCGACGATTACCTTCGGCATGTCTCCCATGAGGGCCTGGAGGAGCGACTGGCGGTGCTGTGGCCGAAAGAGACCACACCCAACTACGAAGAAAAGCGCCAGGTGTACCTCGACCGCTTGAAGTTCGAGCTGGATATCATCATCCAGATGGGCTTCCCCGGTTACTTCCTGATCGTTATGGACTTCATCAAGTGGGCCAAGAACAACGGCGTGCCGGTTGGCCCAGGCCGGGGTTCGGGTGCCGGCTCGCTGGTCGCTTACGTGCTGAAGATTACCGACCTCGATCCGCTGGCCTATGACTTGCTGTTCGAACGTTTCCTCAACCCGGAACGGGTTTCCATGCCCGACTTTGACGTCGACTTCTGCATGGATGGTCGCGACCGCGTCATTGAATACGTGGCCGATGCCTACGGCCGCAACGCGGTCAGCCAGATCATCACCTTCGGCACCATGGCCGCCAAGGCGGTGGTGCGTGACGTGGCGCGGGTCCAGGGTAAGTCCTACGGCCTGGCTGATCGCCTGTCGAAGATGATTCCGTTCGAAGTCGGCATGACCCTGGAGAAGGCCTACGAGCAGGAGGAGATGCTCCGCGATTTCCTCAAGACCGATGAGGATGCCAAGGAAATCTGGGACATGGCCCTCAAGCTTGAGGGTGTCTGTCGTGGTACCGGTAAGCACGCCGGTGGTGTGGTAATCGCGCCGACCAAGCTAACCGACTTCTCGCCGATCGCCTGTGATGAAGAGGGCGGCGGCCTGGTCACCCAGTTCGATAAGGATGACGTCGAAGCTGCAGGCCTGGTGAAGTTCGACTTCCTCGGCTTGCGGACCCTGACCATCATCAAGTGGGCGATGGAGACCATCAACCGCGAGCAGGCCAAGAAGGGCCTGGATGACCTCAATATCGATTTCATCCCGCTGGATGACAAGAAAACCTACGACCTGCTGCAAAAGGCCGAAACCACGGCGGTATTCCAGCTTGAGTCACGGGGCATGAAAGAGCTGATCAAAAAGCTCAAGCCCGACTGCCTGGAAGACCTGATCGCCCTGGTGGCGCTGTTCCGTCCCGGCCCGCTGCAATCGGGCATGGTTGACGACTTCATTAACCGTAAGCATGGTCGCGCCGAGCTTGCCTATCCGCACTCGGACTACCAGTACGAAGGCCTTAAGCCGGTACTGGCGCCGACTTACGGCATCATCCTGTACCAGGAACAGGTGATGCAGATTGCCCAGGTAATGGCCGGCTACACCCTCGGTGGTGCAGACATGCTGCGCCGGGCCATGGGTAAGAAAAAACCCGAGGAGATGGCCAAGCAGCGTGGCGGTTTCATTGAAGGTTGTGCCAGCAACAACATTGATCCGGACCTGGCAGGTAACATCTTTGACCTGGTAGAGAAATTCGCCGGATACGGCTTCAACAAGTCTCACTCTGCCGCCTATGGCCTGGTGTCTTATCAGACTGCCTGGCTGAAAACCCACTTCCCGGCGCCGTTCATGGCCGCGGTACTGTCGGCGGACATGCACAACACCGACAAGGTCGTGACCCTGATCGAGGAAGTGCGCAGCATGAAGCTGCGTCTCGATGCGCCGGATGTGAACACCTCTGACTTCAAGTTCACGGTCAACGATGACGGTCGTATTGTTTATGGCCTGGGTGCGATCAAGGGCGTGGGCGAGGGGCCGGTAGAGGCCATCGTCGACGCACGCAAGGTCGGCCCGTTCAAGGACCTGTTCGACTTCTGTGAGCGTGTTGACCTTAAGCGCATCAACAAACGTACCCTCGATGCGTTGATTCGCAGCGGTGCCCTGGACCGCCTGGGGCCTTACTTCCATGACGAGCTCAAGGCCTACCAGGCCAATATCGATCGCAACCGCGCGGTATTGCTGGCGGCGATGGAAGAAGCAATCAAAGCCGCCGAGCAAACGGCGCGGACCGCAGACAGTGGCCATGCTGACCTGTTCGGCGGGCTGTTCGTCGAAGAGGACGCCGATGTCTATGCCAACCACCGCGCGGCGCGTGAGCTGACCCTCAAAGAGCGTCTGCGTGGCGAAAAAGACACCCTCGGCCTGTACCTGACCGGACACCCGATCGATGAGTACGAAGGCGAAATCCGCCGCTTTGCCCGCCAGCGCATCATTGACCTGAAGCCCGCCCGCGACACCCAGACCGTGGCCGGCATGATTATCGCCCTGCGGGTAATGAAGAACAAAAAGGGCGACAAGATGGGATTTGTCACCCTCGACGACCGTTCTGGGCGTATCGAGGCCTCGCTGTTCGCCGATGCCTTCATGGCTGCCCAGGCGCTGCTGCAGACCGACGCGATGGTGGTGGTCGAAGGCGAGGTCAGTAACGATGACTTCTCCGGCGGCCTGCGCCTGCGGGTCAAGCGCGTCATGAGCATGGAAGATGCCCGTACCAACCTGGCTGAAAGCCTGCGCCTGAAGGTGCATACCGATGCCCTCAAGGGTGACCGTCTGAACTGGCTGGGCGAATTGTTCAAGCGCCATCGGGGTGCCTGTCCGATTACCATGGAGTACACCGGCAGTGATGCCAAGGCGATGCTGCAGTTTGGCGAAAGCTGGCGAATCGACCCGGCAGATGGCCTGATTCAGGCACTGCGTGACCAGTTCGGGCGTGAGAACGTCTTTTTGCAATATCGATGAATTTTTAATCTCGACCTGAATGCGCCTGATCCCTTAAGGTAGGGCGCCAAACGGATCAACCGGCCGGCCGCCTGGCCGTAGACCCAAGACGGATGCCTATGAACCCGAATTTTCTGGATTTCGAACAGCCGATTGCTGACCTGCAAGCCAAGATCGAAGAGCTGCGCCTGGTCGGCAATGACAACTCGCTGAACATCGGCGATGAAATCGCCCGTCTGCAAGACAAAAGCAGCACCCTGACCGAAAGCATTTTCAGTAACCTGACCAGCTGGCAGATTGCGCGTCTGGCGCGTCACCCACGTCGTCCGTACACCCTGGACTACATCAATCACCTGTTCACCGAGTTCGACGAACTGCACGGCGACCGTCACTTCTCCGATGACGCCGCTATCGTCGGCGGTATCGCCCGTCTGGACGACCAACCGGTGATGGTCATCGGGCACCAGAAAGGCCGTGAAGTGCGCGAAAAAGTGCGCCGTAACTTCGGTATGCCGCGCCCTGAAGGCTATCGCAAGGCGTGCCGCCTGATGGAAATGGCTGAGCGCTTCAAGATGCCGATCCTGACCTTCATCGATACTCCCGGTGCGTATCCAGGTATCGACGCCGAAGAGCGCAACCAGAGCGAAGCGATTGCCTGGAACCTGCGGGTCATGGCGCGCCTGAAAACCCCGATCATTGCCACCGTTATCGGTGAGGGTGGTTCCGGTGGTGCACTGGCCATTGGTGTTTGCGACCAACTGAACATGCTGCAGTACTCCACGTATTCGGTGATCTCGCCGGAAGGTTGCGCCTCGATTCTGTGGAAGACCGCCGAAAAGGCCTCCGATGCAGCCGAAGCCATGGGTATCACCGCTGAGCGCCTGAAAGGCCTGGGTATTGTTGACAAGGTCATCGCCGAACCGCTGGGCGGCGCCCACCGTGACCCGGCGACCATGTCGGCGAACATCCGTGGCGAGTTGATCGAACAGCTGGACATGCTCAAGACGTTCGACAACGATGCGCTGCTCAAGCGCCGCTATGACCGCCTGATGAGCTACGGGCTGTAATCTGAGATCAGTTGGCGATGGCTGCGTTGCAGCCATCGCCAGCGATCGAGTGCGTAGCGCTCGTCAATGAGGGCCCGCTGATGCTCGATCTCTACCCCAGACTGACGCCCTGGCTCACGGCCCCTTCCTGGTGTGTCGCCCTCTCTGGCGGTCTGGACTCCACAGTCCTTTTGCACCTACTGGCAAATCTGCCGCACAAGCCCCCCCTTCGCGCTATCCACATCCACCACGGCCTGCAGGCTGCGGCTGACGCCTGGCCGGCACATTGCCAGCGCCTGTGTGACGATCTGGAAGTTGAGCTGCAGATCATCTGCGTCCAGGTCGCCGCTGGTGCCAGCCTTGAGCAGGGCGCCCGCGAGGCGCGTTACGCGGCCTTCGCTGACGCCCTGCGCCCGGAGGAAGTCCTACTGACCGGGCAGCACCGCGAAGATCAGGCCGAGACCTTGTTGTTTCGACTCTTGCGCGGTGCCGGTGTGCGTGGCTTGGCAGCGATGCCGGGCCAGCGTGCGTTGGGGCAGGGGATGTTGTTGCGGCCTTTGCTTGATGTCTCACGCGAGGCGCTGGAGGCCTACGCTCAGGCGCAGCAGCTAACCTGGGTCGAGGATCCCTCCAATGGCGATACCCAATATTCGCGTAACTACCTGCGCCATCAGGTCTTCCCGCTATTGCGCCAGCGCTGGCCGCAAACTGCTCAGAACCTGGCGCGCACGGCTGAGCACCTGAGCGAGGCCCAGGGCCTGCTGGATGAGTTGGCGGTACAGGATCTGGCGCAGGCATCGACGCCGAACGGGTTTGATTGGCTGACGCTGGCCTCATTGGAGCTTTCGGTATTGCGCGAGCTGTCCCCGCCGCGTCAGCGCAACGCCTTGCAGTACTGGTTGGCCAGCCGCACCCGCCTGCCAGACGCACGGCACTGGGCCGGCTGGGAGGACTTGCGCGATGCCGCAAGCGACGGACGGCCATGCTGGCGCCTGACCGACGGTGAGCTGCACCGCGCCAACGGGCGCATTTGGTGGCTGACCGACGACTGGCTCCGCGTTCCCGTCGCGCAGGCCTGGGACGACCCGGCACAACCACTGTTGTTGCCGGGCAATGGCAGCCTGCGGTTGAGCGGCATGATGACGCAGGGGCCGTTGCGCGTCGCCTATCGCCAAGGTGGGGAGAGCCTGCACGTTGCCGGGCGTGGTCGTCGTGATCTCAAGCGCTTGCTCAATGAATTGCAGGTGCCAGCGTTTGTCCGTTCGCGCCTGCCGTTGCTCTACTGTGACCAGCAACTGATGGCTGTGGCCAACCTGCCGCAACTGAGCCAAGGCGACTGGCAATTACACTGGTGTGTACCGACGAGCGCGCAAGGTTTGAGATGAAAGGCACATTCGGGTAGACTACGCTCCCTTCTTGATACAACTTCTGTGGCTTCCCCGAAATCACAGCAGTTGCCGATTACCAAGCAGTTTTTTGCTGGGCGATTCTAAAAATGTTTAGCGAGCTCCTAACCGGGTTTTCAACCCCCGGTGTGTCCAGACGCGGCAGTTTTTTAAGATGCACTGTGATTGACGCAGGTGATCGGGGGCTTCGGCCTTCCTTCGCTTTCCCCGGCGGCACTGACCGCTTTAACGCAGACTTCTAGGGTTTTTCATGACGCGCTACATATTCGTCACGGGCGGTGTTGTTTCTTCATTGGGGAAAGGCATTGCCTCGGCTTCATTGGCGGCCATCCTGGAGGCGCGGGGGCTCAAGGTCACCATGCTCAAGCTTGACCCGTACATCAACGTCGACCCGGGCACCATGAGCCCGTTCCAGCACGGTGAAGTGTTCGTCACCCACGACGGCGCCGAAACCGACCTGGACCTGGGCCACTACGAGCGGTTCATCCGCACGACCATGACCCAGAACAACAACTTCACCACCGGCCGTATCTACGAGCACGTGCTGCGCAAAGAGCGCCGTGGTGATTACCTGGGCGCGACCATTCAGGTCATTCCGCACATCACCGACGAAATCAAGCGCCGCATCATCAAGGGTGCTGGCGATGCCGACGTGGCCCTGGTGGAAATCGGCGGTACCGTGGGTGACATCGAGTCGCAGCCGTTCCTCGAGGCGATCCGCCAGCTGCGTGTTGAAGTCGGTTCCAAGCGTGCCATGTTGATGCACTTGACCCTGGTGCCGTATATCGCCACTGCTGGCGAGACCAAAACCAAGCCGACCCAACACTCGGTCAAGGAGCTGCGCTCCATTGGCCTGCAGCCGGACGTGCTGATCTGCCGCTCCGACCACCCGGTCGATGTCTCCTCGCGCCGCAAAATCGCCCTGTTCACCAACGTTGAAGAGCGTGCGGTGATCTCCCTGGAAGACGTCGACACCATCTACAAGATCCCGGCCGTGCTGCACGCTCAGGGTCTGGATGACTTCGTCGTCGAGCGCTTTGGCCTGCAGTGCAATGGCGCTGACCTGTCCGAGTGGGAAAAGGTCGTCGACGCCAAGCTCAATCCAGAGCACGAAGTGACCATCGCCATGGTCGGCAAGTACATGGAACTGCTGGACGCCTACAAGTCGCTGATCGAAGCGATGAGCCACGCTGGCATCCAGAACCGCACCAAGGTCAACCTGCGCTATATCGATTCCGAAGACATCGAGAACCAGGGCACCAGCCTGCTCGAAGGCGCTGATGCCATCCTCGTCCCGGGCGGCTTCGGTCTGCGTGGTGTCGAAGGCAAGATCACTGCCGTGCAGTACGCTCGTGAGAACAAGGTTCCATACCTGGGTATCTGCCTGGGCATGCAAGTGGCGGTCATCGAATTCGCCCGTAACGTCATGGGCTGGAAAGATGCCAACTCCACCGAGTTCGATCGCAACAGCGGTCACCCGGTCGTTGGCCTGATCACCGAGTGGGAAGATGCTACCGGCGCGGTCGAAACCCGTACCGAGGCTTCTGATCTGGGCGGCACCATGCGTCTGGGTGCTCAGGAATGCCAGCTGCAAAGCGGTTCCAAGGTCCATGACTGCTACGCCAAGGATGTGATTGTCGAGCGTCATCGTCATCGCTACGAAGTGAACAACAAGCTGCTGCCACAACTGATGGACGCCGGCCTGAAGGTTTCCGGTCGTTCCGGTGACGGCGCGCTGGTCGAAGTGGTCGAGTCCCAGGATCATCCGTGGTTCGTCGCTTGCCAGTTCCACCCTGAGTTCACCTCGACCCCGCGTGACGGTCATCCGCTGTTCAGCGGTTTCGTCAAGGCGGCATTGGCTCAAAAGAACAAGGCCTGATACATGACCCAGAAGATCATTCGCGTCGGTAACATCGAGATCGCCAACGACAAGCCGTTCGTCCTGTTCGGCGGCATGAACGTGCTGGAGTCCCGTGACCTGGCCATGAAGGTCTGCGAAGAGTACGTGCGGGTTACCGAGAAACTCGGTATCCCTTACGTGTTCAAGGCCAGCTTCGACAAAGCCAACCGCTCGTCGATCACCTCTTACCGTGGTCCAGGCCTGGAAGAGGGGATGAAGATCTTTGAAGAGATCAAGCGCACCTTCAATGTTCCGCTGATCACCGATGTTCACGAACCGCACCAAGCGCAAGCTGTGGCTGAGGTCTGTGACATCATCCAGCTGCCGGCTTTCCTGTCGCGTCAGACTGATCTGGTGGTGGCCATGGCCAAGACCGGCGCGGTGATCAACATCAAAAAGGCCCAGTTCCTCGCACCCCAGGAAATGAAACACATCCTGACCAAGTGCGAAGAGGCCGGTAACGATCAGTTGATCCTCTGCGAGCGTGGTTCGAGCTTCGGCTACAACAACCTGGTGGTCGACATGCTCGGTTTCGGCCTGATGAAGCAGTTCGAGTACCCCGTGTTCTTCGACGTGACCCATTCCCTGCAGATGCCAGGTGGTCGCGCCGATTCCGCTGGCGGTCGCCGTGCCCAGGTCACCGATCTGGCCAAGGCCGGCCTGAGCCAGGGCCTGGCCGGGCTTTTCCTTGAAGCCCACCCAGACCCGGACAACGCCAAGTGCGACGGTCCATGCGCCCTGCGCCTGGACAAACTGGAGCCATTCCTGGCCCAGCTCAAGCAACTGGACGATCTGGTGAAGAGTTTTCCGACGGTAGAAACCGCGTAACACTCAATTCTCCGGTAAAGTACCGCCCGTTCATCCCCTGACCCTCGGGTCAGGGGCTTGTCCGCGTCAGGCCTGCCCGTGTGCCAACCGCCTGTGACGGACCCGGTTTTTTCTCAGCTGCGTTGTTTTCGTCAATTCTGGAGTGCTTACAACAATGGCAAAAATCGTCGACATCAAAGGTCGTGAAGTTCTCGATTCGCGCGGTAACCCTACCGTAGAAGCGGACGTGCTGCTCGACAACGGCATCATCGGCAGCGCCTGTGCGCCGTCGGGTGCTTCCACTGGCTCGCGCGAAGCGCTGGAGCTGCGTGATGGCGACAAGAGCCGTTACATGGGCAAGGGTGTTCTCAAAGCGGTTGCCAACATCAACGGCCCGATCCGTGATCTGCTGCTGGGCAAAGACCCGGTAGACCAGAAAGCCCTCGACACCGCCATGATCAACCTGGACGGTACCGAGAACAAAGCCAATCTGGGCGCCAACGCCATCCTCGCAGTGTCCCTGGCTGCTGCCAAAGCCGCTGCCCAGGATCAGGACCTGCCGCTGTACGCGCACATCGCCAACCTCAACGGCACCCCAGGCCAGTACTCGATGCCGGTACCGATGATGAACATCATCAACGGTGGCGAGCACGCAGATAACAACGTCGACATCCAGGAGTTCATGGTTCAGCCGGTTGGCGCCAAGACCTTCTCCGACGCACTGCGCATGGGCACTGAGATTTTCCATCACCTCAAGGCCGTTCTGAAGGCCCGTGGCCTGAACACCGCTGTGGGTGACGAAGGTGGTTTCGCGCCTAACCTGGCGTCCAACGAAGATGCACTGTCGGCCATCGCTGAAGCCGTGGCTAACGCTGGCTACAAGCTGGGCACCGACGTGACCCTGGCCCTGGACTGCGCTGCCAGCGAATTCTTCGAAGACGGCAAGTACAGCCTGTCTGGCGAAGGCAAGTCGTTCGACGCTGCCGGTTTTGCCGACTACCTCAAAGGTTTGACCGAGCGTTTCCCGATCATCTCGATCGAAGACGGCCTGGACGAGTCCGACTGGGCCGGCTGGAAGATCCTCACCGACAAGATCGGCGAAAAAGTCCAGCTGGTGGGTGACGACCTGTTCGTAACCAACACCAAGATATTGAAAGAAGGTATCGACAAGAGCATCGCCAACTCGATCCTGATCAAGTTCAACCAGATCGGCTCGCTGACCGAAACCCTGGAAGCCATCCAGATGGCCAAGGCTGCCGGTTACACTGCGGTGATCTCGCACCGTTCGGGCGAAACCGAAGACTCGACCATTGCTGACCTGGCCGTGGGTACCGCTGCCGGCCAGATCAAAACCGGTTCGCTGTGCCGTTCTGACCGCGTATCCAAGTACAACCAGCTGCTGCGTATCGAAGAGCAACTGGGCAGCAAGGCTGTGTACCGTGGTCGCGCCGAGTTTCGCGGCTAAGCAAGAGATGGTAAAAAGACAGCAGCCAAGGTTCGCTGAACAGCCATACTGACTGTTCAGCAACGTGATGCAGCAGGTCTATGTACACAAAGCCTGGCTTCGGCCAGGCTTCGTGCCATCAGTGCCCTGCAGAGGTGGCGGTCTTTTTCCACTGGATACCCTGATGCGCAGTCCCTATTGGTTGTTCCTCGTCCTGCTCCTGCTGCTTGGTGGCTTGCAGTACCGTCTGTGGGTGGGCAATGGCAGCCTGGCCCACGTCACCGAGCTCCAGCAACAGATTGCCGACCAGCACGCCGAAAACGAGCGTCTGCTGGAACGTAACCGTGTGCTTGATGCTGAAGTGCTGGAGTTGAAAAAAGGTATGGAAACCGTCGAAGAACGGGCTCGCCACGAACTGGGTATGGTCAAGGAGGGTGAAACCCTCTACCAGCTTGCCCAATGAACCAGACCTTGCCGGCCTTCTGGGCCGTGATTCCCGCCGCGGGCGTGGGTGCCCGCATGGCTGCCGACCGCCCCAAGCAGTATTTGCAACTGGGCGAGCAGAGCATTCTTGAGCATAGCCTCAACTGTTTTCTCGACCATCCCTGTGTCAAAGGGGTGGTGGTCAGTGTTGCCGCTGACGATCCTTACTGGCCGGGCTTGCGCTGCGCCAGCGATCCCCGTATCCAGCGTGCCGAAGGCGGGCGGGAACGCGCCGATTCGGTACTCAATGCTTTATTGTTGCTGCACGCCCAGGGGGCTGCCGACAGCGATTGGGTGTTGGTCCATGATGCCGCCCGACCTAACCTGGCCCGAACCGACCTCGATCGGCTGCTGTTTGAGCTGGCGGATGATCCGGTTGGTGGCCTGCTGGCTGTGCCGGCGCGCGATACCCTCAAGCGCGCCGATAGTAAAGGGCGGGTCAGCGCCACGATTGACCGCAGCACCGTTTGGCAGGCTTACACCCCGCAGATGTTTCGCCTCGGCGCCTTGCATCGGGCCCTGGCTGATAGCCTGGTGGCGGAGGTGGCAATCACCGATGAGTCCTCGGCCATCGAATGGGCTGGGCAGTCGCCACGCTTGATCGAAGGGCGTAGCGACAATATCAAGGTGACTCGGCCGGAAGACCTTGAGTGGTTGCGTCAGCGCTGGGCCAAGCGCGGTTGACGATACCGCACCTGTAGGAGCCGGCCTTGCCGGCGAAGCTTTTCAGCCAGCCTGATATTCAGGCAACTGTGCCAACCCCTCACGCAAGTAATCCACTAGCTTGCGTACCTTCGGTGACAGATGCCGTTGTTGCGGATACAGCGCCCAAACTGCAGTGTTGGGCGGTTGCTGCGCCTCGAGCAAGGACACCAGTGCACCGGTCTTCAGGTGCTCAAGCACGTAATAGTCCGGCAACTGACACAAGCCCATCCCTTGCAGCGCCGCATCCAGTACCGCCTGCCCACTGTTGCAACGCCAGTTGCCTTGAACCCGCACACTCTGCTCGCGACTGTCCTGCTGCAGCGTCCAGCTGTCCGAACTGCCGATCAGGCAATTGTGCCGCGCCAGTTCCGATACGCTGTGCGGCCGGCCGTATCGCTCCAGGTAGGCCGGTGAGGCACAGAGATACATGCGCCGCGGCGCCAGGCGGGTGGCCACTAGGCGCGAGTCCTGCAGGCGACCCAGGCGAATGGCCAGGTCCATGCCTTCATGCAGCAGGTCGAGGGTGCGGTTGCTCAGTTCGATGTCTACGCGCAATTGCGGGTACAGCGACATGAAGCGCGTCACCAGCGGCGCGATAAAACGCTCGCCATAGGCCACTGCACAGGTCATGCGCAGAAGCCCTTTTGGCTCACTGGTGAGGTCGCCCATGGCGCGCAGGGCTTCCTCGCGACCATCCTGCAAACGCTGGCAATGTTGCAAAAAGGTCTGACCGGCTTCACTCAACGTCACCTTGCGCGTGCTGCGATAGAGCAGGCGCGTTTGCAGGCGATCCTCCAGGCGGGCGATCTGACGGCTGATGTGCGAAGAGGAAACGCCCAGGCGCTCGGCCGCCGCGGTGAATTGACCGGTCTCGGCCACCGCGACAAATTCGTCGATTCCTTCCCAGCGGCTGCTCATCGATTGTCCCTGTATGACAATAATGTTTTGTCTTTGCCATGATTATTAATCAAATGATGATGAATTACACTTCGAGCTTGAACTGACCCCTTGCTGGAGAAGATTGATGATCAAGTCCCGTGCCGCCGTTGCCTTCGAGGCCAAGAAACCGCTGGAGATCGTCGAAGTCGACGTGGCCATGCCCAAGGCCGGCGAAGTGCTGTTGCGCGTTGTCGCTAGCGGTGTCTGCCACACCGATGCCTACACCCTGTCCGGGGCGGACCCTGAGGGCATCTTCCCGTCGATTCTGGGGCACGAGGGTGGCGCCATCGTTGAGGCGGTAGGTGAGGGCGTGACCTCGCTCGCCGTCGGTGACCATGTGATCCCGCTTTACACCCCTGAATGTGGTCAGTGCAAATTCTGCCGTTCCGGCAAAACCAACCTGTGCCAGGCCATTCGCGCCACCCAGGGCAAGGGCCTGATGCCGGATGGCACCACGCGCTTCTCCTACAAAGGTCAGCAATTGTTCCACTACATGGGTACGTCGACTTTCTCCGAGTACACCGTGTTGCCGGAAATCTCCGTGGCCAAGATCCAGAAGGAAGCCCCGTTGGAAAAGGTCTGCCTGCTCGGCTGTGGTGTCACCACCGGTATCGGGGCGGTGCTCAATACCGCCAAGGTCAAGGCCGGCGACACTGTGGCGATCTTCGGCCTGGGTGGCATTGGCCTCTCGGCGATCATTGGTGCGGTCAAAGCCAAGGCTTCGCGGATCATTGCCGTGGACATCAACCCGGGCAAGTTTGAGATCGCCAAGCAACTGGGCGCTACCGATTGCGTCAACCCCAAGGACTATGACCGTCCAATCCAGGAAGTCATCGTCGACCTCACCGATGGCGGCGTGGACTTCTCGTTCGAATGTGTCGGCAATGTGCAACTGATGCGCGCCGCCCTGGAATGCTGCCACAAGGGCTGGGGCGAGTCGGTGATCATCGGTGTTGCCGGTGCCGGCCAGGAAATTGCCACCCGTCCATTCCAATTGGTCACCGGCCGGGTCTGGCGCGGTTCGGCCTTCGGTGGCGTTCGCGGACGCAGTGAGCTGCCAAGCTACGTGGAAATGGCGGAAAAGGGCGAAATTCCCCTGGATACCTTCATCACCCACACCATGGGCCTGGAAGACATCAACAAGGCTTTTGACCTGATGCATGAAGGCACGAGCATTCGCAGCGTCATCCACTTCTGAGGTTGCTCATGAGCCTGGAAAACATTTCCTGCCAGAAAAGTTTTGGCGGCTGGCACAAACGTTACCGGCACCGATCCCAGGTGCTCGGTTGCGACATGGTGTTTGCCGTCTACCTGCCGCCGCAAGCGGAGCAGGGCGAGAAGCTGCCGGTGCTGTACTGGCTCAGCGGCCTGACCTGCACCGATGAAAACTTCATGCACAAGGCCGGCGCGCACAAGCTGGCTGCCGAGCTTGGGTTGATCATCGTTGCCCCCGACACCAGCCCGCGTGGACCGCAAGTACCGGGTGACCCCGACGGCGCCTGGGACTTTGGCCTAGGGGCGGGCTTCTACCTTAACGCCACTGAGCAGCCCTGGGCTCAGCACTACCGTATGCATGACTATGTAGTGCAAGAGCTGCCAGCGTTGGTCGAAGCGCATTTTCCTGCGTCAGATCGGCGCGGTATTAGCGGTCACTCCATGGGCGGCCACGGTGCACTGATATGTGCGTTGCGTAATCCGGGGCGCTATCAGTCGGTATCGGCGTTCGCGCCGATCAGCAATCCGATGGATTGTCCTTGGGGGCAGAAGGCGTTCTCCCGTTATCTGGGCGAAGACCGCAGCCGCTGGCGCGAATGGGATGCCAGTGTGTTGCTTGCCGAGGCCAAGGAGCGCCTGCCGCTGCTAGTTGATCAAGGTGATCGTGATGATTTCCTCGAAAACCAGCTCAAACCCCAGGTACTGGTACAGGCGGCAAAGGCGGCAGTACATCCTTTGCAGTTGCGTTTGCAGCCGGGCTACGACCATAGCTACTACTTCATCGCCAGCTTCATCGATGAGCATTTGCGCCATCATGGGGTAGCCCTGGGTTTGTTGTAGGCGCTGTCCTACAAATCAGCCAAAGGCCCGGCAAAGCAGGTAGAATCACGCCCTGACTCAATCAGGGCGTTTTTTTATGCGTATTGGCCACGGCTACGATGTGCACCGCTTCGCGGAAGGCGATTTCATCACCTTGGGTGGGGTGCGCATTGCGCACAAGTTCGGGCTGCTGGCCCATTCCGATGGCGACGTGGTACTGCACGCCCTGAGCGACGCTTTGCTGGGGGCTGCGGCGCTGGGTGATATCGGCAAGCACTTTCCCGACACCGACCCGCAGTTCAAAGGTGCTGACAGCCGGCTGCTGCTGCGTCATGTGGTCAAAATTGTCCAGGGCAAAGGCTGGAAGGTCGGCAATGTCGACGCCACCATTGTTGCTCAGGCGCCAAAGATGGCCCCGCACATCGACACCATGCGCGAGCTGATTGCACAAGACTTGCAGGTCGAACTCGACCAGGTCAACGTCAAGGCTACCACTACCGAGAAGCTCGGCTTCACCGGTCGCGAGGAAGGCATTGCCGTCCACGCCGTTGCCTTGTTGTTGCCAGCATGACCGAACTTGAGCTGTTAGGGCCGCGAGCATCCGGCCCGGCGTTGGGTAGCGCGATACTCAAAGCCACCGCCGAAGACTTTCAGGTTGATGAAGTCCTCGACATCCCGTTGTCTGGCGCTGGCGAGCATCTGTGGTTGTGGGTCGAAAAACGCGACCTCAATACTGAAGAGGCTGCCCGTCGTCTGGCGCGCGCCGCTGGTGTGCCGCTGCGCAACATCAGCTATGCCGGCCTCAAGGACCGTCAAGCGCTGACCCGGCAATGGTTCAGTCTGCACCTGCCGGGCAAGGCCGATCCCGACCTGGGCGCGGCCGAGAACGAAACCCTGAGCATCCTCAAGCGCACCCGGCATTCGCGCAAGCTGCAGCGCGGCGCCCATTCGGCCAATGGTTTCACCCTGCGCCTGACCGGCCTGAGTGCTGATCGTCCGGCGTTGGATGCACGCCTTGAGCAGTTGCGCAGCCATGGCGTACCCAATTATTTCGGCAGCCAACGTTTCGGCCATGAAGGCGGCAACGTTCACGATGCCCGCGCCTGGGCTGAGCGCCAGGCCCTGCCCGAGCAGCGTAATGTGCGTTCACGCCTGCTCTCCAGCGCCCGCAGCTATCTGTTCAACCAGGTGCTGGCGCAACGGGTAACCGACGGTAGCTTGCAGCGGGCCCAAGTCGGAGACCTACTGGCCTTTACCGATAGCCGAAGCTTTTTTCCGGCAGGCGAAGCGGAGTGTTCCGATCCGCGCCTGGCCATCCTTGACCTGCATCCCACCGGGCCACTGTGGGGCGAAGGGCTGTCGCCCGCCAGTGGCGCCACCGCTGAGCTCGAACAGCGCATCGGCGAACAGCATGCATCGTTGTGCCAATGGTTGGCCCGGGCGGGCATGAGTCACGAACGGCGCATCCTGCGACTGCCCATTGGCGGCCTGACGTGGCATTATCCCGAGCCTGATATTCTGCAACTGGAATTCGTCCTTCCGGCCGGATGCTTTGCCACCGTGGTGGTGCGCGAGCTTGTTGATCTGGTGCCGGCAGGGCAGACGGACAGCCCATGCGTATTCTGATTTCGAACGACGACGGGGTCACCGCACCCGGACTCGCCGCGCTGCATGCTGCGCTGGCGGACTATGCCGAATGTGTGGTCATTGCCCCGGATCAAGACAAAAGCGGCGCCAGCAGTTCGCTGACGCTCGACCGACCGCTGTGCCCGCAGACTCTGGCCAATGGCTATATCAGTCTCAACGGCACACCCACCGACTGTGTGCACCTGGGCCTCAATGGCCTGTTGGAGCACACGCCGGACATGGTGGTATCGGGGATCAACCTGGGAGCAAACCTGGGTGATGACGTGCTGTACTCCGGTACTGTGGCCGCCGCCCTCGAAGGACGTTTTCTCGGCGGGACTTCATTCGCCTTCTCCTTGCTTTCGCGCCTGCCTGACAACCTGCCGACCGCCGCGTATTTCGCCCGCAAGCTGGTGGAGGCGCACAAGACGCTGGAATTACCGCCGCGAACGGTGCTCAATGTGAATGTCCCCAATTTGCCGCTTGAGCATATTCGCGGTATCCAGTTGACGCGCCTGGGGCATCGCGCACGCGCGGCAGCACCGACCAAGGTGGTCAACCCGCGGGGCAAGGAAGGTTACTGGATCGCCGTCGCCGGGGATGCCGAGGATGGTGGCCCAGGCACGGATTTTCATGCGGTGATGCAGGGTTATGTGTCGATCACCCCGTTGCAACTCGACCGCACGTTCAACGACGCCTTCGAGCGTCTGGATGGTTGGCTGGAGGGGCTGCTCTGATGCGTGAACAGGAGGATCTGATGCGCCATGGTATCGGTTTTACCTCGCAGCGAACCCGTGAGCGATTGATTCAGCGATTGATGGAGGAAGGCGTCTCCAACCCCAACGTGCTCGACGTGCTGCGGCGTACACCACGGCACCTGTTTGTCGACGAGGCATTGGCGCACCGCGCCTATGAAGACACGGCCCTGCCTATCGGTAACAACCAGACGATTTCCCAGCCGTTCATGGTCGCGCACATGAGTGAACTGCTGCTTGAGGCAGGCCCGCTGGACAAGGTACTGGAGATCGGTACCGGCTCGGGCTATCAAACGGCGATTCTGGCGCAGTTGGTTGAACGGGTGTTTTCCGTGGAGCGCATCAAGGTGCTGCAGGATCGCGCCAAGGAACGTCTGACCGAGCTCAACCTGCGCAACGTGGTGTTTCGCTGGGGCGACGGCTGTGAGGGTTGGCCGGCGCTCGCACCGTACAATGGCATCATCGTTACCGCCGTGGCTCCGGAAGTCCCCCAGGCCTTGCTTGATCAACTTGCCCCTGGCGGGCGGATGGTCATTCCGGTAGGGCCGACCGGGGAAACCCAGCAACTGATGCTGATCGTGCGTGAAGAGCATGGTTTTTCGCGCCGGGTACTGGGGGCTGTGCGTTTCGTCCCGTTGTTGACCGGTCCGCTGGCCTGACCCGGACTTTTTTTCGCAGCAGGCGAATTCCTCTAGCATTGCCCTGTCTATCTGGCGTACTCGCCTATTCTGTCAGGGTTCACATTTTGCTAACGCCCAGCGTCCGCAAGGCGCATGCGCTCGGTTATAATTGCAACAATATTGCATTTCACAGCAGTCACCATGAGAGGAGCGGCGGGTGGGTCACACAGTCATTCAGCAGCGCAGCGGATTTACGAGCTTCAAGCTTCTGCTGATTGCACTTGCCGTCGGTTCGCTGCTGTCGGGTTGCTCCAGCACATCCTCGAACAGCGCCCGGGTGGTCGACCGCAATGCACCGGTTGCCAAGCGCCCAGCGGTCACCAGTGGCCAATACGTGGTGCGTCCTGGCGACACCCTCTACTCCATTGCCTTTCGTTATGGTTGGGACTACAAGGCCCTGGCCGCGCGCAATGGCATCGGACCGCCCTATACCATTCGCGCCGGCCAGCCGATTCGTTTCGACGGTCGCTCCACTGCTCCAGCTGCGGGCGGTACGACGGTAGTGAGCCGTTCACAGTCGTCTTCTGGCAGCAGCACCGTTACTCGCCGTCCGGCGGGAACACCTGCCCCGGCAAGCAAGCCTGCGAGCCCTGCGCCGACACCCGCGGCCAATACTGCGACGCCTGCCCCGGCGCCGGTTCAGGTTCCCTCTGCAGAGCGTGCGGTGGGCGGCTGGGGCTGGCCGGCCAGTGGTGTGCTGATTGGTAAATTTGCTTCAAACGGTAGTTTGAATAAAGGCATTGATATCGCCGGTGATTTGGGACAGCCTGTTTTTGCTGCGTCTGATGGTTCGGTTGTCTACGCCGGGAGTGGCTTGCGGGGCTACGGCGAGTTGGTAATCATCAAGCACAGCGACACCTACGTCAGCGCCTACGGCCACAACCGCAGGCTTTTGGTTCGGGAGGGACAGCAGGTCAAAGTTGGGCAGACAATTGCCGAAATGGGTTCCACGGGCACAGACCGGGTGAAGCTGCATTTTGAGATTCGCCGTCAGGGCAAGCCTGTTGATCCGCTGCAATTCCTGCCACGTCGTTGATTGCTAGTACCCGGCCTGTTCCTCGCGTAGAGGGGACAGGCTCCAGCGTTGCCAGGGATATTGGCGAGGCTTGAGTCTGAGTTCGAACTCAGCAAAGGACTATAACAATGGCTCTCAGTAAAGAAGTGCCGGAGTTTGACATCGACGATGAGGTTCTCCTGATGGAGACCGGCATCGTTTTGGAAACGGATGCGGTGTCAGACGAACCTGCTGTATCTACGGTTCGGACCAGGGCTAAACAAGGCTCTACGCTCAAGCAGCACAAGTATATCGATTATACTCGGGCACTTGATGCAACCCAGTTGTACCTCAATGAAATCGGCTTTTCGCCTTTGCTCTCGCCAGAGGAAGAGGTTCATTTTGCGCGGCTGTCGCAAAGTGGCGATCCGGCGGGACGCAAGCGCATGATCGAAAGTAACTTGCGTCTGGTGGTGAAAATCGCCCGGCGTTATGTCAATCGCGGGCTGTCGTTGTTGGACCTGATTGAAGAGGGCAACCTGGGGTTGATTCGGGCGGTCGAGAAGTTCGACCCTGAACGCGGTTTCCGTTTCTCTACCTACGCCACCTGGTGGATTCGGCAAACCATCGAACGGGCGATCATGAACCAGACCCGTACCATTCGCTTGCCCATTCACGTGGTCAAGGAGCTGAACGTTTACCTGCGTGCAGCGCGCGAACTGACCCAGAAGCTCGATCACGAACCGTCCCCGGAAGAGATCGCCAGCCTTTTGGAAAAGCCGGTGGGCGAAGTCAAGCGCATGCTCGGGCTGAACGAGCGGGTGTCGTCGGTGGATGTGTCCCTGGGCCCAGACTCCGATAAAACGCTGCTCGATACCCTGACCGATGATCGTCCCACCGACCCTTGTGAGCTGCTGCAGGATGATGACTTGTCGCAAAGCATTGACCAATGGTTGAGTGAGCTGACCGACAAGCAACGTGAAGTGGTCATTCGTCGGTTCGGCCTGCGTGGGCATGAAAGCAGCACCTTGGAAGATGTGGGACTGGAAATTGGCCTGACCCGTGAGCGGGTTCGTCAGATCCAGGTCGAAGGCCTCAAGCGTCTGCGTGAGATCCTCGAGAAGAATGGCTTGTCCAGTGAGTCGCTGTTCCAGTAAGCATTGCTTGCAGCAAAGAACGCCTCGACATGATCGAGGCGTTTTTGTTTGTGCAGGGCGCAGAGCACTAAGGCGGATATTTCCTATCGTTACTGGGGAAACATACAGATTTAGTCTGCTGTCCCAGCGAGCGATGATTCAGTTCTTTTCCGTGTAAGACTTCGCTTACTTGTTGTGTAAGCCATTGCGGTAGGCGTTAGTAAATTGTTGTCGTTTTCAATGTGCGTCTTTGTTTATCTATTTGATATATAACGAATTTATTGTTTGTTTCAGTATGGTTTCTGCAGCTTTTTGAGAGCTTTGGCCTATTGCTGGAAATTCTGCGAGCGCTACTATCTGAATTGTGTCTACGGACTGACACAGGCCTTCAAGGATGAGGGTTCAGGGACATCGCAGGATGCGATTCATCAGGATGATGAAAGGGAACGCAGGGACTACGGAAAAAATGTGGGCGGGTCAAACCGCCCCTTTTTTTGCCCGCAATAAACATGAAAAAAGGCCCTTGAAGGGCCTTTTTTTGATCCTGGCGCTTAGCGCTCCAGATCGGCGAGCTTGCCTGGCTTGCCATCCCACTCTGCGGCGTCGGGCAGCGAGTCTTTCTTTTCCGTGATGTTCGGCCAGATTTCCGCCAGCTCGGCATTGAGCTCGATGAAGTTTTCCATGCCGCTTGGCACTTCATCTTCCGAGAAAATGGCGACGGCAGGGCATTCAGGCTCGCACAGCGCACAGTCGATGCACTCATCCGGGTGAATGACCAGGAAGTTCGGGCCTTCGTAAAAGCAGTCCACCGGACACACTTCTACGCAGTCGGTGTACTTGCACTTGATGCAGTTGTCGGTGACGACGAAGGTCATTTCTAATTCTCTCCTCAGGCGACGGCAGCGATACCCTTCCAGACAGGGTCGCTCGGTTTGGTCGTTCGGCTGCAGACCAGGCTAGTAATCTGCAGCAGCACCAAACCGCGCGGGATTCTATCAGCTTGTGTGGGCTCGCGTTATAACAGAGTCTTTAGTGTATAGAGCATTTCGATAGCTTGACGCGGCGTCATATTGTCCAGGTCGAGCTTCCCGAGCTTCTCTATGGCCGGGTGAGGCAGGCTGGCAAACAGGTCGCTTTGGTGCGGTACATCGGCTGCACCTTTGGGCTGCACAGGCATTTCGTGGGGCAGGCTGGCAGTTTCCAGGCGGCCCAGGTGTTCACGCGCGCGCTGGATCACCGGCGTCGGTACCCCGGCCAGCTGTGCCACGGCCAGGCCGTAGCTCTGGCTGGCAGGCCCCGGCAGCACATGGTGGAGGAACACGATGCGCTCGTTGTGCTCGGTGGCGTTGAGGTGGACGTTGGCCACCAGCGGCTCGCTCTCCGGCAGCACTGTCAGTTCGAAATAGTGGGTGGCGAACAGGGTGTAGGCACGCAGTTGCGCCAGACGCTCAGCTGCCGCCCAGGCCAGGGACAGGCCGTCGAAGGTACTGGTGCCGCGGCCGACTTCGTCCATCAGCACCAGGCTACGCTCGGTAGCGTTGTGCAAGATGTTGGCGGTTTCGCTCATCTCGACCATGAAGGTCGAGCGCCCGCCGGCCAGGTCGTCGCTGGAACCGATACGGGTGAAAATCCGGTCGACCAGTGACAGTTCGCAGCTAGCTGCCGGTACGAAGCTGCCGATATGCGCCATCAACACGATCAGTGCAGTCTGGCGCATGTAAGTGGATTTACCGCCCATGTTCGGGCCGGTGATCACCAGCATGCGGGTGTTGTCGTCCAGCGCCAGGTCGTTGGCCACGAACGGTGTGGTCAACACTTGCTCGACCACCGGGTGGCGACCCTGGCTGATGCGCATGCACGGCTCGTCGACAAAGGACGGGCAGTTCAGGTCCAGATTCAGCGCGCGCTCGGCGAGGTTGCTCAGCACATCCAGTTCGGCCAGAGCGGCGGCGGTGTCTTGCAACGGTGCCAAGTGGCCGATCAGGGTTTCCAGCAGCGCGTCGTAGAGCATCTTCTCGCGGGCGAGGGCGCGGCTCTTGGCCGAAAGCGCCTTGTCTTCGAAGGTCTTCAGCTCCGGGGTGATAAAACGCTCGGCACCTTTGAGGGTCTGGCGGCGAATATAGTCCGCTGGCGCCTGCTCGGCCTGTTTACTCGGCAGCTCAATGAAGTAGCCGTGCACACGGTTGTAGCCAACCTTGAGGTTGGCCAGGCCAGTGCGGGCTTTTTCCCGTGCTTCGAGGTCGATCAGGAACTGGCCGGCGTTCTCGCTCATCGCCAGCAGTTCATCCAGTTCACTGTCGTAGCCGGTCTTGAGCACACCGCCATCGCGGATCACCGCAGGCGGGTTATCAACGATGGCTTTTTGCAGCAGGTCAGCCAGTTCCGGGTAGGTGCCGGCGATGGCCGCCAGCAGCGCCAGGTGTGGCGCTTCCAGCTCGGCCATGGCGTTCTGCAGCTCGGGCAAGGCACCGAGGGCATCGCGCAGGCGGGCCAGGTCACGAGGGCGGGCGTTACGCAAACCGATCCGGGCGAGGATCCGCTCGATGTCACCAATTTCCTTGAGCTGCGGCTGCAGCTTTTCAAAGCGGTAACTGTCGAGCAGGCAGCGAATTGAGCCTTGGCGTGCTTGCAAGACTTTCAGATCGCGCAGCGGACGGTTCAGCCAGCGGGTCAGCAAGCGGCTGCCCATGGCGGTCTGGCAGCGATCGATAACCGATTGCAGGGTGTTGTCGCGACCACCAGCGAGGTTCACGTCCAGTTCGAGGTTGCGACGGCTGGCGCCGTCGAGCACCACGGTATCGTCCAGGCGTTCATGCTTGAGGCTGCGCAAATGCGGCAGAGCCGTGCGCTGGGTTTCCTTGGCGTAACCGAGCAGACAACCGGCGGCGCCAATGGCCAAGGTCAGCTTTTCGCAGCCAAAGCCTTTGAGGTCCTGGGTTGCAAACTGCTGGCAAAGGCTCTTGCGCGCCGAGTCACGATCGAAATCCCACGGCGCACGGCGACGGGCACCACGGCGCTTCTCGGCCGGCAGGCCTTGTGGCCAGTCGTCCGGGATCAACAGCTCCACCGGGTTGATGCGCTCAAGTTCGGCCAGCAGGTTTTCCCAGCCTTTGATCTCCAGCACGGTGAAGTTGCCGCTGGTGATATCCAGCACGGCCAGGCCGAACAGGCGTTCGTCACCCAGCACCGCGGCGATCAGGTTGTCGCGGCGCTCATCGAGCAGCGCTTCGTCACTGACTGTGCCGGGGGTGATGATCCGCACCACCTGGCGCTCCACCGGGCCCTTGCTGGTGGCCGGGTCGCCGATCTGTTCGCAGATCACCACCGACTCACCCAGCTTCACCAGCTTGGCCAGGTAACCTTCGGCCGCATGGAAGGGGATGCCGCACATGGGAATCGACTGGCCAGCCGACTGCCCACGGGCCGTCAGGGTGATGTCCAGGAGTTTTGCGGCCTTCTTCGCGTCTTCATAGAAGATCTCGTAGAAGTCGCCCATGCGGTAGAACATCAGTTGATCTGGGTGCTGGTTTTTCAGCCGCCAGTACTGTTGCATCATCGGGGTGTGTGCGGAAAGATCGCTCATTACAGAAACTTGGCTCGCAGTGTCGTTTAGACCAAAGGCAAGCGGGCAATGGTACAGGGATTTTGCCTGCGATGCCGAGGCCAAGCGCGCTGCTGCGTGCATTTGTCCCTGCATTTTCGTGCATATCGGCAATTGCAATTGGGCCAAACCGGTTGCATTATGCACGTTATGCAAAAACGCAACGTAGCATCCGTCTTAAGAGCATTGCTCGACCGCCACGGTATCTCCCCCACGGAGCTGCACCGGCGTACCGGCGTGCCGCAATCAACCCTGTCGCGCATTCTCAGCGAGAAGATCGTCGATCCTTCCGATAAGCATGTGTCGAAGATCGCCGAGTATTTCGGCGTGAGCACCGATCAACTGCGTGGTCGCGTTGAACTTGGCGAAAGCCGTGAAGCGGCACCCGCGCGCAGTCATGCCGAGTTGCGTGATATCAGCCTGTGGGATGACGACACACCCGTCGAGGACGACGAGGTGTCCATTCCGTTTCTTCGCGAGGTCGAGTTGGCAGCAGGATCAGGACGATTTGTCATCGAAGAAAGCGAGAAAGCCAGCCTGCGCTTCGGCAAGCGCAGCCTGCGCCACAATGGCGTGCAGTTCGACCAGGCCAAGTGTGTCACGGTGCGTGGCAACAGTATGTTGCCGGTGCTGCGCGATGGTGCCACGGTGGGCGTCAATGCCGGTAAAAGTGGCATTGGCGATATCGTCGATGGCGACCTCTACGCGATCAACCACAATGGCCAACTGCGGGTGAAACAACTCTATCGCTTGCCTACCGGCATTCGCCTGCGCAGCTTCAACCGTGACGAGCACCCGGATGAAGACTACAGCTTCCAGCAGATGCAGGAAGAGCAGATCAGCATCCTTGGCCATGTATTCTGGTGGGGCATGTACGCACGCTGATCCACCTGCTCTGCAAGAAAACCCGCTTCGGCGGGTTTTTTTTCGTCTCCGCAAAACCTTACTAACCCATACCAGACAAGGCCTACATGCACAGGTGCAAATTCTCATGCATAAATATTTCCATAAATGCATTGACTGCATATGCATCAATGCATAATATTTGTCTCAAGCCGGTCGACACCGGCAGCGACAAAGGCAGCGATGAACAGGCCTGAACTGTTCAGAGGGTTGGCAACTGGCCCGGGTGTGCAGCGTAAAGCACCACAAGCAGTTATCCGGCGGGCAGGTGGCCGCGGTCGGAGGAACAATTAGACGCGGAGTCGCCCAGCGCACCAGTCGTGGCGGGCGGTTCGACAACGCATTACTGAAAAGCCTGGGGAGGCCGGGCTTTTTGGAATGCCGAGTGATCGGCGCTTGAACAGTAGAACAACGCTCCGTGGCCTTAAGGCTAAGGAGCTAACAAACAAGGAGACAGGACAGTGACACATGAACAACAGACGTTGCTGGAAATACCGATCTGGTTGGTGATCGTCCTGGCATTGCTAGGCGGTGTGTCTGGCGAGATGTGGCGGGCGGACAAGGCAGGCACTTACGGGTGGGCGCTGGTTCGACGGCTGGTACTGCGCTCGGGCGCTTGCATGGTATGTGGTGTCTCGACCGTGATGCTGCTGTATGCCAGCGGCTTGTCAATCTGGACCGCCAGCGCTTTCGGCTGCCTTACCGCGATGGCTGGCGCGGATGTTGCCATCGGCCTTTATGAGCGCTGGGCGGCGAAACGATTGGGGCTGGAGCAACCGCAGGCGGGGAAGGCCGTTGATGCGCATGTGGGAAATCGGGAGGAGTGAACGTGAACGAATTGCAGACCTTGCACGAGGCCATCACCGCGACGATCAAATCCACCATGCCTCAATTGCAAATCGTGGATGCCTATGCAATGGCGGCTCAGGATACGGCATTGCCTGCGCTGTTCCATTCCATTGCCGGTCTTAAGCCTGGAGTTGACCCAGGTGATGGTCGCTCGTGCATTGTGGCAATCATCGAAGCGCGCATCCTGGTCGATGCCAGCCTTGCCCAGGCATCGTTGCAGGCAGCGACATTGGCGACTCAGTTGACGGTGCTGCTGCGCAAACAGTTCTGGGACCTGGACTTCGTCGAAGAGGCGAAACATGTTCAGGCGCTACCGCTTCAAGCCGCACCTGGTGCCCTCCACCCCGTCAGCTGGGTAGTGCAATGGGAGCAAACCCTGCACTTGGGCGACCCACAATGGCCATGGCCGGATGAGCCCGGTCCGATTGCCTTTGCCTTCAGCCCCGACACCGGTCCTGGTCATGAAGGCGGCTATCAGACGCCGGAGGAACTCCCATGAGTTACGCCAGCGCCATGCATGACCGCATGCTCGCCGGCCTGGTCATTCCTTGCCGGGTAGTCGCCGTTGATCTTGCCGCCGCCCGCGTGCGGGTTTCCGACGGTGCCGGCTGGACCAGCGCCTGGCTGCGCTGGCACAGCCAGGCCGCAGGCAAGGCCCGGCACTGGCGTGTACCCAGTGTGGACGAGCAGGGTGTACTGATCAGCCCGAGCGGCGAGCCTGCGCAAGGCACTTTTGTGCCGGGCCTGTATGGCAATGCCGGCGCACCGCCAGACAACCGCGAGCATGTCGAGGTCTGGCGCTTCGACGACGGTGGCTCACTGACTTACGACTGGCAGGCTCGCAGCTACAGCATCGAATTGCCCACTGGCACCGTCAGCGTCAAGGTCGGTGGTAGTTCGCTGTTGGTCAGTGATCAGGCCATCGATCTCAAAGCCGCCAACATTACCTTGACGGGTGCAGTGCAGATCAACGGCCCGTTGCAGGTCAGCGGCGACATTCTCGGTGGCGGCAAGATCATCGATACCGGTGGCAACACCGCCAACCACAACCATTGAAACCAGCCCGCGCCGCGGGCTTTTTTTCGCCTGGAGCAAACATGGCTACTGCTAAAAAGAGCAACACCCAAGCATCCACTGCCGTGGTGTTTCGCGACACCCTCTATACCTCCCGCGTGTTGATCCTGCCGGATGCCCGCGCGTTGCTCGTCAGCCGCGGGCAGGTCACTGCCCAGGCCGACGATGCCATCGCCCTGGCTTACCTGCAGGAGCATCCGCAGCTCAAACCGCAGGAGTAGCGCGATGATCGGAATGGATCGCCGGAGCGGCCAGCCGCTATCTGGCCTCGCCCATGTGCGCCAGTCCATTGAAGACATCCTCACCACCCCGCTTGGCAGCCGGCGTATGCGCCCGGACTACGGCAGCAAGCTGCGCCGCTTTGTCGACCTGCCGGTCAACGAAGGTTGGAAAAGCGCGGTGCAAGCCGAGGTGGCACGCTCGCTGGGGCGTTGGGAACCGCGCCTGAAACTTGAGCGCGTGCGGGTGGTGGCGGTGGTGGCGGGGCAAATCACCTTGCAACTGAGCGGACAGTACCTGGGCAACAGCCAGAGCCTGGAGGTAACGGCATGAGTAGTGTGGATCTTTCGGCGCTGCCTGCGCCACAGGTGTTGGAAGACCTCGACTTCGAGACACTCTTCGAGGCAGACCTGGCGACCTTCCGGTCGTATATGGGCGACAACTGGGACGCGGTGCTGGAGAGCGACCCGGTCAGCAAACTGCTGGAGGTCGGCGCCTATCGCAAGCTGCTCAACCGGGCGCGGGTCAACGATGCTGCCAAGGCGCTGCTGTTGGCCTACGCCCAAGGCACGGACCTTGATCAACTCGCCGCCAACGTTCGACTTCAACGCTTGGTGGTGCAGGCTGAGAACTTGAACAGTGTGCCGCCGACGCCCAAGGTACTCGAAGAAGACGATGCCCTGCGAGAGCGGATCCAGCTGGTCTACGAAGGCCTGACCACGGCCGGGCCACGCAACAGTTACATCCTGCATGCGCGCAATGCTTCCGGGCAGGTGGCTGACGCCACCGCGCAAAGCCCTGCGCCTGCGCAGGTGGTGGTTACGGTGCTGGCGCTGGAAGGTAATGGCAGCGCCGGGGCAGCGCTATTGGAGACGGTACGTCTCAAACTTAACGATGACGATGTGCGTCCCGTTGGTGATCGGCTCACGGTGCAAAGCGCCGAGATCCTGCGCTACCGCATCGACGCCGTGGTGCACATGAGCGGCAGTGGCCCGGAAATCGAGGCAACCTTGGCCGAGTGCAAGCGTCGCTTGCAGGCCTGGATCAACCCGCGTCGGCGCCTGGGCGTTGAAGTGGCCCGCTCGGGAGTGGACGCCCAGTTGCACATCAACGGCGTCAGCCGGGTCGATCTGAACAACTGGACCGATATCAGCCCTACCCAGGCGCAAGCTGCCTGGTGCGAAGGCATCAGCGTGATGCGGGGGAGCTGACATGACCAGCCTGCTCCCGCTCAACAGCACCCTCCTGGAACAGGCCATCGAGGCCGCCGGTGTTGAAACTACCGACATTCCCCTGCGTGCGCTGTACAACCCTGACACCTGTCCGCCCCACCTGCTGCATCAACTGGCCTGGGCCTGGTCGGTGGACCGCTGGGACGAAACCTGGCCGGACACTATCAAACGCTCGATGATCCGCTCGGCGTTCTACGTGCATGCGCACAAGGGCACCATCGGTGCATTGCGTCGGGTGGTGGAACCGTTCGGCTATCTCATTGAGGTCATCGAATGGTTCGACAGCGTGCCCCAGGGCGTGCCGGGCACCTTCGCCCTCAAGGTAGGGGTATCCGACGCAGGGATCAGTGAAGAAACCTACCAAGAGCTGACGTGGCTGATCGACGACGCCAGGCCCGTCAGCCGCCACATGACCGGGCTGACCATCAGCCTGGAAACCGCCGGTGCCATTTACATCGCCAGCTCAATCGAAGACGGCGACACCCTCGACATCTACCCGCCAGCCGCCATGGACATCGTGGCGACCGGACGCATTGGGCGTGGTGGACGAGAGCACAGCATTGACTATATGGACATCTACTAATGGTCGACCAGACATCTCAGTTCTACGCGATCCTCACCAATGTGGGCGCCGCGAAACAGGCCAACGCCGATGCGTTGGGTATCCCTTGGAAAATTACACAAATGGCCGTCGGTGATGGCAACCCGGGCGGCTTGGACAATCCGTCGCTGCCTCAGCCTGACGCGAGCTGGACCAACCTGCTCAACGAATGGCGGCGCGCACCGTTGAATCAATTGAAGGTCGACGATAAGGACAATTCAGTCATCGTCGCCGAGCAGGTGATTCCGGCCGAGATTGGCGGGCGCTGGATTCGTGAGGTAGGCCTATACGATGCCGACGGCGATTTGGTGGCGGTGGCCAACTGTGCGCCGACTTACAAGCCGTTGCTCAATCAGGGCTCAGGTCGTACCCAGGTGGTGCGCATGAACTTGGTGGTGAGCAGTTCCAGCAATGTGCAGCTCAAGATTGACCCCAGCGTCGTACTGGCCACCCGTGAGTGGGTAACTGAGGAACTGGCGCGGCAAGACTTCAAGCACTCGGTGCTTGCTGCCACCACCGGCAACATCGCACTGAGCGGCCTGCAGACGGTTGATGGTGTGGCCCTGGTAGCCGGGGCGCGGGTGCTGGTGAAGAATCAGGCTGCCGCCAAGGATAACGGCTTTTACCTGGTCGTGGCTGGCGGGCCCTGGGCGCGTTGCAATGACGCGGATAGCAGCGCCAAGGTAACGCCCGGCCTACTGGTGCAAGTCGAGCGCGGTACGGTCAATGGTGACAGTGCCTGGCAGTTGGTGACCGATGCACCGATTACCTTGGGGGTATCGGCGCTGGCCTTTGAAATGGCGTTCGGTCGTACCAGCGTGACTGCAGGTACCTTCCGCAGCGTGACGGTCGATACCTATGGCCGCGTGGTTGCCGCGACGAACCCGACCACGGTGGCTGGCTATGGCCTGACCGATGTGTACACCAAGACTCAGATTGATCAGGCGCTTGCCCTCAAGGCGAACTTGGCCAGCCCCACGCTGACCGGGAGCCCTACGGCACCAACGGCGGCTGTCGGTACCAATACTGCCCAGCTAGCGAACACGGCATTTGTGCAGGCCGCTATCGCCACCCTGGTGGCTTCATCACCCGGCGCCCTGGACACGCTCAACGAACTGGCTGCTGCGCTGGGCGATGACCCGAACTTCGCCACTACGATGACCAATGCGCTGGCGCTCAAGGCCCCCTTGGCAAGCCCAGCATTGACGGGGGCGCCAACGGTGCCAACGCTTACGGGAACTGATATCAGTACGAAAATAGCCAACGCAGCCACGGTTCGGGCAATCTTGGCGCGGTTTGGGTTGGGTGCATCGGCGTTTAACTACACCGGCAGCATTGATGAGCTAGTAGAAACCGGCGTTTTCATGGTGGGTGCTTCGACCACGGGAACCAAGCCAGATTACCCTCCCGCGCAGGGAGTAGGTCAGATTCCCAATGGCACCGTGTTTCATATGGAGCGTGGCAGCAGCAACATGGCAACCCAAATATGGGATTCGCTGGTCAATGCCATTGCTCCGGTTACTTGTGTGCGTACACGGAATGCCAATGGTGTCTGGACCAAATGGGCGGAAATATGGACCAGTCAGAACGCACCAAAGCAAACTGATCCTTTGGACGTGACAGCGGGCGCGATGCTGACCACCGGCTCTTGGGGAGTTGGGGCAGCGGCGGTAGATCAACCGCTGATCACCAACTTCTCAGATGATATTCGGCCAGGACTGTATCGGGCCTTTTCGTCGGGTAATGCACAGGCTTCTATCGGCGGACCGCCGAATAGCGGCAATACGTCCATGTCTGTTTTTGTTGGTGGTGGGTTCACCAATTCTGGCTACAAGACATTCTTGGCAATCATCAACGCCTACACGGAAGCGCGAATTTATGTCGGCGTCAAAGTTACTGCAGGTGTCCAGCCAACTTGGACTGAGATAACGACACGCGATCATGCCCCTTTCGCAGGAACGCAGAGTTACAGAACAGCTGGTGTTTTCACATGGCATGTTCCTGTAGGCGTGAAAAAAGCCTGGGTGACTGTGATCGGTGGCGGTGGCGGTGGCGGGCGTTCCGGTACAGCCAATATAGGGTCCGGTGGGGGCGGCGGCGGCGGCCTGGCGCAGAAGTTGGTTGACCTTACCGGCATGACTTCTGTGGCGGTTACCGTCGGCGAAGGCGGTGCCGGTGCTACGGTGGCTGGCGGTTCGGGTGAAACCGGTGGTACCTCATCGTTCGGAGCGTTTCTCTCTGCGACTGGCGGGACTGGCGGCATGGGTGTAGGCAACTCCGTCGCTAATGGACCGGGACCTGGAGGCGTTGGTTCTGGTGGGGACCTCAATACGGGTACCGGTGTCGGTCACGTCAGCTATGGGCACTGGGGTGGCTCCGGTGGCGGGGCTGGTGCGCGCTCTCCACAAGCCAACCAGCCGGGCTCTGCGGGTGGCACTGGTGGCGGTGGGTCTGGCGCTACTTATGGCTATAACGGCGGTGCCGGTGGCACTGGGACTGTACTTATTCAGTGGTGATAACAATGTGGGCACGAGTAGAAGACGGCATCGTCATGGAAGTGACGAATGTTGATCCCGAGGGGCGCTTTCACCCCGACCTGAAATGGCGGCCTTGCCCGGCACAAGTTCTGCCCGGATGGTTGTTTGAAAATGGCACCTACGCCGCGAAAGTTGAAGCGTTGGAAGAGCGCAGCAACGCTGAGCGCCAGTGGCGCGACGGCGAGTTGTCGGCTCGCCAGTGGCTGCGCGAACGGCACCGCGACGAACAGGACTTAGGTCGGCCCACCACGCTCAGCAACGAGCAGTTTGTCGAGTTCCTAGCTTACCTGCAGGCGCTGCGCGACTGGCCACAAGCGGAGGCATTCCCTGATTCGCAGCAGCGGCCATCGGCCCCCGACTGGATTGACTTGTTTACCCAATAAAGCCCCGCACCGCCGGGGCTTTTTCTTACCCGTAACAAACCCATCAAAGGCCCCGCACCGCGGGGCTTTCGCATTTCTGGAGATTTATCTATGAGTGGATTCTTCCACGGCGTTACTGTCACCAACGTCGACACCGGCGCACGCACCATCGCACTGCCGTCGTCCTCGATCATCGGTCTGGTCGACACCTTCGCCCCCGGCCCAGGCGCCAGCGCCAAGGCCAACGACCTGGTGTTGATCACCAGCGAGCGCGAAGCGGTGGCGGCCTTCGGCGCTGACTCGGCGATCACCAAGGCCTGTAAGGCCATCTACATGCGCGCCAAGGCGGTGATTGTCGCCTGCGGCGTGGCCAAGCTTGACGATGCCGCCGAGCAAACTTCGGCGATCATCGGCGGTGTATTGGCCGACGGCACTCGCACCGGCCTGCAGGCGCTGCTCGACGGTAAAAGCCGTTTCAACGCCCAGCCACGGTTGCTGGTGACGCCTAAGCACAGCGCCATCCAGGCAGTCGGCACCGCCCTGGTGGCTCTGGCCGACAAGCTGCGCGGCCTGGCCATCATCGACGGCCCCAATAGCACCGACGAAGCCGCTATCGCCTACGCCGAGAACTTTGGTGCCAAGCGTGCGTTTATGGTCGATCCGGGGGTCAAGTATTGGGACACCGAGGCCAGTGCCACGATTGATGCACCGGCCTCGGCCTGGGTCGCTGGTCTGTTCGCCTACACCGACAGCGAGTACGGCTTCTGGGCCTCGCCGTCGAACAAGGAGTTTGTCGGTATTACCGGTACCGGCCGTGCCATCGAGTACCTGGACGGCGACGAAACCTGCCGGGCCAATCTGCTCAACAACGCCAACATCACCACGATCATTCGCGACGACGGCTACCGCCTGTGGGGCAACCGCACCCTGAGCAGCGATCCGAAATGGGCTTTCGTCACCCGCGTGCGGACCATGGATATCGTCATGGACGCGATCCTCTACGGCCACAAGTGGGCGGTCGACCGTTCGATCACCGCCACCTACGTCAGTGATGTCACCGAAGGCCTGCAGGCGTTCATGCGTGATCTCAAGGCCCAGGGCGCAATCATCAATTTCGAGGTGTTCGCCGACCCTGAGTTGAACACCGCCAGCCAGCTGGAGCAGGGCAAGGTCTACTGGAACATCCGTTTCACCGACGTGCCGCCTGCCGAGAACCCGAATTTCCGTGTCGAGGTCACCAACCAGTGGTTGACCGAAGTCCTCGACCAAGCCGCTTAAGGAGCAATAACCATGGCAATGATTCCCGAAACCCTGGCCAACCTGAACCTGTTCGTCGATGGCGTCAGCTTTCAAGGTGACGTCCCCAGCCTGACCCTGCCGAAACTCACCCTGAAGATGGAGGAGCACCGTGCCGGCGGCATGGACATGCCGATCGAGATCGATCAGGGCATGGAGAAGCAGGAAGCCGGCTTCGTGACCACCGGTGTGCGTCGCGAGTCGCTGAAGTTCTTCGGCCTGGCCGACGGTTCAGCTTTCAACGGCACCTTCCGCGGCGCTTTCAAAGGCCTCAAGGGCCAAATCACCCCAGTCATCGTTACGCTGCGTGGCGCCCTGAAGGAAGTCGACATGGGCGACTGGAAACCCGGCGACAAGGCCGAGATCAAGCACAACGTCGCGGTGACCTACTACAAGCTCGAAGTCGACGGCCGCGTGGTCTACGAAATCGATCCGCTGGGTATGAAGCGGGTCATCAACGGCGTCGACCAGCTCGCCGCCCAACGTTCGGCCCTGGGCCTGTAAGGAGCAGTCATGACACAAACTGCGAAAACGCCAAGCTGGTTGACTGTCAGCGCCGAGCGCGTGGTCGTCCATCTGAGCAAGCCCAGCGAGGCCAACGGCCTGCAGGTCGACAATCTGTCGATGCGCGCACCCACTGTGCGCGACATTCGCACCGCGCAGTCAGCGGCCAGTGGTGATGACGAACAGCGCGAGCTCAACCTCTTCGCTTCCCTGGCCGAAGTCGGAGTCAAGGACTTGGAAGGCCTGTCGCTGAAGGACTATGGCCGCTTGCAGGCGGGCTATTTTCGTCTGGTGCAAGACGACGAACTTTGATCCCCGGCTGCAGAAAGCGGCGGCAAGACGGCTCGCCAAAGAGCTGAACTTTGCCGCCGCCGAGATCATGACCATGTCGTACAGCGACATGGTCTGGTGGCTCACGGACTGAGCCGAGAGCCCATGCAAAAGGGGGGGCAGATGGCGAGCAAACTGGCTGTTGAGCGGGTGATCGGTGCCGCCGTCAAACCGACGGTAGGTGCCGTATTCAATACGCTCGAAGACCGAATCAAACAAGTGCAACAGGAGGGAAATCAACCCCAGGCACTGAAGAATGCCATCGGTGATGTCATACGCCTGGACGAGGCCGTCAGGGCTGCGCAGAGAAGTGGTTCAAGCGCTGCTTCAGCCCTGCAAAGTTCGCTGGACAAGGCGCGTAATAGCCTGCGTAGTCAAGGCGTCGATGTCCGCAAGTTGCGCGAACAGTACCAGGCGCTGGGTCGTGCGCTCGAAGGCAGCGAACTGCAAGCCAAAGGCCGGCAGCAGTTTGCCGACGGCAAGGCTGGTCTTGGCCGTGCGGTCACCGGTTTTAAGGCCATCGCGATACCGGCAATGATCAGTGCGGACTTTCAGAGCATCGTCCGCGATATTGCGATCAAGGCCGGGGTGGCTGGCGAGCCACAGGAAAAGCAGATGGCTCGCAGCTTCATCAGCACTTCGCAAACGACCGGGATGGCACGTAACGACGTGGCCAACATGGTCCGAAACCTGGTTGATGGCGGCATGAAAGCAGACACGGCGCTGGCCTACGCTCCGCTGGCAGCGAAATTTGCTGTCGGTCAGGGGGCTAGTGGCGCCGACACCGCGAGCATCATCAATGCATTGCAGGCGAACGCCAAGATCACCGATCCCAAAGTCATGGAAAGCGCTTTGGAGATGATCGCAGCGCAGACCAAGGCTGGAGGCTTTGCAGCGCCCGATCTGGCAACGTCGTTGGCACCGTTACTGGAAAAAATGGGTGGCCTGGGTAGCACTGGCCTGAGTGCCGTCAGTCAGGTGGGGGCGATGTTGCAGGTGCAACGCCGCGCCACAGGCAGCTCCGATCAAGCGGCGAGTAATCTGGGTAGCTGGTTATCGAGTCTCGCCAGCGCGCAGATCAGTAAGGAAGCTGATCCGCAGAAGGCCCAGGCGCAGTTCGACGTGCCGGAGCAGATCAGCGCCGCCTTGATGGCCTTTGCCCCGAACCAAGCGCTGTACACGCAATATCGGGACATTGCGCCAAAGGCCAAGGGGGGGCTCGACAACGACCTGCTAGCGCGCCGAGAAACATCGGTGCAAATCTGGAACGAGGCCTACCAGGCGATCGACGAATCGATGCGCAGTATGGGGGACGCTGTCCGGCCGCTGACCGACAACACGGCCAAGGTCATCACCTTCGTCGCCCAAGCCTTCACCACATTGACTGACAAAGCCCAGCCACTGGTGCTCGGCATTGCCGCAGTCGGCGCAGCTATTTCTGCAGTGACGGCGGTTGCCGGTGTGGTGCAGATGGGCAGGGGGGGGCTGAACGTCGGTCGCGGTTTGTTCAAGGAGGCCACAGCGAAAGACCAGCCCGGTGCCAAGCCAGGCAAGGTGTCGAGGTTGATGAATATCGGTCTCAAGGTGCTGGGTTTTGGTGGTGAGGACAGTCCGCAAGGTGCGGGTATGGGAACCGAGCCGTTGCAGGTGTTCGTGGTCAATGCCGGTGACTTTACCGGTGGCGGCGCTGGGCCAGGTAGCCCCGGAGGACGACGTACCTCACGGCGTCGTCAGGGCAATACGCGTAATGCACGACGCAACGCTTCATCCGTTCGGACCGCACCTGCTCCCGCGTCAACACCGGGGGGTGGCGGAGGTGTTGCGCGTCTGGCCAGTGGTGCAAGCAAGTTCGGTGGGCTGCTCAAGCGAGTGCCAGGCGGGAACCTGATCGGCGCCGGTCTCGGGGTTGTCGACACTTACCGAAACGCGCGCACCGTCGAA
The DNA here is from genome assembly GCF_050312595.1 of Pseudomonas sp. UM16. Taxonomy (NCBI): domain Bacteria; kingdom Pseudomonadati; phylum Pseudomonadota; class Gammaproteobacteria; order Pseudomonadales; family Pseudomonadaceae; genus Pseudomonas; species Pseudomonas sp. UM16. The sequence goes on along the minus strand of NZ_JBNPJT010000004.1, from coordinate 169,025 downwards.
GCAAAGGCCGAAGGTTACGGTGCTGCCGCTGGCGGCTTTGGCGGTGCCTTGGCCGGTGCGGCCGCAGGTGCGGCATTGGGTTCGGTGGTACCGGTATTGGGTACAGCCGTTGGCGGTGTGATCGGCGCGATGGTCGGCGGCATGGGCGGTGAAGACCTGGGCGGTTGGCTGGGCAAACGCCTGTTTGGTTCGGACGATCCAGGCAAAACCTCAGCCCAGCCCACTGAAAATCTGCAACTGGGGGCCTCGGGGCCAGGGGATGTTGTGCGCTCCTTGGCTGTCCAGCCTGCAACGCCGCCAGGCATGGCCAGCCTTGCCGCAGCGAATGCGCCGGATCGAGGACCGTCGCCCCAGATCAACCAGCAATTCACCTTCGCACCGAACATGCCATTCACCGTACAGGGGGGGCTGAGCGACCCTCTGCAGCTTGCGCAGGAAGTGGGTGCGATTGTCCGCCGCGAGTTCGATGGGCTTGTCAGTCAGGCTACCAGCCGTCAGCTGTACGACGCTCCCCATGTTGTCTAAGGAGGTGCCATGACTTACATGGATCAACTGCAATCGGGGCTTGGCGCCCTGGTGGCCGCAGGCGAAGCCGGGCGGCGCAGTGCCGATGAGATGCTGGCGCCGGTCAATGACGCGATCGGCGAGTTTCGCGGTGCTGCCGCCGAGCTTGAGAGCTTGCCCTTTGTCGGTTCGGCGATCGGGGCGAAATTACAACGTAGCCTGCGCGCCATCAACACGGCGCAAGCCCATGTCGACAAGGTCTTGGCCAAATACGATCAGGCCGTAGCGGTGGTTGCGCAGGTGCGCGATGGTGTCGCCACGGTGAAAACTCAGGTGGGCAGGGTTAGCGCTGCGATCAACCGGGTGGCGGGCAGGATCAGCCCCAGCCTGGCCAATATTCTGCCGACCAGCAGCTTCGCCCCCGAAGCAACGCCGGCGGCCGAAGCGGTCAAACCCTTTGCGCACCTGCTGATCCTCCAGCCGCTCAAGGCTGAGGCGCCCGCGTATTACTTCAACCTCGACACGGCTGCCTTTGATGAACTGCGCAGACAAACCAGTTTCCGTTGGGCGGGACAGGAGCGTCTGACCCGCAGTAGCGCACAGCAGGCGGTGGGCCTGGGCGATGAGAAGATCACTATCAAGGGGGCGATCTTCCCGAGTTTCAAGGGCGGGCTTGGGCAGTTGCAGGCCTTGCGTAGTATCGGCCGACAACTTCAACCGCTGACATTGACCACCGGCTACGGTGACGTGCTGGGGCGCTGGTGTTTGACCAGCGTCGATGAAGACCAGAGCAATCTGCTGGCCGGTGGCATCCCCCGTAAACAAGGTTTCTCACTGGAGTTTGTGAGCTATGGCGATGACCTGCAGAACCGCTGATGGCGACGTGCTCGACACCTTGTGTCAGCACTACTACGGGCACCTGAACGGCAGTGTCGAGGCGGTGCTGGCCGCCAATCAGGGCCTGGCTGAGCACGTGCAGCCGTTTCGCGCCGGTGTGCAGATTCTGTTGCCAGATCTGCCGGCAGCGGCCGAAGCCATGGTGCAGTTGTGGGATTGACGCTCGCCATTACCTGTATCAACCAGACCCCGCCGTGTGCGGGGTCTGCCTTTTCTGGAGCATGAGCCATGCAACCTGTGTTTCGTCTTGTCGCTGACGGCAAGGACATAACCGCGTTGATCAACGACCGCTTGCTGTCGCTGCGCACCTCGGACAAACCGGGCATGGAGTCCGACGAGTTTGAGTTGCGCATCGATGATCGTGATGGCGCCGTGATGCTGCCGGCACGCGGTGCCACGATTGAAGTCCACCTGGGGTACGCCGGTCAGACCTTGACTCGTCTGGGGCTGTACACCGTGGACGAGGTGGAGTTGTCTGGACCGCCCGACAGCATCGTCATCCGTGGCAAGGCCAGCGACATGCGCGGCCCCGGTAAAAGTACCCGCAGTGGTAGTTGGGAGAACGTCGCGCTGCAACAGATCGTGGCTGACATCGCCGTGCGCAATGGCTGGCAACCAGCCTGCCCGATCACCCTCAAGGTGCCCCGGGTCGACCAGCTCAATGAGTCGGACTTCAACTTCATCACCCGCCTGGCGCGGCAGTACGACTGCACGGCCAAGGTGGGCGACGGCACCTTGCTGGTGTTGCCGCGCCAAGCTGGGCAAAGCGCCAGCGGCAAGGCACTGGGAATGATCACGATCAGCCGCGGCGACGTGAGCCGCTGGCAGATCCGTCTGGCTGACAAGGGTGCGCACAAGGCCGTACAAACGCGCCATCAAGACCCTAAGAGCGGCGCACTGAAAGTCGTCGAGCTGGGTAACGATACTGCGCCGCAAGGGCTACAGCCGGTGCACAGTGACCGCCACATTTATCCCAACAAGGCCGCTGCCGAGCAGGCCGCCAAGGCACGTCTGGCGGCTTTCAACCGCAGTACGGCCAGCGTGCGTCTGGACATGCCCGGACGCACGGACCTGTTCGCCGAACGGCTGATCAACGCCCAGGGTTTCAAGCAAGGCTTGGATGGCGAATACCTGATTGAGTCGGTCGAGCAACAGTTCAGTGCCAGCGGTTGGACCACCTCGATTGAGTGCAATGGTGGCAAGCAAGGCAAGGCCAACAGCAAAGGCAAGCCTGTCAGGCGCAAGCAAGCGTTGCAGACCAGCACGCTCGAACCCTTTTGAACGTCAAGGAGGAGAACCCCAGATGACCCTGGAGCAACTCGCTGCGATATTTCCCAACGCCCGCCTGAAAGCGGGCGTTTTCTTACCGGCATTGAACCTGGCCATGGCCCGTTGGGAGATCGACAACCCACGGCGCTTAGCCGCTTTTCTCGCCCAGGTCGGCCATGAGTCTGGCCAGCTGCGTTATGTCAAAGAACTGGGCAATGACCGCTATCTGTCACGTTACGACACGGGCAACCTGGCCCTGCGTTTGGGCAATACCCCTGAGGCCGATGGCGATGGCCAACTGTATTGCGGTCGCGGTTTGATCCAGGTCACCGGGCGCAACAACTATCAGGCTTGCAGCATGGCGCTGTTTGGCGATAAACGTCTGCTCAAGCAACCGCAGTTGCTTGAGCAACCTCAGTGGGCGTCGGAGTCGGCTGCCTGGTTCTGGCATTCACGCGGGCTGAATCAGTTGGCTGACCGTGGCGAGTTCAATCGCATCACCCGCCATATCAATGGTGGCCTTAACGGCCTGGAAGACCGTTTGCAACTCTGGGCACGGGCCCGCGAGGTGTTGTGTTGAGCCGTGTGCAGCTCGGCGTTTTGCTGGCGCTGATGCTGCTGGCCTGTGCGCTGACCTGGCAGGTGCAGGGCTGGCGCCTGGGACGCCAGCTGGCGCAGCAAGCCGAGCAGCATGCGCGAGAACGTCAGGCCCTAGCTGAGTCTACAGCCACGCAATTGCTCACTGAACGTCGGCAACGCGAGGAACTGACGCAACAACTGCACGCCAACGAGCAACAGCACTATCAGGAGTTTGTCGATGCACAACACAATCAGGCTCGCCTGCGTGACCGTCTGGCTACTGCTGATCTGCGCCTGTCAGTCCTGGTCGAGCGTGACGCCACCGGCTGTGCCAGCCTGCCTGCCGCCGCCAGTGCCGGCAGCCTGGATCATGGCCCCGTACGCGCCCGACTTGACCCCGCGCATGCTCGACGAATTATCGCCATCACCGAGCGCGGCGACCAGGGATTGATCGCCCTGCGCGCTTGTCAGGCCTATGTGCGGGCGCTGCAGCGTTGAGGCAGCTGGTGTAGGGTAGGCGGCAGTCTTTCAAGGAGTTTGCCATGGACCCGATCACTGCGCTTTCCGCCCGCCTGGGCGAACACCTGCGGCGCTTCAATGCCCAGGTGACCACCGCCGAGTCCTGCACGGGTGGGGGTATCGCCGAGGCCATTACCCGTATCCCGGGCAGCTCGGCCTGGTTCGAAGCCGGTTACGTGACCTATTCCAACCAGCAGAAGACCCGTCAATTGGCCGTGCCGGAAACCTTGTTCGCCCACGTCGGAGCGGTAAGCCAGGACGTGGTCGAGGCCATGGCCCGTGGTGCCCAGGCGGCCAGCGGTGCACGTTTTGCCGTGGCGGTCAGTGGTGTGGCCGGGCCGGACGGTGGATCACCGGCCAAACCGGTGGGTACCGTGTGGCTGGCCTGGGCCGATGGCAGCCATGTGAGCAGCGAGCGTCGGCACTTCGATGGCGGCCGTGACGAGGTGCGCCGACAAACGGTAATCGCCGCGCTAGAGGGCTTGTTACACCTTGGCGCAGAGTAAATCGCACATCGGGGGTAGGCGGGAAGAAAAGCCTGTGGAATAATACTGGCTACTTATACAGGTGTTCTGGCCGTCAGGCCCTATCGATTACGTGAGGACTTCAATGGACGACAACAAGAAGCGCGCCTTGGCTGCGGCCCTGGGGCAAATCGAGCGTCAATTCGGTAAAGGCGCGGTCATGCGCATGGGCGACCACGAGCGTCAGGCGATCCCGGCCATTTCCACCGGTTCCCTGGGCCTGGACATTGCCCTGGGCATTGGCGGTCTGCCAAAAGGCCGTATCGTCGAGATCTACGGCCCTGAGTCGTCCGGTAAAACCACGCTGACCCTGTCGGTTATCGCTCAAGCCCAGAAAATGGGTGCAACCTGCGCCTTCGTCGACGCCGAACACGCGCTGGATCCCGAGTACGCCGGCAAGCTGGGTGTCAATGTCGACGACCTGCTGGTCTCGCAGCCTGATACCGGCGAACAGGCCCTGGAAATCACCGACATGCTGGTGCGCTCCAACGCCGTTGACGTGATCATCGTCGACTCCGTTGCCGCCCTGGTACCCAAGGCCGAGATCGAAGGTGAAATGGGCGACATGCACGTCGGCCTGCAAGCCCGTCTGATGTCCCAGGCACTGCGTAAAATCACCGGTAACATCAAGAACGCCAACTGCCTGGTGATCTTCATCAACCAGATCCGTATGAAAATCGGCGTGATGTTCGGCAGCCCGGAAACCACCACCGGTGGTAACGCGCTGAAGTTCTACGCTTCGGTCCGTCTCGACATCCGCCGTACTGGCGCGGTGAAAGAAGGCGACGAAGTGGTCGGCAGTGAAACTCGGGTCAAGATCGTCAAGAACAAGGTGGCGCCACCGTTCCGTCAGGCTGAATTCCAGATCCTCTACGGCAAGGGCATCTACCGCAACGGCGAGATCATTGACCTCGGCGTGCTGCACGGCTTCCTGGAAAAAGCCGGTGCCTGGTATAGCTACCAGGGCAGCAAGATCGGTCAGGGCAAGGCCAACTCGGCCAAGTTCCTCCAGGAGAACCCGGAGATCGCCGCTACCCTCGAGAAGCAGATCCGCGACAAGCTGCTCAATGCAGGTGCTGTTGAGGCTGCTGCCAAGGCTGCAGCGGTTGCTGCTGAGCCTGAAGGCGATCTGGCTGACGCCGAAGCCGGCTACTGATTGTCCCCATGTCCGTCGTACTCGACACCCCCGTCGCCGTAAGGCGGACAGCCATGGACCTGCTCGCGCGCCGCGAGCACGGTCGAGTCGAGCTGACGCGCAAGTTGCGTCAGCGCGGCGCTCCCTCCGAATTGATCGACCAGGAACTCGACCGTTTAACGGAAGAAGGCCTGCTCAGTGAAGCCCGCTACCTGGAAAGCTTCATCAGCTATCGCTCGCGTTCCGGCCACGGCCCTGCACGCATTCGCGAAGAACTGGGCCAACGCGGCCTGCAACGCGGCGACATCGACCAGGCCTTGCGCGAAAGCGGCGTGGATTGGGCGGCGCAGTTGCAGGATGTCTGGCAGCGCAAGTTTGCGAGCCAGTTACCTACCGATCCGCGCAGTCGTGCCCAGCAAACCCGTTTCCTGGTCTACCGTGGTTTTTCCATGGAGATGATCGGCCGCCTGTTGAGCGGCCGAGGGCTGGACGACTAGCCACGCATGGGTTTTATGTGACCTTCAGTGCTTCGCGGGCGCGTTGAGTGGTGTGCATGGGCTCAGGTTTGGCCCAGTTTTCTGCCAGGTTAATGAAGTCCACCAGTTCGCGCAGACGTCCCTGATCACGACCATTGAAGGCGAAGGTCAGGCGCGTCAGGTGACTGAACCTGGCCTCATCGTGGTGCTCCCCTGCGTAGGCGTGCTGGTGGTACAGACCACTCAGGCGCAGGTCAGCAAAACCCTCCTGTAGATCGAGTAATGCGCCTTCGTTGAGCGGGTGGTGCATGCGGATCACGAACTGGTTTTTCAGCCAGCGGCTGGAGTGGTAGTTGCTATAGAACTGATTGATTTCCTCCACGGCTTCCTCGGCACTTTGTACCAGGCGCAGCAGCTTCAGATCACTGGGCAGGATGTAGCGGTTTTCCTCCAGTTGGCGGGTAATGAAGTTCAGTGCGTCCTGCCAGAAGTTGCCGCCTGGGGAGTCCAGCAACACCACCGGTACCAGCGGGCTTTTGCCGGTCTGGATCAGGGTGAGCACTTCCAGGGCTTCGTCCAGGGTGCCAAAACCACCTGGGCACAGCACCAGTGCATCGGCTTCCTTGACGAAGAACAGCTTGCGAATAAAGAAAAAGTGAAACGGCAATAGTTTGTCGGTGCCGTCCACGGTGGGGTTGGCATGCTGCTCGAAGGGTAGGGTGATGTTGAAGCCCAGGCTGTGATCGACCCCAGCACCCTCGTGCGCGGCGGCCATGATGCCACCACCAGCACCGGTGATAACCATCAGGTTGGAGCGCGCCAAGGCCGCTCCCAATTCTCTGGCCAATGCATACATGGGGTGCTCAATCGGGGTGCGGGCGGAGCCGAACACCGTTACTTTGCGCCGGCCCTTGTACTGTTCCAGGGCGCGGAAGGCATGGTCCAGCTCGCGCAAGGCTTGCAAGGTGATCTTGGCATTCCAGCGGTTGCTGTCGTCGTGGGCCATGCGCAGGACGGTCAGCAGCATGTCGCGGTACAGCGGCAGGTTGGGGCTATCGGGCGCAACCAGCTGCAGTTGTTCGTCCAGCTTGCTCAGGTCGATTGCATTGTTCTTGAAGTGACTCGATAGCAGTTCGTTCGGTTGGTAAGGCATTCAACGTCTCCTTCTGCAGCAAAACCTCTGACCGGACCTGATCGGTACCGGCCGCGACACTGCGTGTGTCGCTGGCTGCCGTGGCTCGAGTGTGCGCCTCGAGCATTGCAGTAGACCTGCAAGGTCTTAGTGCAGTGGTGATGGGCTCTTTGTTGTTTTCGCTGGGCATTGCCAATGCACGGCGTCGACAGGCATCCCCCGGTGCGAGCCCTGAAACGGGCGGGCGCTTGCTATCAATCTAGACCGTGGCGGGCGTTTATGCCGAATCTTCGTTCTAGCCGCAGCCTGGTGGCAGCGACAAGGAGTGGGTTAACAGACCGCTGGTCAGTCGGGATCCAACCCAGGTGTAGGTCTGGTTAACTGGAAGCCTGAGCAATTGCCGCAGTGCAGGGAGGCTGTCACATGCAACGGCTTAATCTGGAGCTCGATGCACAGCTGTTCGAGCTGCTCGAGCGCTCGGCCCAGGCCAATAACCTGAGCCTTGAACAAGAGTGCCTGCGTCGCTTGGGGGGAGGGGCAAGGCACTCACGTTACGTCCAGGCCCTGGTGGCTGAACTGCGCGCCGATGAAAAACAGCGGCGCGACAGTGAGCAGGTGGCGTAACGTTACTTGGAGACCTTCAGACCGCAGCTGGCAGCATTGAAAGCCTGTTCAGCAACCGGGCGGTTGGTTTTGTACTCGGTGAAACGGTAGGTCAGCACCGCGCCTTTGACCAGCAACTGACGGTAGCCGCTGTTCTGACAGACCCTGTCACCCAATTGGCTGCGCACCCGGTTCGGGTCGGCCTTCATCTTTTCAGCGTGGCTGGGAAGCACGCTCAGGTGGTTAATCAGTTGCTTGCCTTCGACGGTGTAACCCTGGTCGAGGATGTCTTCATTGATCGCTCGCGGCGTGCCCACGCTGCTTTGTGCAGCAACCTTTTGCAGCATCTGGCTCAGTTCGTATTCCTGCTTGGAAGCCGCATTGGCCGCCAACGGCAAGGCGAGCAACAGGCTCAGGGACGGGGCAATGAAACGCAGCATGAATTTCTCCTGGTTCGGTAACTGGCGGTTGGACCGGCAACTGCGCACGGTGTTCCCTCACGCGCGTAGTCGTGGTGCCAGCGGGTAGCGACAGGCTGAGGATTATAGGGGAGTCGGTGCTGCGCCTGCACGGCAATTACCGTCTGCCGGTGCCCGGGCTCTGATAAACTGGCGCGGATTTCCTGTCTTGCCGAGTCCGTGCAGTGCCATCCCTTTCCTGCCTATATAGTCTGCTGCCATGAGCCACGCCGTTTCGCGCCTGCGCGCCGAGCGCCTGGCGCGCAGTGTCAAACCTTTCGTCGCCCGCGGATCACGGGCGCCACGCTGTCCGCAGTGCCGGGTGATCTTCAGCCATTGCCTGTGTGCCTGGCGTCCACAGGTGCCGTCCGATTCGGCCATGTGTCTGCTGATGCATGACACCGAGCCATTGAAACCGAGCAACACCGGTTGGCTGATCGCTGACCTGATCGCCGATACCTCGGCATTCGGCTGGCAGCGTACTTCGGTCGATGAGGCGCTGCTGGCGTTGCTCGATCAACCGCAGTGGCAGCCGTATATTGTCTTTCCCGGTGAGTTCGTAGCGCCGCAACGGGTGGTTAACGAGGTGGTCCGCGAGCCCGGCAAGCGGCCTTTGTTCATCTTGCTCGATGCGACCTGGACCGAGGCACGCAAGATGTTTCGCAAGAGCCCGTACTTGGAGCGCTTCCCGGTACTCAGCTTGCAGCCCGAACAGCTGTCGCGCTACCGCTTGCGCCGTTCCAAGCGTGACGATCACTTCTGCACCGCCGAAGTGGCGGCCATGTGCCTGGAGCTGGCCGGTGATCAACGCGCCGCTGAAGCGCTGGATGCTTATCTGGATGTGTTCAGCACCCACTACCTGAGTGCCAAGCACCAGTGGCCTATTGATGACCAGGATGCGGTGCACCAGCGTTTGCATACCTTCCTATAGTACAAGGGGCAGACGCCGCACATTCGGTCATAATAGCCAGGCTGGCGACCATCGCTTGCCTGCCGCGACCGGGCAATCAGCTTGACCACCCGGTTCTGGCTCGGCATCCTTGGCGCCGATTCGGGCATATACAAGCCTTGAAACTGTGTTTTTCCTGGCCTTGAAGTGCCTTTTGGGTGTGCGGTAGTCCGCCCACACCTTGAGTTGCCCGCCAGGCGCCTATTCTTCCTCCCTGCGCCTGCACAGAACAGGATCATTAGATCGATGGCCACGTACGAAATCCTGATTGCCGATGACCACCCGCTGTTTCGCAGTGCCCTGCATCAGGCTGTAACCCTGGGCCTGGGGCCCGATATCCGCCTGGTTGAAGTGGCGAGCATTGCTGAACTGGAAACCCGCCTTGCCGAGAAGTCCGACTGGGACCTGGTGCTGCTGGATCTCAACATGCCAGGGGCCTACGGTTTTTCCGGCCTGGTCCTGCTGCGCGGCCAGTACCCACAAATTCCGGTTGTCATGGTGTCGGCTCAGGAAGAAGCCGCCGTCGTGGTGAAATCGCGTGAGTTTGGTGCCAGTGGCTTCATTCCCAAATCCAGCTCGCTGGAAGTGATACAGGACGCGGTGAAAAAGGTCCTCGAAGGTGACGTCTGGTGGCCACCACAAGCCTTTGAGAAAGTCGACGTGTCGGCTGAAGCCAAAGCCGCCAGTGAAGGTCTGGCCAGCCTCACGCCCCAGCAGTTCCGGGTACTGACCATGGTCTGTGAGGGTCTGCTGAATAAACAGATCGCCTATGAGTTGAGTGTTTCCGAGGCGACCATCAAAGCCCACGTTACGGCAATTTTCCGCAAGCTCGGCGTGCGTACCCGGACCCAGGCCGCATTGCTCTTGCAACAACTGGAATCGGTTTCAGCGAGCTAAGGCCTACGCCTTCACGCTTTTTTGACCCGATTTACTCTAGGCTGCAGCGCTTTTTCAATGGATGAAGTGACCCTCTATGTCATCGCCTTTCAAGGGCCAGACCGGCCTTAAACGTATTTTCAACGCTGCTGGCTATTCGTTTGACGGTCTGCGCGCAGCCTTTACCGGCGAAGCGGCGTTCCGCCAGCTGGTGCTGCTCAATGTTGTGCTGATTCCGCTGGCGTTCTGGCTAGAGGTCAGCCGAGCTGAGCGGGCAATCCTGATCGCCGTCTGTCTATTGGGCCTGATCGTTGAATTGCTCAACTCGGCAGTCGAAGCGGCAATTGACCGGATTTCCCTGGATCGCCACCCGCTGTCGAAAAACGCCAAGGACATGGGCAGCGCCGCCCAGTTTGTCGCCTTGACCATGGTGGCGCTGGTCTGGGCAGTGATCCTGCTCTAGGCAATGGTGGGCAGCACGATCTCGTCGCTACGACTGACTCCGGCAGTAAAGCTACGGCACAACTCGAGAAACTCGCGCATGGCTGAAGTCTGGTACTTCTGTTTGTGCCAGATGAAGTAGAACTGGCGGGCCAGGTCCAGTTCCGGCGTTTCCACCGCCACCAGGCTGCCGCGACGAAAGGCGTCGCGCAACGCCAGGCGGGAGATACAACCAATACCCAAACCTGACTCGACGGCGCGCTTGATCGCTTCGGTATGCTCAAGCTCCAAACGAATGTTGAGGTGGGAGCGGTGGTGACGCATGGCCTGATCAAAGGTCAGGCGCGTGCCCGAACCCTGTTCACGCAGGATCCACGCCTCATGGGTCAGTTCTTCAAGGCTGGCTTGGCCACGCTTGGCCAGTGGGTGCTGCGGTGCACAAAACACCACCAACTCGTCTTCAACCCAGGGTTGGACCTCTAGATCCGGATGGTTGCAGTCGCCTTCGATTAGACCCAGATCAATTTCATAGTGGGCAACCTGTTGCACGATATGCGCAGTGTTCTGTACATGCAGCTTGACCTGACTTTCCGGGTGGATCTGCATGAAACTGCCGATCAGCAGGGTGGCCAGGTAGTTACCGATGGTCAGGGTAGCGCCGACTGCCAGGGAGCCAAAGCCGGACTTGCCGTTGAGCAGGTCTTCGATTTCTTTGGCCTGATCGAGCAGCGCCACAGCCTGGGGCAGCAGTTGATGGCCCAGAGCGTTGAGGCTCAGGCGTTTACCGGCGCGGTCGAACAGCTGACAGCTGGACTGGCGCTCAAGTTCGGTGATCGAAGTACTGGCGGCCGATTGCGATAGCGCCAGTATTCCCGCAGCGCGTGAGACGCTTTGGTACTGGGCTACGGCGACGAACACCTGGAGCTGACGGAGCGTAAATCGCATATCTATATAACCGATAAGACATATCTTGATAATTCATTTAACAGATATTGTCGCTCGCACTAAACTATCGCGCAATCGCGCTCTAGGTTAGCGCTGCGTTTTATTTCAGGAGCCCGTACATGAGCAACATGAACCACGAACGTGTCCTCAGTGTTCACCACTGGAATGACACCCTGTTCAGCTTCAAGTGCACCCGCGATCCGGGCTTGCGCTTTGAGAACGGTCAGTTCGTGATGATCGGCCTGCAACAGCCCAACGGCCGCCCGCTCATGCGCGCCTACTCGATCGCCAGCCCGAACTGGGAAGAGCATCTGGAGTTCTTCAGCATCAAGGTGCCAGACGGCCCGCTGACCTCGCAGCTGCAACACCTGAAGGAAGGCGATGAGATCATCATCAGCAAGAAGCCTACCGGTACGCTGGTACTGGACGACCTCAATCCGGGTAAGCACCTGTACTTGCTCAGCACCGGTACCGGCCTGGCGCCATTTATGAGCGTGATCCAGGATCCGGAAACCTACGAGCGCTTTGAGAAAGTGATCCTGGTGCACGGCGTGCGTTACGTCAACGAAGTCGCCTACCGTGAATTCATCACCGAGCACCTGCCGCAGAACGAATTCTTCGGCGAAGCGCTGCGTGACAAACTGATCTACTACCCGACTGTTACCCGTGAGCCGTTCGAGAACCAGGGGCGTCTGACTGACCTGATGCGCAGCGGCAAGCTATTCAGTGACATCGGTCTGCCACCGATCAACCCGCAGGACGACCGCGCGATGATCTGCGGTAGCCCGAGCATGCTCGACGAAACCAGCGAAGTGCTCGACAGCTTCGGCCTGAAGATATCGGCGCGTATGCGTGAGCCGGGTGATTACTTGATCGAGCGTGCATTCGTCGAGAAGTAAGTAACGTTGAAACAGAAAAAGCAGGCCTAGGCCTGCTTTTTTCGTTTTTGCAATTGGAGTGGGTAGTTGGCGGTGTCCGTTTCGCCAGCCAGGCTTGCTCCTACAGGGTAGTGCCGCCAGGGCTCAGTCCTCGGCGACTACTTCCAACACCCGGATCTGCTCCGGCTGCGGGTAGTGCCAACGCACCTGCACATCCCAGAACATCACCCCGTACACACGTGCCGCTGGCGGATTCTGATACGCCGGACGTGGGTCCTGTGCCAGGCATTGTTCTATAAGCTCAACCAGTGGCTCGCCCAGGCGCAGGGCATGTTCGCGAGCCTGGGCCAAGGCGCTGTCACTCCAGGCCACGGCAATCGGTGCTGGTGCGGCACTGGCCATCTGGTTGGTCGCGCCATTGACCGCATCGGCATAGGGCACATAGGGTTTGATGTCGAGCACCGGGGTGCCATCGAGCAGATCAATGCCCGAGAGCAACAGGCGCCCTGGCTCAACCTTCTCCAGGCGCACCACCGATTGGCCGATGCCATTGGGGCGATGGGTCGCACGGGTAGCGAACACGCCCATGGAAGTATTGCCACCTAGGCGTGGCGGACGCACCTTGAGCCGTGGCTTGTCTTCCAAGGCCTGGTGGAACAGGAACAGCAACCAGACATGGCTGACCTGTTCGAGCCCAGCCACCGCGTCGCCATTGTCGAACGGTGGCAACAGCTCCAGCACTCCACGTGCTGCGGGTGCCAACTGCGGCTGACGCGGGATGGCGAACTTCTCCTTGAAGCAGGAGCGGACGAAGCCAATCGGGGCGACGCTGTAATTCATCGACGACTCAGCCACGCACTCGCAGGGTCAGACCCTTGAGAAAGTTGCGCAACAACTGGTCGCCACACGGGCGATAGTTGTTGTGCCCGACCTTGCGGAACAGCGCGCTAAGCTCCGGCTTGGACACTGGGAAGTCGGCAGCCTTGAGGATCGCGTGCAGGTCATCTTCCTTGAGTTCGAAGGCTACCCGCAGCTTCTTCATGATGATGTTGTTGGTCACCGGCAGTTCAACCGGCTGAGCGGGGCGGCTGTCGTCCTTGCCACGCTTGAAGATCACCAGGCCATCGAGGAAGTGCGCAATGACTTCGTCAGGGCAGCGCACGAAACCTTCTTCGTCTTCCTTCTTCAGGTACGAGACGATATCGTCGGTGGCGACTTCGAAGCCGCTGAGCTTGATGATATCGGTCAGTTTGGCGTCGTTGACGTCCAGCAGGTAGCGCAGGCTGCGCAGTACATCGTTGTGAATCATGGTGACAATCCTGTTCGGGGCGCAACCCGAGTGGCTGCGCCTTGTTGCTAGAATTTTTCGCTGGTCGACAGATAGCGCCATTGGCCCAAGGGCAGCTTGCTCATCGACACGCCGCCCAGGCGAATCCTGCGCATGCTCAGCACAGTGACGCCAACGCTGCTGCACAGCAGGGCGATCAGGCCGGGCTGCGGGTTTTTCAGAACCATGCGCAGGCGTGTTTCGTTCTGCCAGCTGGCCTTGATTTTCGGCAGCTCCTTGCCCTTCCAGGTGAACCCGCGGTTCAGCCGCTCCAGGCCGTGGGCAATCATGTCGCCACTGACTTCAACGACATATTCCTGTTCGAGCTTGGCCAGGTCTGATTCGAGCTTGCGGGTTACCCGCCAGTCCTGGGTGAACACCTGCAGGCCACTGGCGCCTTGTTGCAACGGTGCGACGTTGTTCAGGCGGGCGAAGTGGCCTTTGAGCGGGCGACGGTCATGGCTGAGTTCCGCGCAAAAGCTGGCCACTGTAATGCTGTTGCAGGCGCTGTCGATGTCCTGGTCGGCAGGCTGATTGAGCAACAGGGTTGCCGGCTCCAGGGCTTCGGCGCGGGCACCGGCCTGCAGTTCGACCTTGTGTTCGGCTACCTTGAATTGTGGCTCGTCGACCACCGTGCCATCGACGGTGACCCAGCCGCCTTCGATATACAGCTCAGCCTCCCGCCGGGAGCAACCGACCAGTTCGATAAGGCGTTTGGAAAGGCGAATGGGTTCAGACATGACGACAGCCGTAGGTACAGGGAAAGACGTCCATTGTAACCGCGTGGGCAGGCCCAGGTCCGGCAACATTCGCCCATCGGGTCATTATTCTGCGATTTCGCTGAATATCAGATAGGTCCGACGCTTTCTGTCATCCGTTTTGCGCGGCTTTTGTCTGAATAAGCTTCAAGTGCAGTAGGGGGTAGGGTTGGCCCATGCCATCCGTTTCCGAGCGGCCGACCACTTCGAACCCTTGGCGCAGGTAGAAACCCAGTGCCTGGGGGTTCTGTTCGTTGACGTCGAGTTGCACGGCGTTGAGTTCGTTGATGGCGTAGTGCAACAGGCGCTTGCCCAGGCCCTGGCCACGTGCTGCGGGGTCGATGAAAAGCATTTCCACGCGCCCGCCCGCCACCCCGGCAAAACCGCTGATGCGGTGCTTGGCATCCTTGCAGCAGATCAGCATTACGGCGTCCAGGTACTGGCTGAGCAGTAGCTCGCGCAACAGGCAGATGTAGGTTTCGGGCAAGAAGTCGTGAGTCGCTCGCACCGAGGCTTCCCAGACTCGCACCAGCTCCGGGTAATCACTCAGGCTAGGGGTCTGCACGCGGCAGTGGTTGTACATTGCTGGGTTCTCCTGCTCTCGGCCGACAGAGAAAACGATAGTTGCAAAAAAAAGCCCCGCCACAGCTGGCAGGGCTATTTTTGCGCAGTGCCGGCTTAGATCGGCTCAGCCCACATGTCGTACTCGTCAGCGTCGGTAACGCGGCAGCGCACGGTGTCACCAGGCTTGAAACCGTGGTTGCCGTCGATGAACACATTGCCGTCGATATCTGGGGCGTCGAAGTAGCTACGGCCTACCGAACCCTCTTCTTCCACTTCGTCGATCAGCACGTCGATTTCACGACCGATGCGCAGTTGCAGCCGGGCAGTGCTGATTGCCTGCTGATGGGCCATGAAACGATCCCAACGTTCTTGCTTGATGTCATCCGGGACGACATCCAGGCCCAGGTCGTTGGCCGGGGCGCCTTCGACGGGCGAATACTGGAAGCAGCCGACGCGATCGAGCTGGGCTTCGGTCAGCCAGTCGAGCAGATACTGGAAGTCTTCTTCGGTTTCACCAGGGAAGCCGACAATGAAGGTGGAGCGGATGATCAGCTGTGGGCACTGCTCGCGCCATTTCTTGATGCGTGCCAGGGTGCGGTCTTCAAAGGCCGGGCGCTTCATCGACTTGAGCACTTTCGGGCTGGCGTGCTGGAACGGAATGTCCAGGTACGGCAGGACCTTGCCTGCGGCCATCAGCGGAATGATGTCGTCGACGTTCGGGTACGGGTAGACGTAGTGCAGGCGCACCCAGGCGCCCAGGCTGCTCAGTGCTTCGCACAGTTCGAGCATGCGCGTCTTGACCGGGCGACCGTTCCAGAAGTCGGTCTTGTACTTGACGTCGACGCCGTAGGCGCTGGTGTCCTGGGAGATCACCAGAATCTCCTTGACCCCGGCCTTGACCAGGCGCTCGGCCTCGCTCAATACCTCACCGACCGGACGGCTGACCAGCTTGCCGCGCATCGACGGGATGATGCAGAAGCTGCAGCTGTGGTTGCAGCCTTCGGAAATCTTCAAATAGGCGTAGTGACGTGGGGTCAGCTTGACGCCTTGTGGCGGCACCAGGTCGATCAGCGGGTTGTGATCCTTACGCGGTGGTACTACTTCGTGCACCGCGGTGACGACCTGCTCGTACTGCTGCGGGCCGGTTACGGCCAGCACGCTTGGATGCACGTCACGAATGCTGCCTTCCTCGACACCCATGCAACCGGTGACGATGACCTTGCCGTTTTCTTTGATCGCTTCGCCGATCACCTCAAGGGATTCGGCCTTGGCGCTGTCGATAAAGCCGCAGGTGTTGACCACCACCACATCGGCGTCCTGATAGGTGGGCACGACTTCATAGCCTTCCATGCGCAGCTGGGTCAGGATGCGTTCGGAGTCGACCAGGGCTTTGGGGCAACCCAGGGAGACGAAGCCGACCTTAGGCGTGGTGGGCGTAGGAGTGGTGGACATGACTAACCTCGGTATTGAAGAGCTTGCAGGCCGCAGCGGCCGGGCAACCTTTGGCGGGCGTCTGGGCGCCTCTGATCAAAAAGTGCGCAATTCTAGCGAGCGCAATGTCACTTGACCAGCAGAAAAGCGACGAACGCTAGTCTATGCTTCGCGGCAAGGGCCTGTGTTTGCCTCTTGAGTCTAGGTTGCGGGAGTAATGGATGGTTCAGGCAAGCGATCAGGCTGATTCCGGGCATTCGGCGGCGAAGCCGCTGAGCCTGCTGGTAGCAGCGGTAGGGGTGGTTTACGGCGATATTGGCACCAGCCCGCTGTACACCCTCAAAGAGGTGTTTTCCGGCGATTATGGTGTGCCGGTCAACCACGACGGGGTATTGGGCATTCTGGCGCTGATCTTCTGGTCACTGGTCTGGGTGGTGTCAATCAAGTACATGGTGTTCATCCTGCGTGCCGACAACCAGGGTGAAGGCGGCACCATGGCCCTGACCGCCCTGGCCAGGCGTGCGTCGGCGCCTTATCCCAAACTGCGTGCGGTCATGGTGGTCTGCGGCCTGATCGGTGCTGCGCTGTTTTATGGTGACAGCATGATCACCCCGGCGATCTCGGTATTGTCGGCGGTGGAGGGGATGGAGCTGGCCTTTGACGGCATCGATCATTGGGTGGTGCCGGTGTCATTGGTGGTGCTGGTGGGCTTGTTCCTGATCCAGAAGCACGGCACCGCGCGCATCGGTATTTTGTTCGGGCCGGTGATGGTGGCCTGGTTTGTGGTGCTGGGCGCCTTGGGCGTGCATGGCATTGTCCAAAGCCCGGAAGTACTCAAGGCGGTCAATCCGCTTTGGGCGGTGCGCTTCTTTATTGTTCATCCGGGCATGGGGGTGGCGATCCTCGGGGCTGTGGTGCTGGCATTGACCGGTGCCGAGGCGCTGTACGCCGACATGGGCCACTTCGGTCGCAAGCCGATTGCCCGGGCCTGGTTCATCCTGGTGCTACCGGCGTTGGTGCTCAACTACTTCGGCCAGGGTGCTTTGCTCCTGCAAAACCCCGAAGCTGCACGCAACCCCTTCTATCTATTGGCACCGGCCTGGGCGCTGATACCCTTGGTCGGGCTCGCCACCCTGGCGACAGTGATTGCCTCGCAGGCGGTCATCTCCGGGGCCTTCTCCCTGACCCGGCAAGCCATTCAGCTTGGCTATGTACCGCGGATGCAAATCCAGCACACTTCAAGTGACGAGCAAGGACAGATCTACATTGGGGCGGTGAACTGGGCGTTGATGGTCGGTGTGGTCTTGCTGGTGCTGGGCTTTGAGTCGTCCGGGGCACTGGCTTCGGCATACGGGGTAGCCGTGACCGGAACCATGCTGATGACTACGCTGCTGGTGTCCACGGTGATGCTGTTGCTATGGAAGTGGCCACCGATTTTGGCAGTGCCGGTGCTGCTGGGCTTTTTGTTTGTCGATGGTTTGTTCTTTGCTGCAAACGTCCCCAAAGTGGCCCAAGGCGGTGCCTTTCCGGTGCTGGCGGGGATGGCTTTGTTTGTCCTGATGACCACCTGGAAACGCGGCAAGCAGATCCTGGTTGAGCGCCTCGATGAAGGCAGCCTGCCGTTGCCACTGTTTATCGCCAGCATCCGTGTGCAGCCGCCGCATCGGGTCGAAGGCACGGCCGTGTTCCTTACTGCACGACCCGACGCCGTGCCCCATGCCTTGTTGCATAACATGTTGCACAACCAGGTATTGCATAACCAGGTGGTGTTGCTGACTGTGGTCAGTGAAGACATGCCGCGCGTGCCAGCGCAGCAGCGCTTCGAGATTGAGGCCTACGGGGAAGGGTTCTACCGGGTGCTTCTGCACTTTGGTTTCATGGATGAGCCGGATGTGCCAGCGGCGTTGAAGCTGTGTCATCTGGAGGGGGTAGATTTCAGCCCAATGCGCACCACTTTCTTTCTCAGCCGTGAGACCGTGATTCCTTCGCGGCTGGTAGGGATGGCGCATTGGCGGGCGATGTTGTTTGCCTTCTTGTTGAAGAACGCCAACGGAAACCTGCGCTTCTTCAAGCTGCCACTCAATCGAGTGATCGAGCTAGGCACCCAGGTAGAGATTTGAAGACCTGCAGGGGCGGCAGCGCCGCTCCTGCAGCGTTGGTTCAATTCTGTTCTGCAACGCTGGTCTTGCCCTGGCGATTCTCGATATCACCGATCAAGCGCTTGGCCAAGGCCGGGTAATTCTCGTCGAAATGGTGTCCGCCCGGCAGTTTCAGGCGTTCGCCAACGGCGGTGTGGTCCGTGCAGCCACTTTCATCGGCTTCTTCTTCGCCATAAATGCACACCACTTTCGCTGCCGGTAGCTTGGCCATTTCCGGCCCGGTAGGCGCCTCTTTACCCGCATTGCCCAGCCAGCCTTCAACCTCGATCTCAAAGCTGCCACTGCGGGCAAAGGCCAGCAGAATGACCGCGTCGATGCGTTTCTGGTCTTCGGCGGGCAAACGGTTATAGATAGCGGGCAAGACATCGGCACCGAACGAGTAGCCGGTCAGCACAAAGCGTTTGGTGCCCCATTTCTGCCGGTAGTGCTGCATTAATTCCGACAGGTCGATGGCGCTTTGTTCAGGTGTTTTGTGTTGCCAGTAGTAGCGCAAGGTGTCGATGCCGACGACCGGATAGCCAAGCTTGGCCATCTCACCGGCCACATCGCGGTCCAGGTCACGCCAGCCGCCGTCACCGGAGAGAAACAGGGTCACGGTGTCGGTGGTTTGCCCGGCCGGGACTTCCACCACCGGAATACTCAGGGCATTGCCTTGTTCACCTATCAGGGCTTGGCTCAACTGGGCCTTGAGCACCTGCGGTAGATGGATGTCGTAATCGCTGATGCTGGTTTCAGCATTGGGCTGATCGCGGACAAACGCCGCGCTGGCGTCATCGGGATTGTCGTTCCAGGCGACGTTCCAGTGACCGTGGGGCGCGGCCTTGGGCAGCGCTGCGGTGCAGCCGGGGCGCTCGACACTGAAGTCTACCGAGATGGCCAGGGCCTTATCGTCAGTCTGAGCGGCCAGCCACTCCCAGGCTTGCGCGGCACCCGGGCCGATGCCGGCCACTAAGGTTGCGGCGCCTTGCAGTTGTTGCAGGGCATGGTTCAAGGCGGTGTGTTGCAGGCTGCAATCAGTCGGTGGCAGGAGTACTTGAACCAGTTGTGCTTCGCCGTTCTGGCTCAGGCTCAGCAGTTGCTTATCGGTCAGCGCCTGATCTTGCGGCACGGCAATGGCCACGCGTGCTTTGGGGTGGGTACCAGGGGTGACGCGGGTCAGGCTGCTGCCATCGCCCAGGGTCAAGTGTTCCAGGCGCGCTTCAGGCGCAGGTCGGGTCCATAGCCACAAGCCCAGGGCGGCGCAAAGCAGGGCCAGGGTCAGCGTTGCCAGGAGGTACAGCCAGTAGCGTCGAATCATCAGCGTTTTACCAATCCGGTCAAGCCGCCTGCGATCAGGGCAGCGGTGTCAGCCAGTGCCACCAGCGGATCGAGTCCGGCAGGCACAGCCATGTAGCGGGGTTCCCAGTCCGGCTGGAACTTGTCTTTGAACCGGCGTAAGCCCTGAAAGTTGTAGAGCTGCTCGCCACGCTGGAACACCATCGAGCCCAGGCGTTGGGTCAATGGTGCGCCACGACGAGGCTGCAGGCCGGAGAGTGGCACCATGCCCAAACTGAAGCGGGTGTAGGCCTGGCTTTTATAATGTTGGATCAAACCGATCATCATGAATTCCATGGTCAGCTTCGGCGCTTGTGGGTGGGCACGCATCAGGTCGAGGCTGGCAAGTTCCCGGCTATGGGTTTCCAGCAGGTTGGCAAAGGCGACCGGTCGACCTTCGAAGCGAATCAGGGCGACACGAAAATGCTGCAGGTACTCGGGGCTGAAGCGGCCCAACGAGAAGCCTTTCTCGCGCACGTTCTTGCCACTGAGCCAGGCATCGGAGATGACCTTGAGTTCATTAAGGGGCGCCTGTCCCGGTTCATGCACTTCCAGGCTCAAGCCATCGCGACCGCCACGGTTCCAGGTGTAGCGCAGGTCTTTCATCTCTTTGCCTTTGGCGTCGAGATCGAAACGTTTGAGGTCGACCCGCGCCTCTTCGCCGAGCTTGATCGCCGTCAGGCCGATGTCCATATAGAACGGCAGGTTCTCGGCGCGCACTTGATAGAACACCGGCCGGGCGTGGTGCACGTCGCACAGGTCGCGGAACTGCCAGATCATCTCGGCGCGCTTGTGCGCCGGGCCAATCGGGTCGTACAGCGCGACCAGGCTGCGGCCGCGATGGGCATACATCAGGAAGGCGTCGCCGTCGGGGTGGAACAGCAGCGCCTTGTCACCTGTGAGTGCCAGTCCGCCGTCAGGTTGATCGGAGGCTTGCAGAATGCGATTGGCGCGTTGCAGCTCTTCAGTGTTGGGTAGGTGAATCACCGGTCGTGCGGTACGCAGTAACCAGGTCAGGGCAACTGCCACCAGCAATACCGCGCTCCCCAGGGCTGAGCGCAGGCCGCGCGGGGCGTCGGCGTCGAGGGTGAATTGCCACCACAGTTGATGGCTATAGGGCACGTCTTGATAGGCGAACAGCAGCAGCCAGATCGATGCCCCCAGCACACAGGCGCTGGCGGCCAGATACACCGGTGAGAAGGGCAGTTCCAGCAAGCGACTGGGGCGGTAAAAGGAGCGACGGAACAGTGCCAGTAGGCAAGCGGTAAACGTCAGGATGCTGGCTTCTTCCCAATCGAAGCCCTTGAGCAGCGAGAGCAGGGCGCCGACCAGCAGCAAGATGGTGGTCAGCATCCAGGCGGCGGACAAGCGCCGACGCAGGCCCTGCGCCAGTAACAGGCACAGCACGCCAATCAGGCTGGCGCCGAAATGCGATGCGTCGATCAACCGATGGGGGATTAGAAAGCCCAGGTGTTCGAGGCGCTCGTCAATCTCCGGGGTTGCTCCGGAAAACAGCAGCACGACACCGGAAAGAAACACCAGGATAGCCAGTACCGGGGCCGCCAACCCGGAGGCCGCCCTGATAGCCTGACGGGCAACAATGAAGCGCCGTGCCTCGCTGCCCAGCAATAAGGCACAGGCCAGCAGCAGCGGGAGTACCACGTAGATCAGGCGATAAAGCAGCAAGGCGGCGGCCAGGGGCGCGGCGCCCAGTTGATCGGCAAAAGCCGCCAGCAGAATCGCTTCGAACACGCCAACGCCGCCGGGTACATGGCTGAGCACGCCCGCAGCAAGGGCCAGCAGGTACACCAGCAGGAACGCGCCGAAGGGTGGTGCCTCAGGTAACAACAGGTACAACACGGTCGCCGCCGCGGCAACATCCAGGGCGGTGATCAGCAGTTGCAGGAAGGTCAGGCGGGCACCCGGCAGGCGCAAGGTGCGGCGACCGATCCGCACCAGCAGGTTGTCTGCCAGGGGTTGCTCCGCCAGCCGACGACGGTAGAGACCGTAGATCAATAGCACTGCCAGGCCCAAGACAGCCAGGGCGATGGCGGCCAGCACTGGTTGCGCAAGATGCAGCGCTGTCGCCGCCGCGGGCAAGTTGCTCAAGGTCGCCAACGCCGCTAGCGGGGGTAACGCACAGCCCAGCGAAAGGCTGGCGAACAGCGTCATGCGCGCAACTTCAGGAGCACCAATACCCTGGCGGGCATACAACCGGTAGCGTACCGAACCACCAGAAAGCAGCGACAGGCCTATGGCGTTACCGATGGCGAATGCGCTGAACCCTCCCATAGCCAAGGCTTGAGGCGGCAACTGAACGCGGGCATAGCGACTGGCTGACCATTCATAACCGAGCAGGACGATGAAGCCGGCGACGGTTGCCAGAAATGCTCCGGTCAGGGCTGCGGGCGGTACATTGAGCAACGAGTCATGCAGGGCATAGATGTCCAGTTCGCTTAACAGGTGGCGGCAGGCGATCAGGGCAATGGTGAACAACAGTAAGGTCACAGCCAGGGTTATGGGCTGACGATAGCGACTCAAGCGATCAAGCCAGCGCAAATGCTGCTTGGCGTTGGGCAGAGCGGAGGTAATGGGCGCTTGTGTTTCGGATATCTGGCTGCGCATCAAGCACCTCGTGGACGCTGCACGCCAGGAGGAAAGTATCCAGCCAAGGTCGCAATCCCTATGGAAAGTAGTGGCGCCTATGATCGGGCTGCTGCCTGCCTAGAGGATAGTTAAACAATATTCATATTGCCGCGCGGGCTGGAGGGAGGAGGGGCTTTATCGCAGATGCAAAAAAGGCCACTTTTTTCAAAGTGGCCTTTTCTGTTGTTTGGTTGCGGGAGCCGGATTTGAACCGACGACCTTCGGGTTATGAGCCCGACGAGCTACCAGACTGCTCCATCCCGCGTCTGTGGGGCGGATTCTACAGCGTTTGGCTAGGCTGTCAACGCTTAATTATTGATTTTCAATAAATTTATGCCTGAACACTTTTTTCAGGCAAAGAAAAAGGCCACTCCGAAGAGTGGCCTTTTCTTAATCTGGTTGCGGGAGCCGGATTTGAACCGACGACCTTCGGGTTATGAGCCCGACGAGCTACCAGGCTGCTCCATCCCGCGCCTGTGAGATGAATTCTACAGTTTTGCGGGAGGGTGTCAAGCGCTGATTTGAAGAAATCCTTTTTTGTTCAAACGCTTAGCGCTTTCATTTAGCCCTGCAAGGTAGTTGTGCTGGGGTTGGGGAGCAAAGGTGTGGATGTTTATCCAGTGCTTATGGTGTGAAGGCGCTGTGCAATGAGATACTGCCTACACGATTGTTCACCTGTGCCCACGGTTGCCGATGTCCCAGCGCAAGATCATCCACATTGATTGCGATTGCTTCTACGCCGCTATTGAAATGCGTGACGACCCACGTCTGGCTGGGCGGCCGCTGGCGGTGGGAGGCTCGGCTGAGCGGCGGGGTGTCATTGCCACCTGCAACTACGAGGCGCGGGCTTATGGTGTACGTTCAGCGATGTCGTCCCGGCATGCGCTTCACCTGTGCCCCGACTTGTTGATCGTCAAGCCGCGCATGGATGCTTATAAAGAAGCATCCCGGGAAATTCACACGATCTTTCGCGACTACACCGACCTGATCGAACCGTTGTCACTGGACGAAGCCTACCTGGATGTTTCTGATAGCTCGTGGTTTGCCGGCAGTGCCACGCGCATTGCCGCCGATATTCGCCGTCGCGTCGCCCAGCAACTGCATATCACCGTGTCGGCCGGGGTGGCACCGAACAAATTC
Organism: Pseudomonas sp. UM16; assembly: GCF_050312595.1. Lineage (NCBI taxonomy): Bacteria > Pseudomonadati > Pseudomonadota > Gammaproteobacteria > Pseudomonadales > Pseudomonadaceae > Pseudomonas > Pseudomonas sp. UM16. Next base: position 145,501 of record NZ_JBNPJT010000004.1, on the reverse strand, counting down.
CTGGCCAAGATCGCCAGTGATTGGCGTAAGCCCAATGGCTTGTTTGTAATCACCCCTGATGACATCGAAGCTTTTGTTGCCGCGTTGCCGGTCAGCAAGTTGCACGGTGTGGGAAAGGTAACCGCCGACAAGCTCGGGCGTCTGGGGATCAGTAACTGCCTGGAGCTGCGAGACTGGAGTCGCCTGGCGTTGGTCCGTGAATTCGGCAGCTTTGGTGAGCGCCTGTGGGGGCTGGCGCGAGGGATCGATGATCGAGTGGTGCACAATGACAGTCGCCGTCAGTCGGTCAGCGTAGAAAACACCTACGACACTGACTTGCCCGATCTGGCCAGTTGCCTGGAAAAACTACCGGAGCTGATGGAAACCCTGGCGGGGCGTATGGCGCGTATCGATGACAGCTACCGACCGGGCAAGCCTTTCGTCAAAGTGAAGTTTCACGACTTTACCCAAACGACCCTGGAGCAGGCCGGTGCCGGCCGCGACTTGGGCAGTTACCAGTTATTGCTCAGCCAGGCGTTTGCCCGGGGCAGCAAACCGGTACGGCTGTTGGGGATTGGTGTGCGCTTGCAGGATTTGCGGGGTGGCCATGAACAGCTGGAGCTGTTTGGCCGCGATTGATACCTGGCACTGCGCCGATCCCATCGCCAGCAAGGCTGGCTCCTACAAAGGATCGGCGTTGGGTCATCAATGCACGCCAGGATCCGCGACCAGGCGACCGGCATCCTTGGTCAGCGACTGCAGAAACTCCTGCTGCAGCTCAGGATCATTGCGAGTGAGCTCGATCAGGCTCTGCTCCAGCTCGCTGGCTTCTTCTTCCAGGCCCAGTTCCGACAGACGCTTGACCCGGTGCACCCACTGACTGACTTCATCGTCTTCCAGATCATCGAAGATCAGGTCGTGGGCTTCCACCAACTTGTTGCGCAAGTTACTGCTAATCAACAGGCTGGCATCACCACGGACATTGTTGTCTTCATCGGCGACTTGCAGGTGCAAGGTACCGATATGCGTCAGGTTCTGCTCGGAGAATGGACTGTCGAGCAAATTCAGCAGCAATACCCCGTTGCGATCGGTGGTCAGGGTGTGGCTGACCTTGCCAGCTTTGACCTCAACCGGACGATCACCCCACGGCAGGCTGGTGTATTCCTGACGTTTGTCCTTCTGTACTTCGGTGATCCCGGCAAGGTTCTGCTGGGAACGACCATTGGACTGGGCGTTCATAAAGGGATTGAGGCCGTCGATGCCGTAGCTGAACCAGTCACGGGTGACGCTATCGGGCAGGTTGCCTAATGCGAAGATGTTGACCACGTTGGCGCCGACACCGGCGACCACGGCCACCGCGCCCAGCGGGATCTCGTAGACTTCCCGCCAGGGTTGGTAGGGCGTGTAGCGATCATAACGACGGGTGACTTCGAACTCAGTGACTTCGAAGTTCTTCTGTTCGTTAATGCGCACACGTCGCTGCGGCAGCTCGAGTACCTTGGGGTCCCCGACATCGATCTGCAGGCTGTGTTCGAGCAGCTTGCGCTCGATGCGTTCCTCATGCTCGCTGCGCTGGGACATCTGGTTGGCGCAACCGCTGAGCAACAGGGCGCCGCTTAGTGCGGCGCCCCCCAGGGTAAAGGTACTTCGCTTGAACATGATTACTCTTGCGTTGGCTTAGCGGCGGATGCGGGCTTGCAGGAAGGACACCACCTCGGCCAACGGCAGCGGTTGTGCGTCACGCTCCTTGCGGTGCTTGTATTCCAGGTTGCCTTCGGCCAGGCCGCGATCGCTGATCACGATCCGGTGCGGAATGCCGATCAGTTCCATGTCGGCGAACTTGATCCCTGGGCTGGTTTTCTTGTCACGGTCGTCCAGCAGCACTTCGAAACCTGCGGCAGTCAGCTCGGCATAGAGCTTGTCGGTGGCTTCGCGTACTTGTTCGGTTTCGTAGCGCAGCGGTACCAGGGCGATCTGGAACGGCGCCAGGGTATCGCTCCAGATAATGCCGTTCTCGTCGTAGTTCTGCTCGATGGCAGCCGCCACCACGCGAGATACGCCGATACCGTAGCAACCCATGCTCAAGATCACTGGTTTGCCGTTTTCGCCCAGGACCTGGCACTTGAGCGCTTCGCTGTACTTGGTGCCCAGCTGGAAGATGTGTCCGACTTCGATGCCGCGCTTGATCACCAGAGTGCCCTGGCCATCCGGGCTTGGGTCACCTTCCACGACATTACGCAGGTCGGCCACTTGCGGAACGGGCAGGTCACGTTCCCAGTTGACGCCGAAGTAGTGCTTGTCGTCGATGTTGGCACCAATGCCGAAGTCGCTCATCAGCGCGACCGAGCGGTCGATGATGCACGGCAGTGGCAGGTTCAGTGGGCCGAGCGAGCCAGCGCCAGCGCCAATGGCGTTGCGCAGCTCTTCGTCGGTGGCCATGACCAGCGGGCTGGCAACCTGTTCCAGGTTGGCGGCCTTGATTTCGTTGAGTTCGTGGTCGCCACGGACGATCAGGGCAATCAGTTTGCCTTCTTCGGCAGCGTGCACGATCAGAGTCTTGACGGTCTTTTCGACCGGCATGTTGTAGTTTTCCACCAGTTGCGCAATGGTCTTGGCATCCGGGGTGTCGACCAGGCGCAATTCTTCGCTAGGCGCAGCGCGCACGGTTTCCCGTGGAATGGCCTCGGCCTTCTCGATGTTGGCGGCGTAGTCGGAGCTGTCGCTGAAGATCACGTCGTCTTCACCGGACTCGGCCAGCACATGGAACTCGTGGGAGTAGCTGCCGCCGATTGAGCCGGTGTCGGCTTGCACAGGGCGGAAGTCCAGGCCCAGGCGGGTAAAGATGTTGCTGTAGGCCAGGTGCATGCGGTCGTAGGTTTCCTGCAGGGAAGCCTGGTCGGCATGGAAGGAGTACGAATCCTTCATGATGAACTCGCGGCCACGCATCAGGCCGAAGCGCGGACGGATTTCGTCACGGAACTTGGTCTGGATCTGGTACATGTTCAGTGGCAACTGTTTATAGCTGTTGAGCTCGTTGCGGGCCAGGTCGGTGATCACTTCTTCGTGGGTTGGGCCCACGCAGAAGTCACGACCGTGGCGGTCTTTCAGGCGCAGCAGCTCTGGGCCGTACTGTTCCCAACGACCGGATTCCTGCCACAGCTCGGCAGGCTGGATGCTCGGCATCAGCACTTCCAGGGCGCCGGCGGCGTTCATTTCCTCGCGGACCACGGTCTCAACCTTGCGCATTACCCGAAGGCCCATCGGCAGCCAGGTATAAAGGCCGGATGCGAGCTTGCGGATCATGCCGGCGCGCAGCATGAGCTGGTGGCTGATGACGACCGCGTCGGAAGGGGTTTCTTTCTGGGTAGCGAGCAAATATTGACTGGTGCGCATGGTAGGCCGTTGTCGGTTGCTTAAGACTTTAAAGGACCCCGCATTGTACGGGGGCGATTCGGTGGCGTACAGGATGCCGGAGCACGAAGGCGTTGTCAGCCCGAATCGAGACAAGAAAAAGCCCGGCAGTGCCGGGCTCTTTCGTACTGGGGATACTGAAAGCCCGGGGCTTACAGGATGCTCAGCGGGTACTCGACGATCAGACGCAGTTCGTCCAGCGATGACGAACCGTAGTAAACGCCGTCGGCGGAACGGTAGGTGGCTTGGCGAATACGGAAGCTCAGGTCCTTGGCAGCGCCTTCTTGCAGGACGTACTTGGCTTCGATGTCACGTTCCCACTCTTTACCATTGCTGGTGCCTTCGACGTTGGCGCCTTCACCGGTAACGTAACGGGTCATGAAGCTAAGGCCTGGAACGCCGTAGCTGGCCATGTTCAGGTCGTAGCGAGCCTGCCAGGATTTTTCGTCTTCGGCGTTGAAGTCAGAGCGGGCCACGGAGTTGGCCAGGAAGATGGTACCGCCACCGTCGACGCCATAACCGTAGTCACCGTCGCCGGTTACACGCTGGTGAGCCAGGGTGAAGGTGTGAGCGCCAATGTTGTAGGCAGCCGACAGGCTGTATGCCTGGTTGTCCAGTTTGTCGCCGTCATAGGCGGTATACAGGGCAGCGCCGTCGCTCTTAGTGTCATAAAAGTTAACGTCGAACACCAGACCTTGGTCATCATTGATTGGCAGCGCCCAGTTGACGTTGGCGTAGTACTTGCGCCAGTAATCTTCAACTTTGGAGTAATAGAGGCTGGTGCTCAGGTTGTCGGTGAAGGAGTAGCTACCACCGAGAACGTCGGCACTGGTCAGGCCTGGTTTCTTTTGGCGGTTCTCGTCAAGGCCGCCGATACTGTCGTGATATGACTGCGACTGGGCATTGAGCGAGGTGAAGTGACCGGCATTCAGTTCCAGGCCTTTGATTTCCTGGCTGGTGAGCAGGAAGCCTTCAATGGTTTCTGGCAGCAGACGGCTATCGTCAGTGGCCAGGACAGGCATGGCAGTGAACTGGGTGCCGTACTTCAGTACGGTATCGGAGATGCGCATTTTGACTGCACCGCCGCCTTCGGAGAAGGAGTCCTCGGAGCGACCGTCGGAGCCGGTAGGGAACTGGCCGGTACCGGCACGGCCCTTGCCGCTGTCCAGTTTCAGGCCCAGCATGCCAATAGCATCAACACCGAAACCGACTGCACCTTGAGTGAAACCGGATTCATAAGTACCGAGGAAGCCCAGGCCGGTTTCTTCAGAGCGTCGTGGACTACCATCTGTCGGAGCCGTGCTGTTGCGTGGGTCGCGGCTGAAATACAGCATGCGAGTTTTGACGTTCAGCGAGCTGTCTTCAACAAAGCCCTTGGATTCACTTTGGGACGAGGCTACTGCCATCTGCGAGGCGCCGGCTGCAACAGCCAGGGCGATCATGCTCCACTTCATCACGCGCATCGTGACTTGCTCCTTTGGTTTTTAGGAAGAGTACTGCCGTCGCCTTTGATTTTTTTTTACGGCGCGGCTCTTTCTTTTTGTGTCGGCGGAAATGTATATCACGCAGACTGTAGTTGGCGATATGGGGGGAAAGAACCTTTCGGTAACTTTACGGTCATGTCGCTAACGGTTAAGTCCCTGTCGCAAATCACGTCCCGGTTTTGCGGGGCGTACAACTCCAGCGCTGGTCCGGACGGCTTAAGGTTAGGTAAAAACAATCTAGCCTCTTGGCCCCCCAGTACTCCCTGGTTTACCCATGCAACTGTGTTATTTGTCGCGCTCCACCGCATCACTGCAGGTGTCGTGCCGACTGTGGCGGATGTGAATGCAACAAGCGTGCTCAAAAGTGGGCACAGTTCACAAAATTTTCACGACTGACTGAAAAAAAACCGCCCGGTGCCGTAAATCCGGGGGGCTAAGATCCGTTGGTTCGTTTGGGAAGCTTGTTTTGGAATAAAGCCCAAAGCTGTCCTTTAGGTCAGATCGTTACCGTAAAACCTGCGTGCTGAGTAGTTTACGGATACTTTGGGTGCTCCTCGTTCACGTCAAGCCTCATTTTGGTGCGAAAAGTAGCGTTTCGTTACTCGCGATACTGTTACCTGCCTTTTTTCGCCAGTGCAGCGCATAAAAATGGCCAAGCGCCGTGCGTTTGTCGGTTTTACTGACAGCCTGAGCATGCTCAGGCAAGCAATCGGAGGTATCCTGCAGCATTCAGTCCGCGGCGCTATGCGTGGACAAGGTATTAAATGGCTGTAGGAGATTCCCCTGTGTTTAGTTTGGATTCGCGTCTTCAAGAAGACACTTATGTGCTTGGGGACTTTCCTCTCTGCCAGCTGTTGCTGAGCAAGGACGCCAACTACCCCTGGTTTATTCTGGTGCCGCGTCGCGCCGATATCAGTGAATTATTTCATTTAGATGACAAGGATCAGGCGCAACTCTGGAAAGAAACCAGGTTTCTCGCCGAAACCCTGAAAGACACTTTCGATGCAGACAAAATGAATGTTGCGACTCTGGGTAATGTGGTTAGCCAGTTGCATATGCATGTGATTGTCCGGCGTCGTACTGATCCGGCCTGGCCGGCGCCGGTCTGGGGGAATAAGCCGGCCGTGGCGTATACGACCGAGCAGGTTGCGCAGATTCGCGAGCGCTTGGCGACGGTATTGGATGATGATTTCACAATCGCTGAGGTTTGAGAGATGACACTTGAAGCGCGGATAACCGAGCTGGAAAGTCGTGTTGCCTTCCAGGACGACACCATTCAGGCACTCAATGATGTACTGGTTGAGCAGCAGCGGGTGGTTGAGCGCCTGCAATTACAGATGGCCGCGTTGCTCAAGCGTTACGAGGAAATGGTTGGTCAGTATTCGAGCAGCGAAGAAGAGGCGCCGCCGCCGCACTATTAATAGGTGCTTGATTCAGGCGCAAAAAAAACCGCGGTCGCCAGGCGCCGCGGTTTTTTGTTTGTCGCAGGATCAGCGCCGTGGAGCGGCGATCACATCTTCCGCTTGCAGGCCCTTGTCGCGGTTCATCACCGAGAACTCCACGCGTTGGCCCTCGACCAGTACGCGGTGACCTTCGCCGCGAATGGCGCGAAAGTGCACAAAGATATCATCGCCCGAATCGCGGGAAATGAAGCCGAAGCCCTTGGAGGTATTGAACCACTTGACCGTGCCGGTATCACGGTTGCTCATGTCGTAAGGCGTGTGCTGGCTGCGCGCGCCGGTGGTTTTGAGGAAGCCGGCGACCAGGTGCAGTGCGACGGCCAACAGGATGCTCAGCAGTGCTGGCAGGTTGCCCAGCTCCGGGCGTGCCAGCAGGGTCAGGGTTTGCAGTACCACGGCCAGTACCAGCAGAGCGCTGGCAAGGCGCTGCAAATGCAGGCGGGTGCCTTTGTAGTGCTGAGGCACGACGGGGGCAAGGAGCAAATTGAGCAGGCCGAAGAGTGCCAGGTAAACGGCTTCCGGTTGCTGCAGCAGGGGGGCAGCGTCGGCTCTTAGGCTGGGGATGAACGACAGCAGCAAAGCTGCAGCGCCCGTCAACAGGTGGACGATCTTGAACATGTTGGTTGGCTCACATTAATAAGGCATATCACAGGAAGAGCTGACATCACGGCGCGCATTGGCTTGAGAAGCGCAAAAACGTGAGAAGAAGGTCAGCCTATGCGCCCCCGTCTAACAATCTTCAGGGGCGGCACGGCGCCTATTTAACAGCAAAGCCACGGGCTTCTCAAATCAACGGCAAACCGTGTGTCGCCTGGCTCCCGGCCGGAGCTTGGGTGCCTGCTGCACTGTGTCGCAGGGGCGAGGCTGCAGCCGACGACAAGTCTTGATACAGTGGGGTGTACCTAGTTGATCATCAAGCATCATCGAAAGGGGAATCGTATGGCTATTGATATCGGTATTAGCGAAGAAGATCGCAAGTCCATTGTCGATGGATTGTCGCGGCTCTTGTCAGATACCTATGTACTGTATCTGAAAACCCATAACTTCCACTGGAACGTAACCGGTCCAGCATTTCGTACATTGCACTTGATGTTTGAAGAGCAATATAACGAACTGGCGCTGGCGGTGGACTCTATCGCTGAACGCATTCGGGCATTGGGCTTTCCTGCACCGGGGGCTTATTCGGTCTATGCACGGTTGTCGTCGATCAAGGAAGAGGAGGGCGTGCCACCTGCCAATGAAATGATCAAGCAACTGGTGGAAGGGCAGGAGGCCGTGACCCGTACGGCGCGCAGCATTTTCCCGTTGCTCGACAAAGTCAGCGACGAGCCGACTGCAGATCTGCTCACCCAGCGCATGCAGGTGCATGAAAAAACCGCATGGATGCTGCGTTCGCTGCTGGAAGAGCGGTAATTCAGCGACGGCTTAATCAATCGTACCTAAATGCCTGGATTTATCGGAAGTCCGGGCATTTATCGTTAAGAGGGAAAACATTCTATTTGTTACCCCATCCCCTGCAACTTGCCGAGCAATCCTACAGCGAGAGTCATTCGGTCTGCTGGAAGCAATCAGCGCTGTAGCGTTCTAGTAGGGCCTGTCTCTGAGTGAAAGATAGTGCTCAGGGTTATTTCCCTGTTAGTTCAGATTGCGTGGTGCTTATATGTCTTCATGGAAGAATCGAGGAGGGCGTGTATCCGGCAAGGTGGGTGTCGATCCGTTCGAGGCGAATTTCAATATGGGCCTGGCCCAGCCATTGTCCCGCTCAGTGCGGTTGAATGGGTTTGCTACCTGTCTGCGTCTGGAAGAGATCTACTGGCGAATTCTTGAGCGCATCGCCGAGGCCAATCAGTGCTCGGTCAATGCTGTGTTGTCCTACGTGGACCGCGAGGTGCACCTGCGCCATGGTGGGGTAAAAAATTTCAGTGGCCTGATCCGTGTGGTCTGTGTGGTCTATCTGCTCGGCACCCAGGTATCACGCTAGTCGGTTGCCGGGCTGCACAGCCCTCCTTAACCATATATAATCCCGCTCTTTACTGCCTGAACCAGCCCGCGCTGTGGTTAACGAGACACGCCTATGCCCCTGTACGACTATCAATGTGCTTCCTGTAATCACCAGATGGAAGTCCTCCAGAAAATCAGCGCCACGCCGCTGACCGATTGCCCGGCGTGTCAAAAGCCTGAGCTCAAGAAGCTGATTTCTGCTCCGGGTTTCCGCCTGGGCGGTACAGGCTGGTACGAAACCGACTTCAAGACTGGCGCAAAAAAGAACCTTGCAGGCGGCGACAAGGCCGACTGAGTTGAATTGCACCGGCAGGGTCTTGCACTATTAGCCCTTTGGGGCGCCAAGGCCTCCACTGAACACACGAATGACGAGAAGCGAAACCACCATCATGATGCGCAGCCATTATTGCGGCCAACTGAACGAGAGCCTGGAAGGTCAGGAAATTACCCTTTGCGGATGGGTCCATCGTCGCCGCGACCACGGCGGGGTGATCTTCCTCGATATCCGTGATCGCGAAGGCATGGCCCAGGTCGTCTTCGACCCGGATCGCGCAGACAGTTTCGCCGCCGCAGACCGCGTGCGTAGCGAATACGTGGTGCAGATTACCGGTAAGGTGCGTCCTCGTCCGGCTGGCGCTGTGAACGCCAACATGGCCTCTGGTGCCATCGAAGTGCTGGGTTATGAGCTGACTGTGCTCAACGAAGCGGAAACCCCACCGTTCCCGCTCAATGAATACTCCGATGTTGGCGAGGAAACCCGCCTGCGCTATCGCTTCATCGACCTGCGTCGTCCAGAAATGGCCGAGAAGTTGCGTCTGCGTTCGCGCATCACCACCAGCATCCGTCGCTTCCTGGATGAAAACGGCTTCCTCGACGTCGAAACGCCGATCCTCACCCGCGCCACGCCCGAAGGCGCGCGTGACTACCTGGTGCCGAGCCGTACCCACGCTGGCAGCTTCTTCGCCCTGCCGCAATCGCCGCAGCTGTTCAAGCAATTGCTGATGGTTGCCGGTTTCGACCGCTACTACCAGATTGCCAAGTGCTTCCGTGACGAAGACCTGCGTGCTGACCGTCAGCCAGAATTCACCCAGATCGACATTGAGACCAGCTTCCTCGATGAATCCGAGATCATGGGCTTGACCGAAAGTATGATCCGCAAGCTGTTCAAGGAAGTCCTGGACCTGGAGTTCGGTGAATTCCCGCACATGACCTTCGAAGAAGCCATGCGCCGCTACGGTTCCGACAAGCCAGACCTGCGTAACCCGCTGGAACTGGTTGACGTCGCCGACCAGCTCAAGGACGTCGAGTTCAAGGTCTTCAGTGGCCCGGCCAATGATCCGAAGTGCCGCGTTGCCGCCCTGCGTGTACCTGGCGCTGCCAGCATGCCGCGTAGCCGCATCGACGAATACACCAAGTTCGTCGGCATCTACGGTGCCAAAGGCCTGGCGTACATCAAGGTCAACGAGCGCGCCAAAGGTGTCGAAGGCCTGCAGTCGCCAATCGTCAAGAACATTCCTGAGGCCAACCTCAACGTGATCCTCGATCGCGTCGGTGCGGTCGACGGTGACATCGTGTTCTTCGGCGCCGACAAGGCCAAGATCGTCAGCGAGGCGCTGGGCGCCCTGCGGATCAAGGTCGGCAACGACTTCAATCTGCACACCTGCGAGTGGGCACCGATGTGGGTCGTCGATTTCCCGATGTTCGAAGAAAACGACGACGGCAGCTTCACCGCGCTGCACCACCCGTTCACCGCACCCAAGTGCAGCCCTGAAGAGCTCGAGGCCAACCCGGCCACCGCGCTGTCGCGTGCCTACGACATGGTCCTCAACGGCACCGAACTGGGTGGCGGTTCGATCCGTATTCATCGCAAGGAAATGCAACAGGCGGTCTTCCGTCTGCTGGGTATCGAAGCTGCAGAGCAGGAAGAGAAGTTCGGCTTCCTGCTGGACGCACTGAAGTTTGGCGCACCACCGCACGGTGGCCTGGCCTTTGGTCTGGACCGTCTGGTCATGCTGATGACTGGCGCTCAGTCGATTCGTGAAGTCATTGCCTTCCCGAAAACCCAGAGCGCCGCGTGCGTCATGACTCAGGCTCCAGGCCTGGTGGACGCCAAGGCCCTGCGCGAACTGCACATCCGTCTGCGCGAACAGCCCAAGGCTGAATAAGCGGACCCCGGGCGCATCCAAATGGATGCGCCTTTGCGTTAAGCGGTACTGATTTTTTCGTTCCTGCCCGGTTTGTACCGGGGAGGGGCATGGCATTGTTTCAAAGGATTCGGAGTGCGTTATGGCTGGTCATTCCAAATGGGCAAACATCAAGCACCGCAAAGAGCGTCAAGACGCCAAGCGAGGCAAGATCTTCACCAAGTGGATTCGTGAACTGACCGTCGCCGCCAAGCAGGGCGGTGGCGATCCGACCTCCAACCCACGTTTGCGCCTGGCCCTGGATAAGGCTTTGGGGGCCAACATGAGCCGCGACATCATCGATCGGGCCATTGCCCGTGGTGCTGGCGCGACCGAGGCCGATAACGTTGAAGAGCTCAGCTACGAGGGTTACGGGCCGGGTGGCGTGGCGATCATGGTCGAGGCCATGACCGACAATCGCAACCGTACCGCAGCGGCGGTGCGCCACGCCTTCAGCAAATGCGGGGGGAACCTGGGTACTGACGGTTCGGTCGCCTACTTGTTCGAACGCAAGGGGCAGATCAGTTTTGCTGCGGGCGTCGACGAGGATGCGCTGATGGAAGCAGCGATGGAAGCCGATGCTGATGACGTAGTCAGCAATGAAGACGGCTCCTTCGACGTATTTACCTCCTTTGCCAGCTTCTATGCCGTGCGCAATGCCCTGGAAGAAGCCGGCTTCAAGGCGGCGGATGCGGAAATCGTCATGCAGCCGACCACCAGTGCTGAACTGGATCTGGACGGTGCGCAAAAGGTGCTCAAGCTGATTGATATGCTTGAAGACCTCGATGACGTGCAGAACGTTTACTCCAATGCCGAGATTCCTGACGACGTCATGGAAAGTCTCGGCTAACGACAGCCTTGGCTGATTGGAAGCCGGATCCCCCTGCAGGCACATCGTGACGGCAGGGGGGTCCGGCTTCTGTCTTTGCAACGACGCCTACGGGTGTCATTGATGATGCAGGCGTTATGACTTTGATTCTTGGCATCGACCCTGGTTCGCGTATCACCGGTTACGGCGTGGTGCGTCAGGGGCCGCGGGGCTGTGAGTATGTGGCTTCAGGGTGTATCCGAACCGGTAGTGGCGAGTTGCCCGAACGCTTGCAGATTGTGTTTCGGGGGGTGCGCGAGATCATCAGCCAGTATGGCCCGGTGACCATGGGCATTGAACGGGTGTTCATGGCCCGTAACGCCGACTCGGCACTCAAGTTGGGCCAGGCGCGTGGCGCGGCGATCGTCGCCGCTATTGAAGAAGGGCTGGAAATCGCCGAATACAGCGCCACCCAGGTCAAGCAAGCGGTTGCCGGAACGGGCGGGGCGAACAAGGAGCAGGTACAGATGATGGTCATGCACCTGCTCAAGTTGACCCAGAAGCCGCAGATCGACGCTTCCGATGCCCTGGCCATCGCCTTGTGCCATGCTCACACCCGTTCCAGCCTGTTGCCACATGGCCTGGGCACGGCGCGCAGTCGCAGCGGGCGCTTGCGGCTCTGATACCATCACGCGCTGAAACAAATTTTGACCGGGCAATGCCATCGGCCATTGCATTTGCTGTTAGGGTTTACCGGTTGTTTGCCGGTGCCCATGAGAAAGGATTGCAACGTGATTGGACGTTTGCGCGGCACACTGGCTGAGAAGCAGCCGCCGCACCTGATTATCGATGTCAACGGCCTGGGCTACGAGCTCGAAGTGCCGATGACCACCCTGTACCGTCTTCCCAAAGTGGGCGAGGCGGTAACCTTGCACACCCATCAGGTGGTGCGCGAGGATGCCCACTTGCTCTATGGCTTCTTTGAGAAGCGCGAGCGAGAGCTGTTCCGTGAACTGATTCGGCTCAATGGCGTTGGCCCCAAGCTGGCCCTGGCGTTGATGTCGGGCCTGGAGGTCGACGAACTGGTACGCTGCGTTCAAGCTCAGGATACCTCGGCACTGGTCAAGGTGCCGGGGGTTGGCAAAAAGACTGCCGAGCGCCTGCTGGTCGAGCTCAAGGACCGCTTCAAAGCGTGGGAAACTTCACCAGCGATGTTTGCCCTGGTGCCCAATGGCCCGGCGCCGATTGCCAGCGTCTCCAGTGCTGAGGCTGATGCCGTCAGTGCCCTGATTTCCCTGGGCTACAAACCCCAGGAAGCCAGCAAGGCAGTGGCCGCCGTCGATGCCAAGGGCTTGAGCAGCGAAGAGCTGATCCGCCGCAGCCTGAAGGGAATGATCTAAGTGATAGAAGCCGATCGACTGATAGCCGCCAGCGGACGTGACCGTGAGGAAGTCCAGGACCGGGCAATCCGTCCGCTAAGCCTGGCTGAATACATTGGTCAGCCGGTGGTGCGCGAGCAGATGGCGCTGTTCATCCAGGCCGCGCGTGGGCGCAGTGAGTCGCTGGATCACACCCTGATCTTCGGCCCGCCGGGGTTGGGCAAGACCACCCTGGCCAATATCATCGCCCAGGAAATGGGTGTGTCGATCAAAAGCACCTCCGGGCCAATTCTTGAGCGTCCCGGCGATCTGGCGGCATTGCTGACCAATCTTGAACCGCACGACGTGCTGTTCATCGATGAAATCCACCGCCTATCACCAATCGTCGAAGAAGTGCTGTACCCGGCCATGGAAGATTTCCAGCTCGACATCATGATTGGCGAAGGGCCGGCGGCGCGTTCGATCAAGCTCGACCTGCCGCCATTCACCCTGGTCGGGGCGACTACTCGCGCCGGGATGCTGACCAACCCGTTGCGCGACCGTTTCGGTATCGTTCAGCGCCTGGAGTTCTACAACACCGAGGACTTGGCAACTATCGTCAGTCGCTCCGGTGGCATTCTGGGTTTGCCGATCGAAGACGAGGGTGCCTTCGAGATCGCACGTCGTGCCCGTGGCACACCACGGATCGCCAACCGCTTGTTGCGCCGGGTACGAGATTTTGCCGAAGTGCGTGGCAAAGGCCATATCACCAAACCGATTGCCGATATGGCGTTGAACCTGCTTGATGTGGATGAGCGTGGCTTCGATCACCAGGACCGCCGCTTGCTGCTGACCATGATCGAGAAGTTCGACGGCGGGCCGGTGGGCGTCGACAGCCTGGCGGCGGCCATCAGTGAGGAGCGCCACACCATTGAGGACGTGCTCGAACCCTACCTGATTCAGCAGGGTTACATCATGCGCACGCCACGGGGCAGGGTGGTGACCCGTCATGCTTATCTGCATTTCGGCCTGAACATTCCCAATCGCCTCGGCGAGTCGGTCAATGGCGAAGGTTTTTCCGCCCAGCCCGATGAATGACAGATTTATCTGGTGTTTTCGTGGTCCTATCGCCTGTCATCGAAGGACCACGCTGGCAATACGACATAATCGATGAAAAACAGTTGCCGGGGCGGATTGGCAAGCTGAGGAGTAAGCACTAGAGTATGCGCGCGCAAAATGGGCTTGAGTCGTTCGCACACCGTTGTCGGGTCTACTACGAAGACACTGATGCGGGCGGCGTGGTGTATTACGTCAACTACCTGAAATTCATGGAGCGTGCCCGCACCGAGCGGTTACGCGCACTGGGTTTTGCCCAGTCGGCATTGGCGCAGGACAACCTGCTGTTTGTGGTCCATTCCAGCGAGGCGCGCTATCACGCGCCTGCGCGGCTGGACGACGAATTGCGGGTTACCGCGCAAGTGCTTGAGTTGAACCGGGCCAGCCTGCGCTTTGTACAACAGGTCTGGCGCGAAAAAGATGCAACGCTGCTCTGCGAAGGGCAGTTTCTGGTGGCCTGTGTGCGCGCCGATACTTTCAAACCCCGGGCCATTCCCCCAGCGCTGCGTGCAGCCTTTGTCGAGGCTGGCGATCCGGGTATTCATTCAAATGCAGGAGATTAAGCGTGGAAGCTAACGTCGTCGACCATACCTCCATGTGGAGCCTGGTCAGCAATGCCAGCATCGTGGTACAGCTGGTTATGCTGATTCTGGTTGCCGCATCGGTAACGTCATGGATCATGATTTTTCAGCGCAGCACCATGCTGCGCGCCGGTCGTCGAGCCTTGGAAAGCTTCGAAGAACGCTTCTGGTCGGGAATCGACCTGTCCAAGCTGTACCGTCAGGCCGGTAGCAACCCTGATCCAGACTCGGGTGTCGAACAGGTCTTCCGTGCCGGCTTCAAAGAGTTTTCGCGCCTGCGTCAGCAGCCTGGTGTTGATCCTGACGCGGTCATGGAAGGCGTTGGCCGTGCCATGCGCGTGGCTATCTCGCGCGAAGAAGAAAAGCTCGAGCAGAGCCTGCCGTTCCTGGCCACCGTCGGTTCTACCAGCCCGTATATCGGTCTGTTCGGTACCGTCTGGGGCATCATGAACTCCTTCCGGGGTCTGGCCAGCGCCCAACAGGCAACCCTGGCGACCGTAGCACCGGGTATCGCCGAAGCGCTGATCGCTACCGCGATCGGCCTGTTCGCCGCCATTCCAGCGGTTATTGCCTACAACCGTTTCGCTGCCCGCAGTGAAGTCTTGATCGGCCGTTACTACACGTTCGCCGACGAGTTCCAGGCCATCCTGCACCGTAAAGTGCACACCAGCGAAGAGTGATCAGGTAAAAGCCCATGGCCCGAGTTCGCCACAAACGCAAGCCGGTCGCCGAGATGAACGTGGTGCCTTACATCGACGTGATGTTGGTACTGCTGGTCATTTTCATGGTGACCGCACCGATGCTCAACCAGGGCGTGAAGGTCGACCTGCCCAAGGTTTCCAGTGAAGCCTTGCCGCAGGACAACAACGTCCAGGTCCTGACTATTTCGATCAAGGCTGACAAGACCTATTTCTGGAACCTTGGCAGTGAAGTCGACACCGAGAAGCAGATGGACAAGGCCATGACCTTGCCGCAAATGACCGACGCGGTGACCAAGATCATCGCCGCCGGACGTGACCAGGGCAAACAGACCCAGGTCTTCATCCGTGGCGACAAATCCGTCGACTACGGCGCGGTCATGGGTGCCATGGGCGGGTTGCAGAAGGCAGGTGTCGGTAACGTTGGCCTGATTACCGAGGCGCCCTGATGCAACAGCGAGAGCCATCCGCCTCGGAAAGCTATTTCTGGCCCAGTGTCTGGGCCATTGCGCTGCACGTTCTGGTGTTCGGCATGCTGTTCGTCAGTTTTGCCATGACCCCGGAGTTGCCGCCGGCCAAGCCTATTGTCCAGGCAACCCTGTACCAGCTGAAATCGAAGAGTCAGGCTACCACCCAGACCAATCAGAAGATTGCGGGTGAAGCGAAGAAAACCGCTTCGCGCCAGACCGAAGAAGAACAGATGGAACAAAAGAAGGTCGAGCAGCAGGCAGTGAAGGCTGCGGAACAAAAGAAAGAGGAAGCGGCTCAAAAGGCTGAAGAGGCGCGCGCCGAAGCTGAGGCGAAGAAGTCTGAGGAAGCCAAAAAGGCTGACGAAGCGAAGAAAACCGCCGAAGCCAAGAAAGCCGAAGAAGCCAAGAAGGCTGCCGAGAAGCAACAGGCTGACATCGCCAAGAAGAAGACCGAAGAGGAAGCCAAGAAAAAGGCTGCCGAAGACGCCAAGAAGCAGGCGGCTGAAGAGGCCAAGAAAAAAGCAGCCGAGGACGCTAAGAAGAAGGCGGCCGAGGATGCCAAGAAGAAAACAGTAGCCGAAGAAGCGAAGAAAAAGGCCGCTGAGGACGCCAAGAAGAAAGCCGCAGCAGATGCGGCCAAGAAGAAGGCACAGGATGCAGCCCGCAAGGCGGCAGAAGACAAGAAAGCCCAGGCCCTGGCCGAGCTGCTGTCTGACACCACCGAGCGCCAGCAGGCATTGGCTGACGAGCAGGGCGACCAGGTAGCCGGCGATTTCGACGACCTGATCCGGGCACGTGCGGCCGAAGGCTGGGCGCGTCCACCTTCTGCGCGCAAGAACATGACGGTGGTTCTGCAGATCGGCATGCTGCCTGATGGCACCATTACCTCGGTAAGCGTAGCCCGCTCCAGTGGCGATGGACCGTTCGACAGCTCGGCAGTTGCCGCGGTCAAGAACATTGGTCGTTTAACCGAAATGCAGGGCTTGAAACCGAGCGAATTCAATCCCTATCGTTCATTCAAGATGACATTCACACCTGAGGATCTAGCCTTGTGATTAAACTTCTTCGAGGACTGCTGGTCGTTCTCTGCTGCGCAGCAGGGATGGCCGTGGCAGAAGAAAAAAACATTCTGGTCACCAGCGGAAGTGATCGTGCCACGCCAATCGCGGTCGTGCCGTTCGGCCTGCAGGGCGGCAGTGTGCTGCCCGAAGACATGGCTGACATTATCGGTAATGACCTGCGCAACTCCGGTTATTACTCACCGATTCCACGCCAGAACATGATCAGCCAGCCAAGCCAGGCCAGCGAAGTGATCTTCCGTGACTGGAAAGCCCTGGGTGCCCAGTACGTCATGGTGGGTAACATTGTTCCGGCGGGCGGTCGCCTGCAGGTGCAGTACGCCCTGTTCAACGTCGCCACCGAACAGCAAGTGCTGACCGGCAGCGTTTCGGGTAGCACCGACCAGTTGCGCGACATGTCGCACTACATCGCTGACCAGTCGTTCGAGAAACTCACCGGCATCAAGGGTGCGTTCTCTACCCGCATGCTGTACGTGACGGCTGAGCGCTTCTCCACCAACAACACCCGCTACACCCTGCAGCGTTCGGATTATGACGGTGCCCGTGCAGTGACCCTGCTACAGTCGCGTGAGCCGATCCTGTCGCCACGCTTTGCCCCTGATGGCAAGCGTATTGCCTATGTGTCGTTCGAGCAGAAGCGTCCGCGCATCTTCGTTCAGCATATCGACACCGGTCGTCGCGAGCAGATCACCAACTTCGAAGGCCTCAACGGTGCACCGGCCTGGTCGCCGGACGGTTCGCGCCTGGCATTCGTGCTGTCCAAGGACGGCAACCCGGACATCTATGTGATGAACATGGGTTCGCGCCAGCTGTCGCGCGTTACGGCAGGTCCTGGGATCAACACCGAGCCGTTCTGGGGTAAAGATGGGTCGACCATCTATTTCACTTCCGACCGTGGTGGCAAGCCTCAGATCTATAAAACCAATGTTTCCGGTGGTGGCGCTGAGCGTGTAACTTTTGTAGGTAACTACAACGCCAACCCTAAACTTTCGGCGGATGAAAAGACCCTGGTGATGATCCATCGTCAACAAGGTTTCACCAACTTCAAGGTGGCTGCACAAGATTTGCAACGCGGTAGTGTAAAGATTCTCTCTGAAACAAGTCTTGATGAGTCTCCCACTGTTGCGCCCAACGGCACCATGCTAATCTACGCCACCCGCCAGCAGGGCCGGGGAGTCTTGATGCTCGTCTCTCTCAACGGACGCGTGAGGCTCCCGCTTCCTACCGCTCAAGGCGAAGTCAGAGAACCGTCCTGGTCCCCTTACCTGAACTGACGCGGCGCTTTACGTTGTACTTAACACATTGGGGTTCATTAGGAGTTTCACGATGGAAATGCTGAAGTTTGGTAAGTTTGCTGCGCTGGCTCTGGCTCTGGCCGTAGCCGTAGGTTGCTCTTCGAAAGGTGGCGATGACGCTGGTCAAGGCGCTGTTGACCCTAACGCTGGCTACGGTGCCAACACTGGTGCTGTTGACGGCAGCCTGAGCGAAGAAGCTGCTCTGCGCGCAATCACCACCTTCTACTTCGAATACGACAGCTCGGACCTGAAGCCAGAAGCCATGCGCGCTCTGGACGTTCATGCCAAGGACCTGAAAGGCAACGGCGCTCGCGTCGTGCTGGAAGGTAACACCGACGAGCGTGGTACTCGCGAATACAACATGGCTCTGGGCGAGCGTCGTGCGAAAGCCGTTCAACGTTACCTGGTACTGCAAGGCGTTTCTCCTGCCCAGCTGGAACTGGTTTCCTACGGCGAAGAGCGTCCAGTTGCTACCGGCAACGACGAGCAGTCGTGGGCTCAGAACCGTCGCGTCGAACTGCGTAAGTAATTCGATATGCGAATGTGCCGTCGTGCTGTAACCGTCCTGGCGCTCAGCCTGCCACTCGTGGCTTGGGCTGAGGTTCCTGTTGTTGATGACAACGCTGGCTATAGCGGCGCAAGCAGCTACCCGCCAGCGGGTTATGGTACGAACGGCGCCTACGCCGGGGGAGGGGTTACCGCCCCTGCCTCGGCGCAGGGTCAGCTGTTCATGCAACTGCAGCAGATGCAAGATCAGCTGTCGCGTCAACAAGGCATCATCGAAGAGCTGCAAAACGATGTTGCGCGCATGAAGCAGGAAAGCCTGGAGCGATACCAGGACCTGGATCGGCGTATTGGAACCGGCGCTCCTGCCGTGGCTCCAGAGAATTCTTCCGCGGGTGGCGAAGCTGCCGCCGGCGCCGCTGCAGGTGCTGCCGCCGCGCAACAACCTGCCGCCAGTAGTGAACCTGGCGATCCGGCCAAAGAGAAGCTCTATTACGACGCTGCCTTTGACCTGATCAAAGCCAAGGATTTCGACAAGGCCAGTCAGGCATTCAACGCCTTCCTGCGCAAATACCCCAACAGCCAGTACGCCGGCAACGCCCAGTACTGGTTGGGTGAAGTGAACCTGGCCAAGGGCGACCTGCAAGCCGCAGGGCAAGCCTTCGCCAAGGTCAGCCAGCTGTATCCCAAGCACAACAAAGTGCCGGATTCGCTGTACAAGCTGGCCGACGTAGAGCGCCGTCTGGGGCATACCGACCGGGTCAAAGGCATTTTGCAGCAAGTGATTACCCAGTACCCGGGTACCTCGGCTGCACAGCTGGCCCAGCGCGACCTGCAAAAGCTCTAAGTCAGCCGTTTCAAAAGAAACCCGCGCCAGTCGCGGGTTTTTTCGTTAGAATCTCTGCCCTTTTATTGAAATACGCTGCTGTGAACTACGCGATGTCGGGTTTTCAGCAGTGCCTGACGGAGGCGGACAGCCTGTTTAGCTGTTACGCCCGTGGCGACTATGCAAGACACATTACGTATTACCGAAGTTTTTTACTCTTTGCAGGGTGAAACGCGTACCGCTGGCCTGCCCACGGTATTTGTTCGTCTCACCGGCTGCCCGTTGCGCTGCCAGTATTGCGACAGCGAATACGCTTTCAGCGGCGGCAGCATTCGCACTCTCGATTCGATCCTTGAGCAGGTTGCAGGCTTCAAGCCTCGCTATGTCTGCGTTACCGGTGGTGAGCCGCTGGCCCAGCCCAATGCCATTGCGCTGCTCAAGCTGCTCTGTGACGCGGGTTATGACGTCTCGCTGGAGACCAGTGGCGCCTTGGACATTTCCAAGGTGGACACCCGTGTAAGTCGGGTCGTTGACCTGAAAACCCCGGGTTCGGCGGAAGTGCACCGCAATCGTTACGAGAACATCGAACTGCTCACACCCCATGATCAGGTCAAGTTTGTCATCTGTTCCCGTGAAGACTACGACTGGGCGGTGTCCAAGCTCATTCAGTACGGCCTGGAACAACGTGCGGGCGACGTGCTGTTTTCGCCAAGCCACCATCAGGTGAGCGCCACAGACCTGGCTGATTGGATCGTGGCTGATAATTTGCCGGTTCGTTTTCAGATGCAGTTGCACAAGCTGCTGTGGAACGACGAGCCGGGACGCTGACAGGAGTGAATGCAATGACTGAGAAACGTGCGGTAATCCTGCTTTCCGGTGGTCTCGATTCGGCCACCGTCGTCGCCATGGCCAAGGCTGAAGGCTACAGCTGCTACACCATGAGCTTTGACTATGGCCAGCGTCACCGCGCTGAGCTCAACGCTGCGGCGCGGGTAGCCCGTGAGCTGGGCGTGGTCGAGCACAAGGTCATTGGCCTGAATCTGGACGGTATTGGTGGTTCGGCCCTGACTGACAGCAGCATTGATGTGCCCGAGGCGCCGAGCGAAGGCATCCCGGTGACCTACGTGCCAGCACGCAATACCGTGTTCCTGTCCTTGGCACTTGGCTGGGCTGAGGTGCTGGAGGCGCGGGATATCTTCATCGGCGTCAACGCCGTGGACTATTCAGGGTATCCGGACTGCCGCCCAGAGTTCGTCGAGGCATTCGAACGCATGGCTAACCTGGCGACCAAGGCTGGTGTCGAAGGCCAGGGCTTCCGCATCCAGGCGCCACTGCAGAACCTGAGCAAGGCGCAGATCGTCCAGGCCGGTATTGCCCGTGGAGTGGACTACAGCCTGACAGTGTCCTGCTATCAGGCCGACGACCAAGGTCGCGCGTGCGGTAAATGCGACAGTTGCCGCCTGCGTGCCGACGGCTTTAAAGCGGCGGGCGTAGAAGACCCAACACGTTATTTTTAAATTATTTTGCGATGGGGTGTTGATTTCCTGTTAGAAATCAGTATTATACGCGCCATCCAACGGGTCGTTAGCTCAGTTGGTAGAGCAGTTGGCTTTTAACCAATTGGTCGTAGGTTCGAATCCTACACGACCCACCATACGCTGTAAGAAAAAGCCCGCGTCCTGCAAAGGTCGCGGGCTTTTTCGTTTCTGTGCTTTGCTAAGCAGGCATTGTATGGCTCGTGCTGGTCACGCCGAATCGTTCTAAAAGCCAAAAGCGCAGGCGGTAAAATGGTCAGGACGATGCAGCGTGGGAGTCATGGCGATGAAATCCTTCAGCACACTCGCATTAGCCGCCGCGGTGGTCTTGCTACTGGTGGTTGGCGCCGCCCAGCACGTACACGCCTCGGCGTATCAGGAGCCAATCGATAGCTCCGCAGTGCACCTGGAGCCACAACAGCAGAATGGAATCAGTTATGTGACGGGTGGCATTGGCCAAGATGAATCACGGGCCATTCAGCAAGTCCAGGGCTATAACCTGCAACTTACCTTCTCCTCTGGTGTGGAAAACAAGTACGTACCGGACGTGGATCTGGTCATTCAGGGCGTACAAGGGCAGACCTTGCTGCAGTTGAGCCAGGTGGGGCCGATGGTTTACGTCAAACTGCCACCGGGCAAGTACAACTTGATTGCGTCGCGCAATGGCGAGCAACAGCTCGGCGCCGTCAATGTGGTGCCCGGCCAGACTGAGAAAGTGAACCTGCACTGGAAGCAAGAGAACTAAGCACCGAGCACGGACTGTACCGCGTAAGGCTGCAGACTGATTTATAGTAGCGGCCTCGTTAACGGCGTCTCCGGGAAAAGGAAGTGGTGTGTTTTTCAGGTTTATTTTGCTCGCCGTTATGCTGGCGATATCCGCATGTAGTTCGCATTCCCCAAGTTCTGGTGTCGCTGCTAACAAAGTCGTGGCCGGTACCTACAAGGTCAAGCGTGGTGACACCTTGTATTCGATTGCCTCACGCCACGGTTGGAACTTCAAGGACCTGGCGCGTTACAACGGGATCGGTGCGCCCTATGCGGTGAATGTCGGTCAGACCATTCGCTTTGGCGGCTCGAAAACCACAACGCGTAGCACTTCGACCGCCAGCAAGAGCAAGCCGGTTGCAACCACCAAGGTGACCTTGCGCGGATGGGGCTGGCCGGTGAAAGGCGCGGTGATTCGCCGCTTCTCGGCCGCCGACAAATTGAACAAGGGCATCACCATCTCCGCGACCCAAGGCCAACCGGTGTACGCCAGCCTTGGTGGCAAGGTGGCCTTTGCGGTGAATATCCGCGGTTATGGCAACCTGATCATTCTCCAGCACGGTTCGTCCCATGCCAGTGTCTACGGCCACAACAGCAAGTTGCTGGTCAAGGAAGGGCAGACAGTCAGTAAGGGACAGAAGATCGCCGAGGCGGGTTCTCTGGATGCAGACAGGGTGCAGCTGTATTTCGAGATTCGCCAGAACGGCAAGCCAATTGATCCGTTGGCTGTGTTGCCGTCAGGCGGCTGAGTTTCGTGGTTTTACCAGGCGTATTGCAGGCGCAGGGTCCAATCCTTCGCATAGCAGAACGCCTGAAGTCGATGCATTACTGATATTTGATAACGATGCCTTTGAGCTGGCGCCCGTCGATGGTCTGGATATACCCTCCGAAGCAAATCATATGTTGAAACAAGGACTTGCGCAGATCAACCCAGTACTTCGCGCAGCCGATACCACATCATGCCCAGCGCCAGCAGCGGTGAACGCAACGCCTTGCCGCCCGGGAAGGTCATGTGCGGCACGGCACTGAACACATCCATGCCCTGGCTGTGGCCGACATCAATCGCTTCAGCGAGCAATCGCGCGGTCCAGTGGGTGACGTTCAGACCATGGCCGGAATAACCTTGGGCGTAGTACACGTTCGGGTGCTGGGACAAGCGACCCACTTGAGGGAAGCGGTTGGCAGTGATGCCGATCTTGCCACCCCATTGGAACTCGATGCGGGTGTTGGCCAACTGCGGGAACACCTTGAGCATCTTCGGGCGCATGTAAGCAGCGATGTCCAACGGGTCACGCCCGGAGTAATGACAGGCACCGCCGAACAGCAGGCGCCGGTCAGCCGTGAGCCGGTAATAGTCGAGGCCGACTTTCTGGTCGCATAGCGCCAGATTCTGAGGGATCAATTCATTGGCCAGCGCTGGTGGCAGTGGTTCGGTGGCGATGATGTAACTACCCGCTGGCAGGACCTTGCCGCTCAGGCGCGGCTCGAGCTCTTCCAAGTGGGCGTTGCAGCCCAGCACCAGGCTACCGGCGCGCACGCTGCCATGTGCACAGCGCACGTGCACAGTGGCGCCGTGGTTAATCTCCAGCACAGGGCTGTGTTCGAAGATTCTCACACCCAGCGAGGCGGCCACGCGTGCTTCACCCAATACCAGGTTCAGTGGGTGCAGGTGACCCGAGCCGCGATCGATCAATCCGCCGGCGTAAGCCGAAGACGCAACCACTTGGTGCATCTGCTCAGGGCCGACCAATTGTGTTTCATGGCGGTAGTCCAGCGCTGCCAGGCTGTCCCGTTCGGCGCGAAAGGCAGCGAACTGAGCTGGGGTGTTGGCCAGCTCACAAAAGCCCCAGCGCAGATCGCAATCAATGCCGTGCTCCTGGATGCGGTTGGCCACCACCTCGACCGATTCGATGCCGGCACGTTGCAGGTACTTCACACCGTCCTGGCCAACGTAGCGGGCAAAGCCTTCAACCTCGTGGCCAATGCCGCGAATCAGCTGACCGCCGTTACGCCCGCTGGCGCCCCAGCCAATACGTCGTCCCTCCAGCAATATTACTGAGAGCCCGCGCTGGGCCAGTTCGATCGCCGTGTTGACGCCGGTAAAACCGCCGCCGATTACACAGACATCAGCACTCAGTTCACCTGCCAAGGCTGGGTGTTCGGGCATCGGGCCTACCGATGCCTTGTAGTAGGAGTTGGCATGTTGCGCAGCAGGATTCATAGAGCCTCTCTGGTTCATTTGTTCGACTTCACTTTGCTCCAGGAGCGGGTCATCACACGCATGATTTGCGGGGTCGGGGTGTTGGAGACATAGAGTTTGTCCAGCACCGCTTGCGGCGGATAGACCTCGGGGTTCTTGACCAGGTCGGCGTCCATGTATTGCTGGGAAGGCGGAATGGCGTTGGCATAACCGACGGTGGCGCTGACCTTGGCGATTACTTGCGGGTCGAGCAGGTAGTTCACAAAGGCATAGGCCTCTTTGGGGTTGCTGGCATCGGCGGGGATGGCCAGCAGGTCGAACCATAGGTTGGCACCTTCCTTGGGAATGGCGTAGGCGATGTTGACGCCGTTTTTGGCTTCCTTGGCGCGGTTGGCCGCCTGAAACACGTCGCCGGAGTAGCCGAAAGCTACGCAGATATCACCGTTGGCCAGGTCCGAGACGTACTTGGAGGAGTGGAAGTAGGTGATGTACGGGCGCAGGGTCAGCAGTTTGGCCTCGGCCTTTTTGTAATCCTCGACGCTGTTGCTGCGTGGGTCCATGCCCATGTAGTTGAGCACGGCCGGGAACAGTTCATCGGCCGAGTCCATGAACGACACGCCGCACTTGCTGAGCTTCTTCAGGTTTTCCGGTTCAAACATCACCGCCCATGAGTCGATGTGATCGACGCCGAGCACTTCTTTGATCTTGTCAACGTTGTAGCCGATACCGTTGGTGCCCCACAGGTAGGGCACCGAGTGCTGGTTGCCGGCGTCATTCTCTTCCAGCGCTTTGAGCAGTACCGGGTCGAGGTTTTTCCAATTCGGCAATTGGCTGCGGTCGAGTTTCAGAAACGCGCCAGCTTCCACCTGGCGCGCCAGAAAGTGGTTGGAAGGCACGACCACGTCGTAACCGGTGCGACCGGCCAGCAACTTGCCTTCCAGGGTTTCGTTGGAGTCGAACACGTCATAGATGACCTTGATACCCGTACTGCCCTGGAAATCTGCCAGAGTGGTATCACCGATATAGTCGGTCCAGTTGTACACGCTGACACTGGGCTGGGCCTGAGCCGCGGCGCTGACCAGCAGCGCCAGGGTTGCACTTGCAACTGTTTTCAATGAACGCATATCGACCTCTTCGAATTGTTTTATCGATGCTTGTTACGTATCCGGGCTCAGACGCTGAGCAGCAAGAATTCCCGCTCCCACGAGCTGATTACCCGTTTGAAGTTTTCATGTTCAGCGCGCTTGACCGCGACATAACCACGGACAAACTTGCTGCCCAGGTGCTGCTCGACGCTCGGGCAGTCTTCCATATTGGCCAAGGCATCTTCGATGGTGATCGGCAGGCGCAGGTTGCGGCGCTCATAGGCGCGGCCCTGAACCGGGGCGCTGGGGTTGATCTTCTCGACCATGCCCAGGTAACCGCACAACAGGCTCGCAGCAATCGCCAGGTACGGGTTGGCATCGGCTCCGGGCAGTCGGTTCTCCACACGCATGGCGTCGGGGCTGGAGGTGGGGACGCGCAGGCCCACGGTACGGTTTTCCTCACCCCACTCGACGTTCACGGGGGCCGAAGTATCGGGGAGGAAGCGGCGGAACGAGTTGACGTTCGGTGCGAACATCGGCAATACCTTGGGGATGTACTTCTGCAGACCGCCGATGTGTTGCAAGAACAGCTCACTCATCTGCCCATCTTCAGTGACGAAGATCGGCTTGCCGGTGGCGATGTCGACCACGCTCTGGTGCAGGTGCATGGCACTGCCGGGCTCGTCGCCGACCGGCTTGGCCATGAAGGTGGCAGTGACGTTGTGCTTGAGCGCCGCCTCACGCATGGTGCGTTTGAACACGGTGATCTGGTCGGCCAGGTCCAGGGCGTCGCCGTGACGGAAGTTGATTTCCATCTGTGCCGGGCCGTCTTCGTGAATCAGCGTGTCCAGATCCAGACCCTGGGCTTCGCACCAGTCGTAGACGTCTTCGAACAGCGGATCGAATTCGTTGGCGGCATCGATCGAGAACGACTGCCGACCGCTTTCGGCGCGGCCCGAACGGCCGAGTGGCGCTTGCAATGGCAAGTCCGGGTCTTCGCAACGCTGGGTCAGGTAGAACTCCATTTCTGGCGCCACGATCGGCTGCCAGCCCTTGTCGGCATACAGCTTGAGTACTTTTTTCAGGACGTTGCGCGGCGACAGCTCAATCGGGTTGCCCTGCTTGTCGAAGGTATCGTGGATGACGATCGCGGTGGGTTCCAGGGCCCAAGGCACCACATACACAGCGGCCGAGTCTGGGCGGCAGATCATGTCGATGTCGGCAGGATCGAGCAGGTCGTAGTAGATGTCGTCGTCAACAAAATCCCCGGTTACCGTTTGCAACAACACACTTTCCGGCAGGCGCATGCCTCGCTCATGCAGGAACTTGTTGGTGGGTGCAATTTTGCCGCGGGCGATACCGGTCAGGTCACTGACCACGCACTCGACTTCGGTAATCTTGTGTTCTTTCAGCCACGCAGACAGCTGATCGAAAGGGGCATTCATAAAGACCTCATTATTGGTTTTATTCCGCGCCAGGACCAGCGTTCAAGGCTGGTATGCCGTCTGGACGACTTCCCCTGCAGCGCGTTGAGGTCTATCTTGGGTGACGCTTGCGTATCCATCTATCCACTTTTCGCAGAACAAAATGCACCAAAAGAGTGCGTAACGAGCAGCTCATGACAGCGCCAAATCCGTTCCAGGTCCAGGCTTTCAGTACCGCAACCGTAATCGAGCAAGAGCGCGCGTCACCGAATTGGACCGCGCATTACCAGCAGATGTCGCCAGGGCTTTTTGCCGGGCGGATCCGTTGCCTGGAACTTGAGGGCGTGGAGATCTACGAAGAATCCATGAACACCCGGGTAGAGCAGAGTTTCAGAGCGCCGCCCGGCGCCCTGACGTTCTGCTTCGACCGCACCGACAATAGCCTCTACTTGCTCAACGGAGAAAGCCGCAATATCTGGATTACTCCGGAGAATTACCAGGAAGTGGCGGTGGTGTTCGGCCCGCAGTTCGTCCAGCGTCATGGTGTTGATATAGCGCGTCTGGAAGGGCTGTTCATGGCTCCGCTCAACTCAACCCAGAACGCCCTGTTCGGCCGCTGGTTGAGCAGCACGCTGACGCGCCTGGGGCAGGAAGTCGATCTGCCGAACCGCGAAGCGTTGGCTGAGCAATTGCTGCAGGACTGCCTGTTCGTTCTCGACAGCGCGTGTGTCTGCCTGGACCGCAGTGCATTGTGGCGTCGTACCGAAGAGCGCACGATCATGCGGCGGATCAGTCAGTGGGCCGCTGACTGCCCAGAAGAAACCCTCAACCTGTTGGAGCTGGCGCAGGTCGCTGAGGTGCCATTACGCCAACTGCAACAAGCCTTCAAAACCTATACCGGCATGACGCCGGCCCATTGGTTGCGCCTGCGCCGCCTGAACAGCGCCCGCCGTGAGCTGTTGGCGTGCCGAGCAGGGGACAGCACCGTCGCTGAGGTCGCCATGCATTGGTCGTTCTGGCACCTTGGGCGGTTCTCCAACAGCTACCAGCATCTGTTCAAAGAGTTGCCCAGCGAAACCTTGAAACGCGCACAGCGGCGCACCTGAACTGCTAAAAGCCGTCGAACTGGCCCTGTCGGCCAGGGGGCCTGCAGTGGTATGTTCTGTCCAATAAATGAAGTCGATAGATTGGAAAGACCATGCCAAGAGCCTCCCACCAAGACCTGCGTCGCGCGTTTCGTCAACTCCTTGCTTCTCCTGCCTGCTACCACACGGCTTCCGTGTTTGACCCGATGTCGGCGCGTATCGCCGCCGATCTGGGGTTCGAGGTGGGTATTCTGGGTGGTTCGGTCGCTTCCCTGCAGGTGTTGGCAGCACCTGATTTTGCCTTGATCACCCTCAGTGAGTTTGCCGAACAGGCCACCCGTATCGGCCGCGTGGCGCAATTGCCGGTGATTGCCGACGCCGACCACGGCTATGGCAACGCCTTGAACGTGATGCGCACGGTCACCGAACTGGAGCGCGCCGGTATCGCCGCGCTGACCATTGAGGACACCTTGCTGCCGGCTCAGTTTGGACGCAAATCCACCGACCTGATCAGTATTGCCGAGGGCGTCGGCAAGATCCGCGCGGCCCTGGAGGCGCGGGTCGATCCGGAGCTTTCGATCATTGCCCGGACCAACGCGGCGTTGATTCCGGTCGAGGAGGTGATTGCCCGCACCGTGGCCTATCAGAATGCAGGCGCCGATGCCTTGTGTATGGTCGGCATCCGCGACTTCGAACACCTGGAACAGATCGCCGCACACCTGAGCGTGCCGTTGATGCTGGTGACCTACGGCAACCCGCAACTGCACGACGATACGCGCCTGGCGCAGTTGGGTGTGCGCATTGCCGTGGACGGTCATGGCGCTTATTTCGCCGCGATCAAGGCCACCTACGACTGCCTGCGCGAACAACGACGGATCACCAGCAGCGCGTCGGACCTGAGCGCCACCGAACTTACCCATACCTACACGGTGCCCGGCGACTACATCGTCTGGGCCCGTGAATTCATGGACGTCAACGAATAGGCCATCGGGCCTTGTAGTCGCAACAACCCTCAACAAATGGACAAGCGGAACAATTCATGAAGAAGACAGTGGGTGTACTTTCAGGCCTGGTAGTTGCCGTGGCCGCTATCGGTACGGCGGGTGCCTGGTACACCGGCAAGCAATTGCCAGAAGTGCTCGAGCAGGCCATGGCGCAAGCCAATGTCCAGCTCAAGCAATCGTCGGGATTGAGCGGTAAGGTGACGCTGGAGTTGGCGTCGCTGGAATCGCACCTGTTCTCCAGTACCGCACATTATCGGGTCAAGGTCACGGAGCTGCAGGGCGCTGACGCGTCGCAGAGTTTCGAGCTGGGCTTTGTCGATCAGATCGAGCACGGCCCGTTGCCCTGGAGTCGGGTCAAGGCATTGAAACTCATGCCAGTGATGGCGGCCAGTAACTATGCCTTGGAGAAGGACGCGTTCACGGCCGAGTGGTTTGCCGCCAGTGGTGAGGTGCCACCGGTGTTCGGCCAGAGCAGCCTGGGTTACGACGGCTCGACAGACGGCACGCTGATCATGCCACCCATGCAAGTGACCGAGGTGGGTGGGGCGACGACCAAATTCTCCGGTTTAGCGATTCAGGCCAGCGGCACGCGCGATGGCGAGCAAATCAAGTTCAGTGGCGCTGCGCCGAGCTTTAGCCTGGACCTGGTCGATAAGGAAATCGGGCCGCTGAAGATAGAGCTGAAGAACCTCAGCCTCGACGGTAACTTGACCAAGACGCCTTACGGCTTCTATGTCGGCTCCACTAACATGATTCTTGACCAATTCAGTGCGGCCAAGGGTGAGGAGCAGAAAGTGCTTTTGCTCAAGCAACTTGAGCAGAGCAGTGAGTCCCAGGCCGACGGTGATCAGTTTGGCGGCAAGATCGTCTACAAAGTTGGCGACATCAATTTTGATGGCAGGTCAGTAGGTTCCAGCGCAATGGTCTGGAACATGAAAAACATTGATATGCCCGCCATGCAGGCCTTGCTGATCTGGTACCAGAGCCGTTTGCCGGAATTTCAGGCGGCTGCTGAGCAAGGTCAGGTGTTACCGTCCTTGCCGATGACCGAGACTGAAAAAGCGCAGGTCAACGCCAACGTCCAGCAATTGTTGGCCGCGAAGCCGCAGATAGCCCTGGAAGACTTTTCGTTCAAGACGGCCAACGGAGAAAGCCATTTCAAGCTGAGCGTCGATTTGGGCAAACCGTCTTCTCTGGAGTTGCCGTCGGCAGAGCTGTACAAGCAGATGATCACTCAGGTGCAAAGCACGTTGCAGTTGTCCAAACCAATGATTGGCGACTTGGCTGCGCTGCAGGCACGTCTCGAGGGCCAGAGCGACGCGCAAGTGCTTGCCCAGCAAGCGTCGCAGGCCGGTGAAATGGTCGGGATGATGGCCGTGCAGAGCCAGATGGCTACGGTGCAGGGTAATGACATCCTGACCAACGTGAGCTATGCCGATGGCATGGTCGACTTCAATGGCCAGAAAATGACCGTCGAACAGTTTGCCAGCCTGATCATGGCCAATCTGGGTGCCATGAGCCCACGCGAGGGCTGATCGCAGGCTTCGGGGTGACAGGCCTGGCCCGTCGCCCCGCGGTTTGTTTCACTAAAAAAACCTTTTGAATTCATCCGATTATCTGTAGCCTTCGGCATCCCATAAAAACCCGAGGCCGCAGAGGGTCTTTGGTTCTGCCTGCAAAGCCGTTCAGCGCCTTGCCTGCGGAGCCTGTAGCCGATTTGCCAGGGCTCGGTGATACACTCGACTTACGCGCACAAGCGCCTGCAGGTCCAGCGATCATGACCCAGATTCCCGAACGCCTTTTGGTTCAAGCCCACCTCGATGCCAAGCAGCCCAAACCGCTGACGCCCGAGCAAGAGGCCGACTACCGCGCCGCCATCGCCGCCGAACTCAAGGCACAGAACGCGGTGCTGGTTGCCCATTACTACTGTGACCCGGTAATCCAGGCGCTGGCCGAGGAAACCGGCGGCTGCGTGTCCGACTCGCTGGAAATGGCCCGCTTCGGCAACAAGCACGAAGCCAGCACGGTGATCGTCGCTGGCGTGCGCTTCATGGGCGAGACAGCAAAAATTCTCAACCCGGAAAAACGTGTGCTGATGCCGACCCTGGAGGCGACCTGCTCGCTTGACCTGGGCTGCCCGGTAGACGAGTTTTCGGCGTTTTGCGACAAGCACCCAGAGCGCACTGTGGTGGTTTACGCCAACACTTCGGCGGCGGTCAAAGCCCGCGCCGACTGGGTGGTGACCTCCAGCTGCGCACTGGAAATCGTCGAGAGCCTGATGGACAACGGCGAAACCATCATCTGGGGGCCAGACCAGCACCTGGGGCGCTATATCCAGAAACAAACCGGCGCCGACATGCTGCTGTGGGAGGGTGCCTGCATCGTCCATGAAGAGTTCAAGTCGCGTCAGCTGGCCGATATGAAGGCGCTGTACCCTGAGGCGGCGATCCTGGTGCACCCGGAGTCGCCGGAAGCGGTGATTGATCTGGCAGATGCGGTTGGCTCCACCAGTCAGCTGATTGCCGCAGCGCAAACTTTGCCAAACAAGACCTTTATCGTCGCTACCGATCGCGGCATCTTCTACAAGATGCAGCAGCTGTGCCCGGACAAGGTGTTTATTGAGGCCCCTACGGCGGGTAACGGCGCGGCGTGCCGTAGTTGCGCCCATTGCCCGTGGATGGCCATGAACACGCTGGAGCGCACCTTGCAGTGCCTGCGTGAAGGCAGCAATGAGATCTTTGTGGAGCCTGCGTTGATTCCTCAGGCGATCAAGCCGCTCAAGCGCATGCTCGACTTTACTCAGGCGGCGCGGATGAAGCTGTCCGGAAACGCCTGATTGAAATAGGGGGAGCGGATAAATCCGCTCCCCCCAAAGCGCCGATCAATTTCAGCGCATCATCTCTTTAATCATTCGTTGCTGCTCCAGCATCTCACGCTGACGTGCATCGATTTTCGACGCCAACACAAAGTTGGTGCCGGCACGTTGCTTGGCATAGTCGAGTTGCTGTATCGCCTGGTCGTAGTCACCGACCAGGGCAAAGTACTCGGCGCGCGCTTGGTGCAGGCCAATCGTATTGCCGGACAGCCCGCGAACTTCAGCCACGTCGTACCACACGTCCGGATCCTCCGGGCGGTTCTTCAGTAGTGCATCCAGGGCTTTTTCCGCTTCCGCCGGCCGGTTTTGCTTGAGCAGCAGATCAATCCGCGCCTGCTGCAGCGGATAATTTGCCGGATACAGTGCACGCATCCGCTCAACCCGCTGCTGGGCATCGGCCAAGCGATTGTTGGTGATGTCCAGGTCGATTTGCGCCAGGTTGTAGGTGATGTCGTTGGGTGCCTTGCTCAGCAACGGCTGGAGACTTTCCCGCGCTTCGTTGAGGCGGCCCCCCTTGATTTGTGCCAGGGCCAAACCATAACGGGCCGAGTCCAGGCTCGGGTCCTCGTCCAGTTGGGCGCGGAAACGCTTGGCGGCAAGCCCTGGAGTGCCTTCATAGATCAGTGCCACGCGGGCGCGGATCAGTTGATAGCGCTTGCTGTCTTCGGTACCGCCCTTTGGCGCTTGTTCTGCACGGTTACGGGTGTCGGCGATACGCGACTCGGTCACTGGGTGAGTCAGGAGAAATTCCGGCGGCTTGGCGTCGTAACGGTACTGACGCATCAGGCGCTCGAACATGCTGGGCATGTTGCGTGGATCGTAGCCGGCCTTTTCCAGGTTGAGGATGCCGATACGATCGGCTTCCTGTTCGTTCTGCCGGGAGAAGCGCCGTTGTTCCTGGATGGCCGCCGCCTGAGTACCGGCGATGGCGGCAATGCCGGCATCGCCGGCGCCGGCGGCAGCGGCAACGATGCCGGCGAGCAGGGCCGCCATCATCGGCAGTTGCATGCGCTGTTGGGCTTCAACCCCCCGAGCAAAATGGCGTTGCGACAAGTGCGCCAATTCGTGGGCCAGGACCGAGGCGTATTCGCCTTCGGTCTGGGCATTGAGGAACAGGCCGCCATTGACCCCGACGATCCCGCCAGGGGCGGCAAAGGCGTTGAGCTCGCGGCTGTCGATGAGGATGAATTCCAGGCGTCGGTCCTGCAGTTGGCTGGTTTCGGCCAGGCGGTAGACACTGGTTTCAACATAATCCTTGAGCTGGGGATCGTTCAGTTGATTGACATTGCCCCGCAGCAGGCTGAGCCAGGCACGGCCCAGCTGATGCTCTTGTTGGGGGGAGACAATGGCAGAACT
This sequence comes from Pseudomonas sp. UM16, assembly GCF_050312595.1. Lineage (NCBI taxonomy): Bacteria > Pseudomonadati > Pseudomonadota > Gammaproteobacteria > Pseudomonadales > Pseudomonadaceae > Pseudomonas > Pseudomonas sp. UM16. The sequence goes on along the minus strand of NZ_JBNPJT010000004.1, from coordinate 112,919 downwards.
GGCGTCGCCAAGTGACGGCAGGTCGTCGGCATGGCTTGGCAGCGCCATCAAACAGGCCAGCGTCAGCAGGGTAGGGCGCAGTAAATTCATGCACGAAGCTCTGGTCGACAAAGAGCCTTACTGTAGCTGGCTCACACGTTGGCGACCAGTGGCGGTATTCTACGAGACTTGACCGAACCTGCCGGGAGCCCCCGATGAGCGATACCCTGACGTTTGACGCCGAACTCGACGCCTGCGGCCTGAACTGCCCGCTGCCCTTGCTCAAGGCGAAGATGGAGCTCAATCGCCTGGCCAGTGGTGCCGTGCTCAAAGTGCTGGCCACCGATGGTGGATCGCAGCGCGACTTTCGCACTTTTGCCAAATTGGCCGGTCATACGCTGTTGCTCGAAACAGCTGAGGGCGGTGTCTACACCTATTGGCTGCGCAAAGCCTGAGTTTTTCACCTTAAGGATCATCAATGTTCAAGGTGCTTCGCGACTGGATGCAACGCTACTTCTCCGACGAAGAGGCAGTGGTGCTGATGGTGCTGTTGTTTCTCGCCTTCACCGCCGTGCTGACCCTTGGCGGCATGCTGGCGCCTGTGCTGGCCGGTATGGTCCTGGCGTTCCTCATGCAGGGCCTGGTCAACGCCCTGGAGCGCTTGCGAGTGCCAACTCGCTATGCCGTCGGCCTGGTCTTTACGCTGTTCATGGGGGCGCTGGCGGTGTTTCTGCTGGTACTGGTGCCGTTGCTATGGCATCAGCTGATTACCTTGCTTAACGAGCTGCCCGGGATGCTTGGCAAGTGGCAGTCACTGTTGTTGCTGTTGCCCGAACGCTATCCGCACTTGGTGTCTGATGAGCAAGTGCTGCGGGCGATCGAGGCCATGCGGGGTGAGATTGGCAAGTTCGGTCAGTGGGCGTTGACCTTTTCGCTCTCCAGTTTGCCGCTGCTGATGAACATCATGATCTATCTGGTACTGGTGCCAATTCTGGTGTTCTTTTTCCTCAAGGACCGTGAACTGATTGCCCGTTGGGTCAGCGGCTATCTGCCGCGTGAGCGGGCGCTGATGACCCGGGTCGCCGAGGAAATGAACCGGCAGATCGCCAACTACATTCGCGGCAAAGGCATCGAGATCCTGATCTGTGGGGTGGCAACCTATATCGCCTTTATCACCCTGGGGCTCAACTATGCGGCGCTTTTGGCGCTGCTGGTCGGCTTGTCGGTGGTGGTGCCGTATGTTGGCGCTGTGGTGGTCACCGTGCCGGTCACCTTGATCGCGCTGTTCCAGTGGGGCTGGGGTGATCAGTTCATCTATCTGATGGCGGTCTACGCGATCATCCAGGCCCTGGATGGCAACGTGCTGGTGCCGCTGCTGTTTTCTGAGGCGGTGAGCCTGCACCCAGTGGCGATCATCTGTGCAGTGCTGTTGTTTGGCGGGTTATGGGGTTTCTGGGGGATTTTCTTCGCGATCCCCTTGGCGACCTTGTTCAAGGCCGTGCTGGATGCCTGGCCGCGTCAGGAATCTTCGGTGGCGCCGCTACTTTAGAGTGACGCGGGTGTAGGAGCCGGCAATGCCGGCTCCTACAAATGCTTTACGCCTTGTTCAGCGCTTGCGCTTGCGCCAGCACCGCATCCACATGCCCCGGCACCTTTACCCCGCGCCACTGCTTGCGCAGCACGCCGTTCTTGTCGATCAGGAAGGTGCTGCGATCAACGCCCAGGTATTCCTTGCCGTACAGCTTCTTCAGTTTGATCACGTCGAACAGCTGGCACAGGACTTCATCCTTATCGCTGATCAGTTCGAACGGAAATGCCTGCTTGGCTTTGAAGTTCTCGTGGGATTTGATCCCGTCACGAGATACACCAAACACCACGGTGTTGGCGGCCTGGAACGCTGCATATTGATCACGAAAGCCTTGGCCTTCGGTGGTGCAGCCCGGGGTGCTGTCCTTGGGGTAGAAGTAGAGCACCACTTGCTTGCCGGCAAGGTCCGCCAGGCTGATGTTCTGGCCACTGGTGGCCTGGGCCTGGAAATCGGCGACGGGTTGGTCGAGTTCAACGGCCATGGAATGTTTCCTTACAGTGGGTTCTGTGGGCGCCAAGGTTCGATCAGCGCATCCAGGTTCAGGGCGTCGGAGAAATCCAGGAACTGGTCACGCAGCCAGCTGATCTGGGTGCCGGCCGGCAGAGTCACGGTAAACGTGGCGTTGAGCATGGTGCCGCCGGTCTGTGGCGCCTGGTAGGTGTCGCAGGTCAGGTTTTCCAGTTCGACATGGTGGTCGATGAAAAACTGGCACAGCTCATTGATGATGTCCGGGCGATAGGCGGCGCTGACATAGGCTACGTACGGCAGGGCCAATGGGCGCACTTCAAGCTCGGCGCTACGCACCACATTCACGGTGAAGGTGTGCTTCTTGGCCAGGCCCGGTAGGGCGCCTTCGAAGCGCGCCAAGGCGTCCCAGCTACCGGCAACCTGGAGGACCAGTGCACTGCACTCGCCGTGGCGGGTCAGGCGCGAGGTGACGACCGAGCAGCGATTGTCATTACTGGCTCGGCACAGGATGTTGGTCAGTTCCATGGGATTGGCACCTAAAGCACTGATGACAAGGAATTGTTCGCGAACGGTGGGGGTGGACATGCAGCATTCCTAAAGCGATGAGCGGTCGGTACCCGACAGGTCAGAATGGCGGGAAGGCGTGGTCCCGGGGCTCAGGATCGAGGCTTTGGGCACTGCCTGCGCAGGTTGTCGGCAGCCCGGCGGGCCGCTGTGTACCGATCAAAGAGAGAAGGGTAGCGAAAATGGCCGCCGAGGGGAATGCTCCAGCCGCCTGCTTCGCTTGTGCAAGGCCGATGGCGCCAGTACCATTACCGCTCTCTTTTTCCGGCAGGAGCAGTTTCATGATTGCGGGCAGTATGGTGGCATTGGTCACACCCATGGATGCACAAGGGCGTCTTGATTGGGGCAGCCTCAGCAAACTCGTGGACTTCCACCTGGAAAACGGCACCCATGCCATCGTGGCCGTCGGTACCACCGGCGAGTCGGCGACCCTGGATGTCAATGAGCACATTGAAGTCATCAAGGCTGTAGTAAAGCAGGTCAATGGCCGTATCCCGGTGATCGCCGGTACTGGCGCCAACTCCACCAGCGAAGCGGTGCACCTGACCCAAAACGCCAAGGATGCCGGTGCCGATGCCTGCCTGCTGGTCGTCCCGTACTACAACAAGCCGACCCAGGAAGGCCTGTACCAGCACTTCAAGCACATTGCCGAAGCCGTCGACATCCCGCAGATCCTCTACAACGTACCCGGCCGCACCTCCTGCGACATGCAGGCCGAGACCGTGATTCGCCTGTCGAGCGTGCCGAACATCATCGGCATCAAGGAAGCCACTGGCGACCTGAAGCGCGCCAAGGCCATCCTCGACGGCGTGAGCAACGACTTCATCGTGCTCTCTGGCGACGATCCGACCGCCGTCGAGCTGATCCTGCTCGGCGGCAAAGGCAACATTTCCGTGACCGCCAACGTCGCACCACGGGAAATGGCCGACCTCTGTGAGGCCGCGCTCGCAGGCAACGCCGAAAAAGCCCGCGCCATCAACGAAAAATTAATGCCTCTGCACAAGGACCTGTTCATCGAAGCCAACCCGATTCCGGTGAAGTGGGCTTTGGTCGAAATGGGCCTGATGCACAAAGGCATCCGCTTGCCGCTGACCTGGCTGAGCGAATCCTGTCACGATACGGTACGCCAGGCGATGCGCCAGTGCGGCCTGAAGTTTTAATTGAGGACGTACACCGCATGAAGCGATTGGCTGGTCTTTCCGCCCTTGCCTTGATCATTTCCAGCACCAGTGGTTGTGGCTGGCTCTGGGGCGAAGAGGGTTACTTCCGTGACCGTGGCAGCGATTATTTGGAGGCCACTCAGAAGGCGCCGATGCAACTGCCACCTGACGTCAGCAGTGCCAAACGCCTGGATCCGCTGCTGCCGATCCCGCGCAACGTCGCTGACGATAACGTCAAGGGTGAGTTCGAGGTGCCACGGCCATTGCCGTTGAACGCGGCAGCCGACATCAGTGATTTCAGCCTGCAGAAGAGCGGCAGTTCCCGTTGGGTCCTGGCCCAGCGTGCGCCTGCCGAAGTCTGGCCGGTCGCTCGGCAGTTCTTTGAAGACAACGGCTTTCGCATCGCCGAAGAGCGCCCGCAGACCGGTGAGTTCAACACCACCTGGCAGCGCTTTGACGAGTTGTCTGGCGCCATGGCCGGTCGTCTGGCCAGCGCGTCGAGCAGCCGCGACAACGAAGTGCGCACGCGCATTCGTATTGAGCCGGGCGTGCAGCGCAACACCAGTGAAGTCTACATCGTCAGTGTCGAGCGTCCGGCCGGCAGTACGGCCGAGCCTGGTTTCCCGGCCCGTTCGGAAAACACCGGTGTCGATGCCATGCTGGTCGACGAAATGCTTGCCAGCATGACCCGCAGTGCCGAGAAAGGCGGTTCGGTGTCGTTGCTCGCCGCACGTGATTTCGATGCCCCAAGCCGTGTCAGCCTCAGCGAAGACGGTAGCGGCAACCCGGTACTGAACATGGGCGCCGACCTTGATCGCGCTTGGTCCAGTGTTGGCCGTGCCCTGGAGCAGGGCGAATGGCGCGTTGAAGACATCAACCGCAGCCTGGGCCTGTACTACATCAACCTGGCTGAAAAAGCCGAGGCCAAAGACCAGGAGCCAGGCTTCTTCAGCAAGCTGTTTGGCAGTGCGCCGAGCAAGGAAGAGCGTGAAGCCCGTGCCGAGCGTTACCAGGTACGCCTGAGCAAGGTCGGTGACAGCGTTCAGGTTACCGTCGAGAAGAACATCAACACCGTGGCCCCGGCTGACGTCGCTCGCCGCGTGCTGAGCGTAATCCAGGACAACCTGGGTTAAGTGCGCTTCGCCGTACTTGGAAGTGGAAGCCAGGGAAATGGCACGCTGATCGCCAGTGACAACACCCTTGTCCTGGTCGATTGCGGCTTTTCCTTGCGTGAAACCGAGCGGCGCCTGGCGCTGCTCGGCGTTTCCGCCCAGCAGTTGAGTGCTGTGCTGGTCACCCACGAACATGCCGACCACGTGCATGGAGTGGGGTTGCTGGCGCGGCGCTACAATGTACCGGTCTACCTCAGTCGCGGCACGTTGCGCGGTATGCGTAAGCCGGTCGAGGCAGCGGGTTTTCTGGCGGCAAATGAGCACCTGCAAATCGGAGGATTAAGCATCCGCGCCGTAGGTGTAACCCACGACGCGCTTGAGCCATTGCAGTACGTGTTTGACGACGGAAGCCGGCGTTTCGGCGTGCTGACCGACCTTGGCTCCTACGACGCAGCCCTGCTGGAAAGCTATCAAGGCCTGGATGCCTTGCTGATCGAGGCCAACCATTGCCGCGACCTGCTCGGACGCGGGCCTTACCCGATGTTTCTCAAGCAACGGGTCGGTGGCGACTACGGACATTTGAACAACCATCAGGCCGCGCGCCTGGTGTCGGAGCTGGACTGGCAGAACCTGCAACATCTGGTGCTGGCCCATCTCAGTAGCAAGAACAACCAGCCACAGCTGGCCCGGCAATGTTTCGTCGACACCCTCGGGTGCGACCCGGACTGGCTGCAAGTGGCCAACCAGGATTGCGGGCTCGACTGGCGCGAAATCGCCTAGCCCATCTTATTTAGCAAGCGGAGCCCATCATGGAAAAACGTGAAGAACTCTACCGCGGCAAAGCCAAGTCGGTTTACAAAACCGACGACGCTGACCGCTTGATCCTGCTGTTTCGCAACGACACCTCGGCGTTCGACGGCAAGCGTATCGAACAGCTCGACCGCAAAGGCATGGTGAACAACAAGTTCAACGCCTTCATCATGCAAAAGCTTGAAGAAGCCGGCATTCCTACTCAGTTCGACAAGCTGCTGGGCGACAACGAGTGCCTGGTCAAGAAGCTCGACATGATCCCGGTCGAATGCGTCGTGCGTAACTACGCTGCCGGCAGCCTGGTCAAGCGCCTGGGCGTGGAAGAGGGCATCAAGCTTGAGCCGTCGACCTTCGAACTGTTCCTCAAGAACGACGAGAAGGGCGACCCGTTCATCAACGAATCTCACGTGGTTGCCTTTGGCTGGGGCACCGCTGAGCAGTTGGTGAAAATGAAAGCCTTGTCGCTCAAGGTCAACGAAGTGCTGAACAAGCTGTTCGATGACGCCGGCCTGCTGCTGGTCGACTTCAAGCTGGAGTTCGGCGTATTCCACGGTGAGATCGTCCTCGGTGACGAGTTCAGCCCGGACGGCTGCCGCCTGTGGGACAAAGAAACCCGCAAGAAGATGGACAAGGACCGCTTCCGCCAGGGTCTGGGCGACGTCATCGAAGCCTACGAAGAAGTTGCCAAACGCCTGGGCGTGCCGCTGTAAGCGGCAAATTCACGCAAGCGCCTGATACCACGCGAATTTTTTTCGCAAACAGGCTTTGCCTTTGGGCAAACTGCTGGTATCATGCGCGCCACTGGAGAGATGCCGGAGTGGCCGAACGGGACGGATTCGAAATCCGTTGTACTGGCAACAGTACCTAGGGTTCAAATCCCTATCTCTCCGCCATACATCGAAAAGCCCCTGGAACCTATGGTTTCAGGGGCTTTTTGCTTTCTGACTGTTTTTAGTTGTGACCGATGAAAGCCTGGCAGATTCTTTTTCGAAAGGCCTTTTAGTGACTTTCAATCCAATGCGGTAAGTTTCAGACTTTTCCTATGTTTTACCTGAGTGCGCGTTGTTATTGTTCAAAACCCACATGAATTGTGGGGAATGGCATTTAGACAAGTGCCTCTCTGAACAATGAAGAAGGAATGGTTTGTGAACAAGGTTTTTAAATTACTCGCCCTGTCGACGCTCATTGCCACAGCTGCTGGTTGCACCAGTTACAACATCAGTCAGCCTTCCTCGCCTATCGATAGCCAAGTTAAGGCTGAGCTGAAGGCTGATGTTGCCGTAGGCGAGGCGATCTCCGGTCAGTCTTCGGTCAATATCTTGTTCGGGGTGTTCAAGTTCGGGGGTGACACCGAGTTTGCCGATGGCGTGAGCTATGGTGGTGAAAGCGGTGGTGCGCTGGGTATGCTGGACCCGGTCAGTTCGGTCAAATCGGCAGCTGCCTTCAAGGCTGTCAAGGCATCGGGCGCTGATCTTATCGTTGCGCCACGCTATGAAGTGACTGAAGAAAACTACTTTGTCTTCAAAAAAGTATCTGTCACCGTCAAAGGTAGCAAAGGCAACATTCGCAGCATTCGTTAATCAAGCGTTCTACGTTTTTCGGTGATAGGGAGCGTAGGGCTAGCGCGATAAGCGAGTAGATCACAAAGCAGCTCCGCTATTTAGTGGACTGCTTTTTTGTGTTGGATAGAATTTCACTGCCCACTTTAGTTGATGCCATTCATCGTTCAATGCGTTGTTGTATTTCTACAATGAGTTAGACGCGCACGCGGGGCAGCCATATTAAATAGTCAGCCTAGTTTTGCAGCAACGGTGCCAGCGGCGCGTGGCCTGGCGTACAGACCGCCATTCGATTTTGCTGATCACTTATTGATTGCATGTAGCGGGCAGGCTGATCTCACTCAGGAAGGTGACTGTGGGATCTGTTAGTATGTCGGCCGTTTACAAAGGGCCGGCCCGTTGCGTTCACGCATGCAGGTTGAATTGAGCCCAGACTCTCGACGTCATTCATCGCCTGTAGGGCGATGCCGAAGCGCTATGCTGAATCGATGGGCGTCTCCCATCGGTTCAGGCCATTCATATTGAAAAAGGCACTGATCGTCCTCTGACGCGGTAGCTTTACAGACTGAGTAGGGCCCTTACCGGCCCTGCGCTTTATTTGGGAACATACGATGACAGCCGTGATCAACGCACTGAATACCTTCTTCTGGGGGTATGTCCTGATCTATGGCCTGCTGGCCGCAGGTATCTACTTCACTGTCCGCTTGGGCTTCATACAATTTCGTCATTTGCCGGAGTTCTTCCGCTCGGTGCTGCGTGCGCCCGCCAACGATGCAAGTGGTATTACGCCGTTCCAGGCGTTGTGCACCAGCCTGGCTTCGCGGGTAGGTACCGGTAACCTTGCGGGCGTGGCTGTAGCAATTACCCTGGGCGGGCCGGGGGCAGTGTTCTGGATGTGGGTGGTGGCGTCGCTGGGCATGGCAACGGCTTATGCCGAAAGCACCCTGGCGCAGTTGTACAAAGTACGTAATGACAAAGGTGAGTATCGCGGCGGGCCAGCGTTCTACATCGCCAAAGGCTTGAATGCGCCGTGGGCCGCAGCAATTTTCTCGGTGTGCCTGATCATTGCCTTTGGCCTGGTGTTTGGTGCGGTGCAAGCCAACTCCATTGCCGATGCCACCCAAGGCGCCTTTGGCGTACCCAAACTGACCACTGGCGTAGTGGTGGCGGTGCTTGCCGGTCTGGTGATTTTTGGCGGTATCAAGAAAATCGCTCGCTTTGCTGAGTTGGTCGTGCCGTTCATGGCGGGTGCCTACCTGTTAGTGGCGATTTATGTAATCGTGACCAACCTGGGTGAAGTACCGGCTGTGCTGATGTTGATCGTCAAGAGTGCCTTCGGCCTGGAATCGGCGGTCGGCGGCGTGGCTGGGGCCATGCTCAACGGCGTCAAGCGTGGTTTGTTCTCCAACGAGGCCGGTATGGGCTCGGCACCGAACATTGCGGCTGTGGCCACTCCCAATCCGCACCACCCGTCCTCGCAGGGCTTTGTTCAGGCGCTGGGGGTGTTTATCGATACCCTGCTGATCTGTACCGCCACAGCAATCATGATCCTGCTGTCGGGTGTGATTCCTGGCCCTGAAATGACCGGCACGCCACTGACTCAAGCGGCCATGAATGTGCACATCGGTTCGGCCGGGCAGTACTTCATTGCCGTGGCGATCTTCTTCTTTGCCTTCACCTCGATCATCGGCAACTACACCTATGCCGAAAACGCCATGGTCTATCTCAAGCTGAACACTCGTCTGGGGCTGACGGTGCTGCGTATCGCGGCACTGTTGATGGTGGTCTGGGGCGCATACGAAAGTGTTGCCACGGTGTTCGATGCTGCTGATGCCGCGATGGGGCTGATGGCGACCATCAACCTGATTGCGATCTGCTTGCTGTCGGGTGTGGTGATCAAGCTGACCCGCGACTACTTCGCGCAGCGTGCGGTGGGCACGCCGGAGTTCAATGCCAAGGATTATCCGGAGCTGTCGGGTAAGATCGACGCTGAAATCTGGGGGGCTGCCGATGACACTGCTCAGCCACTTGAAGCGTTGAAAGACCGGTAATAGCCAGGCTCATCGCGAGGCAACAGGTCATAATGGTCCGACGTTCCAACCATCAGTCAGGGCCTCGCGATGATCGGATTCACCTTCCGCCAGCTGGAGTATTTCGTCGCTGCCGCCGAGCAGGGCAGTGTCAGTGCCGCAGCGCGGGCCAAGCATATCTCCCAGCCTTCAGTCTCCCTGGCCCTGTCGCAGTTGGAGTCGATCCTGGGTGAAAAGCTCTTCCATCGCCAGGTCAGCCGCGGCTTGGAGCTGACCCCGAGCGGACGCAAGCTGCTGGAGCGGGCGCGCGGTATTCTTGACATGGCAACAGCCATTACCGGGCCCGGTGAGCAACAAGCCGGGTTGCGCGGGGCTTTGAGCCTGATCTGTTTTCAGGATCTGGGGCCGTACTACGCGCCAAGGCTGTTGAGCGGGTTTCGTCAGCGTTATCCCGAGGTCAGCATCACCTTGTTCGAGACCGATCTTGCCGAGGTCAATCGCAGGTTGGCTGATGGCAAGGCGGAGCTTGCGCTGACGTACGATGTGGGGCTCGACTCGCCAATCGTGAAGCGTGTGCTGGCGCAACTGACGCCCTACGCACTGTTGCCGGCCGATCATCCTTTGGCATTACAGGACAATGTGTCGCTGGTCGATCTGGCCGCCGAATGCTTGATCCTGGAAGACATTTCCAGAACCCGGGAGTACTTTCTGTCGCTATTCTGGGCACACGACCTGCAACCTGCGGCACTGCAATTGACGCAAACGTTCGAGATGCAGCGCGGGCTGGTGGCCCATGGTTATGGCGTGGCGTTGTCTTGCACGCGGCCTGTGAGTGATTGCAGTTATGACGGCAAGCCCTTGGCCTGCCGCCCCTTGCTTGAGACGGTGAGCCCGCAGCCGGTGGTGTTGGCCCAGTCCAGTGCCATGCGCCCCTCAGCGGCAGCGCAGGCGTTTCTGGACTGGGCAGCCCAGCAGTTTCCCGCTTAGCTCAGCTGTTGACCGACCCGGTTGCCACCACCAGTGGCTTGGATTGGCGCGCCACCAACAGCCAATAGCCCAGCGACAGCAACGCCAGCCAGCCGATGCCGACATACAGGGCCATGCGGGTGTCCGGGAACCAGGCCAGGACCCCAAAGATGAACAACATGAACGCAGCCGCGCAGGCTGGACCTACTGGCCAGAGGGGGACCGGGAAGTGCAGTTTGGCGACCTCTTCGCTGCTCATGCCGCGGCGCATCACCATCTGTGACAGCAGGATCATCAGCCACACCCAAACGATCGAAAAGGTCACCACCGCGGCCAAGATCAGGAACAGGTTCTCTGGCGCCAAGTAGTTGAGTATTACCCCGAACAAAAGCGCTGCACCCATGACCATCACGGTCATCCACGGTACGCCAAAGCGAGACAGGCGTGAGAAGCCTTTCGGCGCCTGACCGTTCTGGGCCATGCCGTACATCATGCGCCCGGCGGCGAAAATATCGCTGTTGATCGCTGACACCGCAGCGGAAATCACCACGATATTGAGCAGGCTGGCGGCCGAGCCGATGCCCAGGCCGCTGAAGATCTGCACGAAGGGGCTGCCTTCGCTGCCGATGCGGGTCCAGGGGTAGATCGACATGAGGATGAACAGGGTAAACACGTAGAACAGCAGAATACGCAACGGCACCGAATTGATGGCTTTGGGAATGACCCGTTGCGGATCCCGGGCTTCACCGGCGGTGATGCCGATCATTTCGACCCCGCCGAAGGCGAACATCACCACGGTGAAAGAGGCGATCATGCCGCTGACGCCGTTGGGGAAGAAGCCGCCGTGGCTCCACAGGTTGCTGATATTTGCCACCTGTTCGGTGGAGCCGCCCAACTGGATGCCGAACATTAGCACCGCGGCACCGGCCAGAATCATCGACACAATCGCTGTGACCTTGAGCAGTGACAGCCAGAACTCCAGCTCGCCGAACACTTTGACGCTGCACAGGTTCAAGGCACCGATGAAGAACACGATACCCAGCACCCAGATCCAGCGCGGCGTCTCCGGAAACCAGAAACTCATGTAGACACCGAAGGCGGTGACGTCCGCCAGGCACACCACCAGCATGGAGAACGCATAGCTCCAACCGGTCAGAAAGCCCGGGAAGCGCCCAAGGTACTGGCTGGCGTACTGGCCAAAAGAGCCGGACACAGGGTTGCGCACGGCCATTTCGCCCAGGGCGCGCATCATCATGTAGATGGCCGCGCCGCCAATCAGGTAGGCCAACAGTACAGAAGGTCCGGCCAGTTTGATGGCCGAGGCCGAGCCATAGAACAACCCGGTTCCAATGGCTGAGCCGAGTGCCATGAAGCGGATATGGCGGGTGCTCAGACCTCGCCGCAAGGCGGTGTTGTTGTCATTCATCCCAGGTAACTCCTCATTGTTCTTATTGTTCAGTGGCAAGGTGCCGAAGGAGACAGGCAGGGCTATTAACCGGCCAATTGACGGGCGTGACAATAAGCCGGGCCATACAGAATGCTGATAGTGGCGAATAGGCAAAGTGTCGTTTACCGGCAGCGGGCGGGCGTCCAATACTTTCGGGCATTACAACAAGAGAGGACTGCCCCGATGAAAGCCGATATCGAACAATTCCAACGTGACGGCGCTATTGTCTTACGTGGCGTATTTGGTGACTGGATCGAGCGCTTGCGTGAAGGTTTCGAACAGAACCTGGCGGCCCCCAGCGCTTTTGCCATTGAGAACGTTGGCAGTGGCGAGGGCGGACGTTTCTTCGAGGACTACTGTAACTGGCAGCGTATTCCCACGTTCACGGACTTTGTGCTCAATTCACCGGCGGCGGGTATTGCCGGGAACCTGATGCAGTCCCAGCACGTGCAGGTGTTCCATGACCATATTCTGGTCAAGGAACCCGGAACCTCCAAGCCGACGCCGTGGCACCAGGACCTGCCGTACTACTGCGTGGACGGCCAGCAAACGGCCAGCTATTGGATTCCCCTTGACCCGGTGACCTGTCACAACACGCTGAGCGTGGTGTTGGGCTCCCATCGCTGGCCCAAACCTGTGCGCCCCAAAAGCTGGGCCAACAACAAGGACTTCTATGGCGCAACCGATTCCGAATCCGGCGAAAGCGTGTTCATGGACATGCCGGATGTGGACAACGGTGAGTACCGCATTCTCTCGCCCGAACTCGAGCCGGGCGATGCGGTGGTTTTCGATTTTCGCACCGTGCATGGCGCTGCTGGCAACATCGGGAACAATCGCCGGCGGGCCTTCTCGACACGCTTCATGGGTGATGATGTGCGCTACGTGCAGCGACCGGGGCGCACTTCGCCGCCGTTTCCCGGTATTGAGCTGAAGGCTGGCGATCGCATGCGCGAAGACTGGTTCCCTGTGGTTTGGTCACGAACTTGATATCAGTAATGGGACCAACAAAAACCCCGCAGCAAACTGCGGGGTTTTTTTATTCTGGGGAAGCCTCAGGGCTTCACATGGGCGACGATTTCGTCCTTGATTTTAAGGCGCTCCTTTCGCAGCCGGGTAACCGTGTCATCCGCACTGGCGCTGGTCTCGGCATCAACCACTTGGTTGTCTTTGCGTAGGTAATCCTCGTACAGCTGGCTGAGTCGCGCGTCTGCTCTCTTCTTTTCGATGAATGCTTCCTTGGTCAGATTCAAGTCTGCGAGTAGATCGTGCTTGACCGGCATTTCTTCACCTCTCTGGGGGTTGGGGTGGAAGGTCACGAACTTTGAGAATAGTCGTCTTTGCCGGTTTTCGGGGCTGAGGTAGTCTGTTGTATCAATTGCCCGTTAAGGACCCATGCGCCATGCCTCATCTTCATGTGGAGTACACCGACAACTTGCGTGAGCTGGATGTCGACCGCCTGTTGCTGCGCCTGAACCATGCGTTGGTGGCCAGCGGTCAGTTCGCCGATGAACTGGATATCAAAAGCCGTGCCGTAGCACTGGCCTCATACCGTGTGGGCATTGCGCCGAACGAGCGGGCCTTTGCCCATGCCAAGCTGGCGATCCTCAGCGGTCGCTCGCCAGAAGTTAAACAACAACTGTCGACAAGTCTGCTGGAGGTGCTGAAAGAGGCAGTTCCGGGCACACCGGGGTTGAGTCTCCAGCTGTGTGTCGAGGTGCTCGATATCGAGCGTGATTCTTATTCCAAATTTTACTTGCCGGGATAACAAACTTAGGCATAAGTAATGTGAAAAAATGTAGTGAATGAATAGACGCCGATCGGCTAAAGGTTGGCGTCTTTTTCACAAAAAATTGATGCGCTTCTACTTAGTGTTCGCCTGGTCAAAAGACAATGTCGTAACGGCACTCTGACTGATTGCACTGTTTCTGGTCAGCGCTGGTGCTACGCATTTTATGAGTTACCAAGGCCTGGCCTCGCTGCTTTGCAATCATCATGAGATTCGTCTGATGCTGGTGCCGAGCAATGTAATTGGCGCCTCCTTCCGTTACGTCGGCGAACAGATTGGCGCGGCGGCTACGCCCTTTGCCAGCTGTCGCCCGGTACGGGCTCAATATTGAAACAACGCTCAGGCCAGGCAGAGATAGCGGTCGAGCGGTTTCCCGGCAATGGCCTGCGGCGTATATACTGCGCGCCATTGTTTGTGGGAGAGCCTTGTGGCCATCGAAATACACTGGATTTGCGACGACAGCAGCCTGGCCGAACATTGCCAGCAGTGGCGCCAGCTGCCCTTCGTGGCCGTCGACACCGAGTTCATGCGGGTGGATACGTTTTATCCGATTGCCGGGTTAATCCAGGTCGGTGTCGGAGCCTGTGCCTATTTGATCGATCCCCTGCGCATCGACAACTGGCAGCCGTTGGCCGAATTGCTTGAAGACACCCAAGTAATCAAAGTCCTGCATGCCTGCAGCGAAGACCTTGAAGTGCTCTCGCGCCTGACCGGCAGCCTGCCCGCACCGCTGTTCGACACCCAGCTGGCTGCCGGCTACCTGAACCTGGGTTTCTCCATGGGCTATTCGCGTCTGGTCCAGGAAGTGCTCGCTATCGAGCTGCCCAAGGGCGAAACCCGTTCTGACTGGCTGCAGCGCCCGCTGTCGGAAACCCAGGTCAGTTACGCCGCCGAAGATGCCGTGCACCTGGCAGAGCTCTACGAGCGCCTGCGTCCGCAACTGTCTGATGAGAAAAATGCCTGGGTGCTGGAAGATGGTGCCGAACTGGTAGCCCAGTTGCGCCGCGAAATCGACCCTCGTGAGTTGTACCGCGACGCCAAACTGGCTTGGAAGCTGTCACGGGCACAGTTGGCGGTACTGCGTGAGCTGTGCGCCTGGCGCGAGCGTGAAGCGCGTGCGCGTGACCTGCCGCGTAACCGCATCCTGCGCGAGAATGCCCTGTGGCCGATCGCCAAGACCCAGCCGCAGACGCTCGCGGCGCTGGCGAAGATCGAAGACATGCATCCGCGCACCCTCCGTCAGGACGGTGAGTTCCTGCTTGAGCTGATCAAGCAGGCCGCCAGCCTGCCAGCGGCGCAATGGCCGCCGGCGGTGCCCGAGCCATTGCCAATCGAGGCGTCGGCGCTGCTCAAGCAATTGCGTGCCATCGGCCAGGCCGAGGCCGAACGCCTGAACATCGCCCCGGAGCTGATGTTGCGCAAGAAAATCCTCGAATTGCTGCTCAAGAGCGGCTACCCGTCCGGACCTTATCAACTCCCCGATGCGTTGCGCGGTTGGCGCCGTGAACGGATGGGGCAGGCGCTGCTCGATTGCCTGGCTAGCGCTGGAGAACTGAAATGAAACGCATCTGCTCGATCTACAAGAGCCCACGCAAGAACGAAATGTACCTGTACGTACTCAAGGCCGACGGCCTGGAGCGCGTTCCTGAGGCGCTGCTGCCGTTCTTCGGCAAGCCGGTACACGCCTTTGACCTGGTCCTCACCCCGGAGCGTCAGCTGGCTCGCGAAGACATTGCCAAGGTCCTGGAAAACCTCGAGCAGCAGGGTTATCACCTGCAGATGCCGCCGGTCGAGGATGAGTACATCGAGCATCTGCCCGAAGAGCTGTTGCGTCGTAACGACCCGGTATGAGTCAAGGTTGTAAGAACATGCGTGTTTTGATCGCGGAACAGGATCATGCCCTCTACGCTCGCCTGCTGCGCGAGGCGGCACCGGAGCTTGAAGTCCTGACGAGCGGCGACTCGGCGGTATTGGCCGAGCAAGCTGCTCAATGTCCAGTATGGCTAGGTCAGCCGGACCTGCTGGCAACCCTGCTGCGCCAGGGGCACCAGCCCCAATGGTTACAGTCAACCTGGGCGGGAATCACCCCACTGCTGGCGGACGGCCTGCAGCGTGACTATCGCCTGACCCGTGCAGTAGGCATCTTCGGCCAGGTAATGGCCGAATACGTCCTGACCTACCTGCTGGGTCACGAACGGGAAGTGATGGCGCGCCTGGTCAGCCAGGTCGAACGCAAGTGGGATGACCGCCCTGGGCGTAGCCTGGAAGGGCGTCGGGTATTGATCGTCGGTACCGGTGATATTGGTCAGCGGGTTGCTGAGTTTCTCCTGCCGTTTGGCGTCAAGCTCTACGGCATCGCCAGTCAGGCCCGTGAACAGGCTCCTTTTATCGAAGTGGCGGCCATGAGCGACCTGGGACGTCTGGTTGGCGAAGTCGATTACGTGGTCAACCTGCTTCCGGATACCCCGGCCACTCACGACCTGTACGATGCCGCGATGTTTGCCCGGTTCAATCCCGAGGCACTGTTCATCAACGCCGGGCGAGGCGTGGCGGTGGTCGATGGCGACCTGGTTGAGGCCTTGAAACTTGGTCATCTTGCCGGTGCGGTGATTGATGTCTGCCGCCAGGAGCCGCTGCCGGCGCGTCATCCGTTTTGGACCGCCTGGGGTTTGCTGTTGACCGGGCACAGCTCGGCACCGACGTCGCCTGCGGCGATGGTGCGCTTGTTTGGCGAGAATTTGCGGGCGTATCAGGCGGGTGACGCGTTGCGCGGGGAAGTGGATTTCCAGCGCGGGTATTGACGGTAGCTGCAAGCTATAAGCTACAAGGTGCAAGTGGCGGCGGATTTCGGATCTGTGCACGCCATTTCTTGCAGCTTGCAGCTTGAGCGCTGAAAGCGTGAGCGCCTACAGGGTGAAATCACCTTCAGCCGCCAGTTCGCTCAGCGAACGGCGCGGGCTAGGTTCTTCACGGGCCTGCAACGCTTCAGCCAGGCTGGCCTTGTCACCCAGTTTGCCGATCGCTACCACGGCATGCAGGGCGTAGCCTTCAGGAATTTTCAGCTCTTTGCGGGTCAGTTCCTGATCGAAACCGGCCATGCCATGGGTGTGCCAACCGCTGATGCTCGCTTGCAGGGCCAGGTGGCCCCAGGCGGAACCGGTGTCGAAGGTGTGCCACAGGGCAGGCTTCTCTTCGCTGCTGCCAGGCGCGGCAAAGGTGGTCTTGGAGATGACGATCACCAGCGCCGCCGCATGTTGCGCCCAACTGCGGTTGAATTCGTTGAGCAGGCCCAGGTAGCGCTCCCAGTTCGGCGTGTCGCGGCGGGCGTAAAGAAACCGCCATGGCTGCGAGTTGTAGGCCGAAGGGGCCCAGCGTGCGGCTTCAAGGAAGCTCAGCAAGGTGGCTTCGCTGATTGGTTCGTTGGTGAAGGCACGTGGCGACCAGCGCTTGATGAACTGTTCGTCAATGGCATGTTCGGCAACGCGAGGATTAGCACTCATGGCGAGTTCCTGAAAGGGTGATGAGGGACCGTCGGTAAAACTACTGTGTCGTACTGCCACTGACAAGCGGTCTGGTATTGGCGCAAGACTCGCCCTAGACTGGCGCCGCCGCCCTGCGGCGCCTCTTTTGAACAGGACACCCGTTACATGATTGCCAGCGCCGACGCTTTCTGGAAGCGTAAGACCCTCGAACAGCTCGACCACCAGGAATGGGAGTCGCTGTGTGACGGCTGTGGCCTGTGCTGCCTGCAAAAGCTCGAAGACGAAGATGACAACAGCGTCTATTACACGCGTATCGCTTGCAAACTGCTGGACCTGAACACCTGTCAGTGCAGCGACTACCCGAACCGGCTCAAGTGGGTGCCTGATTGCATCCAGCTGACGCCGGGCAAGGCCGACCAGTTCAAATGGTTGCCGACCACCTGCGGTTATCGCCTGGTCAGCGAGGGCAAGGATCTGCCCAGCTGGCACCATTTGGTCTGTGGCGACCGCGAGCAGGTGCATAAACAGCGTATTTCCCAGTCCGGGCGCATGTTGAGCGAGAACAGCGTGGACGAAGACGACTGGGAAGATTATCTGATTTTCCGCGCTGGCTGAGCCGTACAGGCTTGCCGGGTATCGCGTTAAAGGAACAAGGAGTTTCTGCATGCGTGTGCGTTGTCATTGGCTGTTGGTCCTGGGCCTGTTAGCCAGTTCACCGGCTTGGGCGAAGAAGGTCAATCTGGATTATCACGTCCACCTCCTGCCGCAAAGCGAGCAAGCCGAGGTACGCCTGACCCTGGCCGAAGGGAGCGCGGTGCGCAGCCTGGATTTTGACTTAGGCAGCGTAGGTGTCTACAGCGACTTCAAAGCCGACGGCCAATGGCAGGTGCAAAGCGATGGCCTGCGTGGACGTTGGCAACCGGCGGCCGGCAAGAGCCAGTTGACTTACCGCGTGCGTCTGGCGCAGCGCCTGAGCAATGGCAGCTATGCAACGCATATGACCCCGGACTGGGCATTGTTTCGCGGTGACGACCTGGTGCCCCCGGCGCGTCTGGATCAGCAGGACGGCATTGAGCTGGTGGCGCGCCTGAGTTTCGAACTGCCCAACGGCTGGAAAAGCGTCGAGACGCCCTGGCCGCGTATTGGCAAGCAGCGCTTTCGCATCGACAACGTCTCGCGGCTGTTCGATCGCCCCACCGGCTGGATGATTGCCGGCACCATTGGCACCCGGCGTGCGCGCCTTGGCGAGACTGAAGTCAGCGTCGCCGCGCCGCTGGGCCAGGGCATGCGGCGCATGGATAACCTGACCTTGCTGACCTTCGTCTGGCCGCAACTGCAGGCGGTGTTCCCACGCAACCCGGCAAAGCTGCTGCTGGTCGGTGCACGGGAGCAGCTATGGCGCGGTACCCGCGCCGGGCACAACTCGATTTACCTGCATAGCAGCCGGCCGCTGGTCAGTGAAAACGGCTTGAGCCCGTTGCTGCGTGAACTGGTACAGGTCTTTGCCCAGGTCAATGACCGAGAGGCCAGCGACTGGATCTCTGAAAGCATCAACGAATACTACGCCATTGAGCTGCTGCGCCGTGCCGGCGGCATCACTGAAGAGCGCTATCAGGCCTTGCAAGCCGGGTTGGAGCAGCGCGGCGCCAAGGTCACCAGCCTGCGTGGTGAACAGGTTGACAGTGCAGTGACTGCGCGTGGTGTGCTGCTATTGCAGGCCTTGGATAAGGAACTTCGCCTGCACTCTCATAATCAGCGCTCACTCGATGACGTCACCCGCGCGCTGATGCGCCTGAACGGTGTCAGCACCGCCGAGTTCATTCAGCTCAGCGAAAGTGTGCTAGGCCGTGAGTCCGAGGTGCTGGCGAGCAAGTTGCTGCGTTAAGGCGTCGGGTTGTCCAGCGAGTCGTTGCCGGTAACCGTGGCGCTGCGGGTAGCGGCGTCGGCACTGGCCTTGAGCGCTTGCAGTTCTGCGCCGTTGCGCTCAAGGGTTGAGCGCAACTGGTCGATGTCACTGCGGCCACGCTCCAGGAGGCTTTTCAGCGAACTGTGGCCAGTGATACCACGCGCCAGGGCGACACCGCCAATGGCCACTTGAATCAGGCCGAACAGCCCGCCGCGACGCATACCCTTGCCGACCATGATTACCCCGCCGGCCACGGACGTGGCGCGTTCCCAACCCCGCACGTTGTGTTCGGGCTTGTCTTGCAGAGCAGGAATTAACGTCTTGTTTGCGGACATGGTCATTCTCCAGTGAGGGCGATGATATCCAGCAGACCGCCGTAGTTGCGGGACTGTTCCTTCGGATTACTTGAATTTCGGCCCGGAGCGGGTGTTCAAACCCTTGGCCAGACGGTCGTAGAGCACCACGTTGACGGTGGCGGCGAGGTTCATGCAGCCGTTGGTCGGAATATAGATGGTCTCTTCGCACCAGGCCCGCACGCTTGGGTCCAGAGAGCCGTCTTCTGGGCCGAAGATGTAGATGGCGCGGTCCGGGTGGGTGTATTCGGGCAACGCTCGGGCACCGTCGATCAGCTCAACCGCTACCGGCGTGCAGCCCAGGGGGATGATCTTTTGCAGGTCGTCGATACCTATCAGCGGAATGTCGTAGTGCACCCGTTTGGTATCAGTGACGAAATCGCGGGCGCGCTCATAGCGCTTACCGCTGTAGAACACCGAGTTGACGCCGTAGCAACCCGCTGCGCGCATCACTGAACCGACGTTCTCTGCTGACTTGGGGTTGAACAGACCAATGCAGCTGTACCGTTTGTTCGCCACGTGCCGGGGCCCTTCGCATATAAAGAAGGCGATTATACGGGCTTGCCGGCAGCTGTGGGGCGGGGGATTGCGCTCAGTCTTTTTTCAGCATACCGGCCAGCCCGGCGAACGGGTTATGCGTGGCCTTGGCGATGGTCGGGCTGCTGGTGGAGCCTTCGCTGAAGTACTGCTGGTCGGTGTAGCGGGAGTGCTCGTTATCGTGGCAGTACAGGCACAGCAACTCCCAGTTGGAACCGTCCTGGGGGTTATTGTCGTGGTTGTGGTCACGGTGGTGCACGGTCAGCTCACTCAGGCGCTTGCCGGCGAATTCGCGGGCGCAACGGCCGCAGACGTGCGGGTACATACGCAGGGCTTTGTCGCGGTAGCCCATCTCCTTGTCGCGCTTGGCGTCGGCAAGGATACGGTCAAGCCGTGCGGTGGCGGCGGCGGAAGATGGCGAACTCATGGGATTACCTTTTCTCGGGCTTGGTACGGTTATGCCTTGAAGTTTAGCCTGATGACGGGCCATTCGGACAGGCAAACCGCTACGCTTGGGAGTAGCCTGTGAGAAGGTGTTTCAAGGAGTCTGCTGATGCGCTGCCTGACTGTTGCCTTGCTGATCTTCGCCAGTGTGCAAACCACCCAGGCTGCCGACCTGCAGCCGCGGCCAATTGCCCCGGTGCCGGGTGCACCGGGTACGGCGACGCCAACGCCTTACCCGCAAATCACCCCCAGCACGCCACCGCGCGCCGGTGATGCACGCCCGGGTTCGCCGCTGCTGCCGTCCATGCCGGTGCCCGCACCACCCAGGGACCAACCCTTGCCGGGGCTGACACCCGAGGAGGGCAAGGGCAGGGCGATAACGGACTAGACCTGAGCCAGGCGCTGGCCGTCCTGCATGCGCAAGCGGCGTGACAGCGCCACGGCCAAGGCGCGGATGATCTTGGCGGCGATTTTCGGCGCGTCGTTGATCATCTTTTCCAGTGAGTCCTTGCCCAGGCTCAGCAACTGGCAGTCGCTGGCGGCCACGCAGCTGGCCGAGCGCCGTTCGCCGTCGAGCACGGCCATTTCCCCGAAAGCACGGCCTTTGCGCAGGGTGGCGATTTCCACCTGGCGCTGTTCGCAGTCGGCTTTGCGCACCGAGACCACACCGTGGTGGATGATGCACATGAAGGTGCCAGCATCGCCTTCAGCGAAGATTGCTTCGCCAGTGCTCAAGGTGGCAATGCTGAAGTAACCGGCAGCGTGCTGGAAGTCGCCAGGTTGCAGTTGGTCGAATAGCCCGCAGTCCATGAGCATGTCGCGGATTTCGTTGTTCAGATGAGTCGGTTCGGGCATGTGCGGTCGTTTCTTGTTGATTTGTGGTGTCTGGTTTTGGGGCCATGTTGCGGCCCATCGCCGGTAACGCCGGCTCCTACGCAGGTTGCCTACCCCGTAGGAGCCGGCGTTGCCGGCGAATCGATGGATCAGACAACAAATTTTTCGATTTACGCCAGCCCCAGCACTTTAAAGACAAAAGCATATTCCAGCGCCACATCGCGCAGCCCTTGATAGCGCCCGCTCATGCCGCCGTGGCCGGCGTCCATTTCGGTTTTGAGCAGTAACAGGTTGTCGTCAGTCTTGGTCACCCGCAGCTTGGCCACCCATTTGGCCGCTTCCCAATACTGCACGCGGCTGTCGTTGTAACCGGCGACCACCAGCAAGGCTGGGTAGGCCTGGGCCTTGACGTTCTCGTAGGGCGCGTAGGCCTTGATCCGCTCATACACCTCAGGCTCTTGCGGATTGCCCCATTCGTCATATTCGGTGATGGTCAGCGGCAGCTCCGGATCGAGCATGGTGTTGAGTACATCGACGAACGGCACCTCGGCAATCGCCGCCTTGAACAGCTCTGGGCGCTGGTTGAGTACTGCACCGATCAGCAGGCCGCCAGCGCTGCCACCACTGATCGCCAACTGCTCGGCACTGGTCACGCCCTGAGCGATCAGGTGCTCGGCGCAGGCAGTGAAGTCGCTGAAGGTGTTGTGTTTGTGCTCCTGCTTGCCTGCGCGATACCAGGCTTCACCCAGCTCACCGCCACCACGTACATGAGCAATGGCGAAGGCCACGCCACGATCGAGCAGGCTCAGGCGGGCATGCGAGAACCACGGGTCGAGGCTTTCGCCATAGGCGCCGTAGCCATAAAGGTACAGTGGCACCGGTTTGCCCAGGTCGCTGCGGCGTTGCACCAGGCTGATCGGTACTTGTGTGCCGTCACTGGCAGTGGCCCACAGGCGCTGGCTGACGTAGACGTCGGGGTCGAAGGGGCCGAGCACCGGGGTTTCCTTGAGCACCTGTTGGCTGCCATCGGCCAGTTCCAGTTGGCGCACCTGGGCCGGGCGATTCAAGGCCTGGTAGCGCAGGCGAATGCGCGTGCTGGCAAACTCCAGGCTGTCCTGCACGTACAGGCTGTAGGCTGCATCGGGTAACTCGACGCGATAAGGCGTAAGCCCGTGAGGGTGGACTTCGATGATCGGCAGACCGCCTTCACGCAGGCTCAGGCTCAAGGCACTGGCATTCAGGCTCAAGCCTTCGAGCATGATGTCGTCGCGATGGGGCACCAGCAGTTGCCACTGGGCGCGGGTCGGTACGTGTTCAGCAGCGGCCTGGTACAGGGCGAAGTTGATGCCGTCCTGGTTGCTGCGGATGAACCAGCGCCAGTGGCCGTCGAGCTGGCCGTGGTCAGGGAAGTATTCGTGGCCTTCGACGCGGGGTGCCAGGCAGGTGAAATCGCCGTCGGGCTGTTCGGCGTCGAGCACCCAGGCTTCGCTGGTGGTCTTGCTGTTGAGCAGCAGGATCAGTTGGCGTTCGGAGCTGGCCCGGTAGCAGTGCAGGAAGAAGCGCCCATCGGGTTCTTCGAAAACCTCCTGGCAGCCTTCGCGACCAAGGCGATGGCGCAGCAATTTGTGCGGTCGGTGGGTGTCGTCCAGTTCAGCGAAGAACAGGGTTTGGCTGTCATTGGCCCAGGTCATGCTGCCGTCGGAATCTTCGAACGGCAGTTGTTCGATCGCGCCGCTGGTCAGTTCTTTGACGTACAGGGTGTAGATTTCATCGCCGCTGGTATCGAGGCTGTACGCCAGGCGCTGATGGTCGGGGCTGACGTTGAAAGCACCGAGCGAGAGAAAGCCGCCGTTGGCCAACTGGTTGGGATCGAGCAGCAACTCTTCCTGGCTTTCGTCGACAGTGTTCGAGTCATCCGCCGGACGCGGGCAACGGTAATGTCGCGGGTACTCTTCGCCAGCGGTGGTGCGGCTGTAGTACAGGTACGGGCCCCAGGGCGAAGGCAGCGACAGATCGGTTTCCAGGATCCGCCCTTTGATCTCTTCGAACAGTTGCTCGCGCAGCTCGGCCTGGTCAGCCAGTTGCGCTTGCTGATAGGCGTTCTCGGCATTCAGGTAATCAATCACTTCGGGCGTGTCGCGTTCCTGAAGCCAGGCATAAGGATCGGCGCCTCCAGCCTTGTGGGCAATCGGGGCGCGGGGAGCGTTGGCGTCTGCGGACATTCGGGGATCTCTTGGCTGGGGGGCGCCTGCGCGCTGAAATGTGTTTATCATAAGCGTCTATTTGCTTAGCTTGCCACGGACACCATGACCGAGAACGACTATCTGCTTGCCTGGGGCCTCTACGCCCTGGCCGCCCTGGGGTGCCTGGCGGTGGGCTTTCGCCTGACCCGCTGGATGTGGCGCTGGCTGCGCGAACCGCTGCGGGTGGTGATGGCAGTATTGCTGTTGACCCCGACCATCATTGATCCGGTCAAAGACAAATTCGCCCCGGCGATTGCCATTGTCGCCCTCGACCTGTTGTTCAAAGTGGGTAACAACGCCTTGCGCGCCGCCGCCGACCTGGCCATGTACGGCATGATCGCCTTCGCCCTGTACGGGCTGTTCGTGCTCTTGCGCTGGCCCGTGCAAAAGCGTGCCAGAGCCCGCCGTGAGCAGGCTGAGGCAGCCGCCAAGCGGGACGCTGAAGAGGCCCGGGCGGATGCGCCAGGGTTTACCGCCGACAGCCGCGACCGCTATCGCAACCCGCCCGAAGCGCCACTGGGTGGCAACCGTCCGCGGGTCGAACCGCGCTTGTAGTCTTTGCCCGGGAGCAGCCACGCATGTGTGAACTATTGGGCATGAGCGCCAATGTGCCGACCGACATCGTTTTCAGCTTTACCGGGCTGATGCAACGTGGCGGACGCACCGGGCCGCACCGCGATGGCTGGGGCATCGGCTTTTACGAAGGGCGTGGCCTGCGTCTGTTTCAGGACCCGGCAGCCAGCTGTGATTCGGAAGTGGCCAACCTGGTCCAGCGCTACCCGATCAAGAGCGAAGTGGTCATCGGCCACATTCGCCAGGCCAATGTCGGTCAAGTCTGCCTGTCCAACACGCACCCGTTTGTGCGTGAACTGTGGGGCCGTAACTGGTGCTTTGCGCACAACGGTCAGTTGGGGGAGTTCAAGGGCCAGGCCACGTTCTATCGGCCCATTGGTGATACCGACAGCGAAGCGGCCTTCTGCGACGTGCTCAACCGCATACGCGAGGCGTTTCCGGAACCGGTCGAGGTCGAGATGCTCCTGCCGGTGCTGGTCGACGCGTGCGCTGAATACCGTGGCAAGGGCGTTTTCAACTGCTTGCTCAGTGATGGTGACTGGCTGTTCTGCTTCTGTTCGAGCAAGCTTGTACACATCACCCGACGCGCACCGTTCGGGCCGGCGCGGCTCAAGGATGTCGATATGATCGTCGACTTCCAGGCCGAAACCACTCCTAACGACGTGGTCACGGTGATCGCCACCGAAGCGCTGACCGAAAACGAAACCTGGCAGCGCTACGAGCCCGGCCAGTGGGCGCTGTGGCGTCGTGGTGAATGCATCGCCCAAGGACAACGCTAAGGGATAGTCCATGTTCAGAAGTTACCTGCGGTTGCTGCTGTTTACCTTTGGTTTGTTGGTAGGGGTGCAGGTCCCAGGCCTGATCAATGACTACAGCCAGCGCGTCGAAGCACATCTGCTGGAGTCCCGTGAGGGGCTCAAAGGCTTCGAAGCCACTGCCCAGCGTTTCTTCAAGGGGGATCTGCAGGCTTTGGTCCGCCACTACCGCAGCAGCGACGATCCGGTGTTTAACAGTGATGCCAACAGCATCGAGAGCCTGTTGATCCGCAATCGTCTGTTCGAGCACGAGTGGCAGATGCTTCAGGGCCCTTGGCTGCAGCGGACCTGGCATGTGCTGGTGAGCGCCGACAGTCAGCTGCGCGAAGAAACCCTCAAAGGCTACAGCTACCAGGTCCTTCTGGCCCCCGAGGCCCTGGCCTGGGGGCTGAGTTGTGCCTTGTTGTTGGCGCTGCTGGTGGAAAGCCTGTTGCTGCTGATCGGCTGGGTGGTGCTCGGCGGGCGGCGCAAAGCGGTGATCGAGAGCTGGCGCTAAACCAGCTTGATCCGCTGTGGCCCAGCGTTGCTGGCATAGCGTTCGAGCACATTGCGACACAGCGCTACCACTTCATCGACCAACTCGACCCCGGTCTGCCAAGCCACCACCAGTTCCAGGCTCGGCGGTTGTTGTATCAGTGGCAGCTGGGTCAGTTCACCCCTGGCCAGTTCCTCGCTGACCAGAGCTGGCGGCAGGGCACCAATACCGAAGCCATCACGCAGCAAGCGGGTGATCGCTGCCACCGAGTTGACGCAGTTAAGGCGCGGTGCGCTGACCCCTTCAGCCTGGAGCAGGCTGAGCACTTCCTGATGCGGTCGGGAGTTCTTTGAAAAGGTCACGATACGCTCGCGGGCAAGCTCGGCAAGTGAGGCATAGTCACGGTTGTAGATCGACTGGGTGGCGACGATCCAGCCCATCGGGTAGCGCGCCAGGTCCAGGCTGCGAATCGATTCCTGGCGAAGCAGGTCGGTTTGCAAGATAACGTCAAGAAACCCTTTTTGCAGCTGTTCGCGCAAATTAAGCGCAGTATCGGCGACAATCTCGATTTCAACTTGTGGGTAGCGTTCCATCAGTTCCGAGACCAGCGGGCTCATCCAGGTATGGATGACCGTGTCCATTACCCCCAGGCGCACCCGACCGACTTTCGCCCGGTCACTGTCCAGCGACTGCTTGAGGGCCTTGGCGGTGTCGAGCATCTGTTCGGCAAACTCAAGCACCTTGCTGCCTTCGGGGGTCAGGCTGACGCCGCGTGAGTCGCGCAGCAGCAGTTTTACCCCCAGGTCAGCCTCCAGCGCAGCGATACGGCTGGAGATCGAGGCCTGGGTGGTGAAGAGCTTTTCGGCGGTCAGGCGAAAGCTCTTGAGCCGGGCGACCCAGACGAAAGTTTCGAGGAACTTGAGGTTCATGGCACGCTCACTGATCAATTTTTTCTTATCCCAGACCGCTGGTTTTTCTCGTTGGACGACGATACGTCGGCGTCGAAAAATGACAGTCCGGTTGCGACGAAGATCGCCGCCTTTAAAACAATACCAACAAGCTGAGGCAACCATGAACCCATCGGGCGTGCAGCAACAGGTCAAATCCAGTTCAGTGGCGGGACCTTTCGACTGGTACCGCAACATCAACAAACAGGAACGACGGACTTTCTGGAGCTGCAAGATCGGCTACGGCCTGGATGGCATGGACACCCAGATGCTCAGCTTCGTCATTCCCACCCTGATTGCCCTGTGGGGTATCACCACCGCCGAAGCCGGCCTGATTCACACCAGCACCCTGATTGCATCGGCCCTGGGTGGCTGGATCGCCGGTATCCTCTCCGACCGTATCGGCCGCGTGCGTACCCTGCAACTGACGGTGTTGTGGTTTGCCTTTTTCACCTTCCTTTGCGGCTTTGCCCAGAACTACGAGCAACTGTTGATCGCCCGCACCCTGATGGGGTTTGGCTTCGGTGGTGAATGGACTGCCGGTGCCGTACTCATCGGTGAGGTGATCCGCGCCAAGGATCGCGGCAAGGCGGTGGGCATGGTGCAGTCTGGCTGGGCCATTGGCTGGGGCCTGACGGCGATTCTCTACGCTGTGCTGTTCACCTTGCTGCCGCCTGAAGACGCCTGGCGCGCCTTGTTCCTGCTGGGAATCGTGCCGGCGGTGTTCGTGATTTTCGTTCGTCGCCTGGTCAAGGACCCGGAAGTTTACCGCCTGGCCAAGGCTGCAGAAAAAACCGAGGCGCCGTCGCACTTCTATGAAATCTTCGCGCCCGGCATGCTCTTCACTACGATCCGCGCATCGCTGCTGACCACCGGTGCCCTGGGCGGTTACTACGCCATCACCTCCTGGCTGCCGACCTTTCTGAAAAACGAACGCGGGCTGAGTGTGCTCGGCACCGGCGGCTACCTGGCAATGGTGATTTTCGGTTCTTACATCGGCTATGTAATCAGCGCGTACCTCACCGACCTGTTGGGGCGCAAAAAGAACTTCATTCTGTTCGCCGTGGGCTCGTTCATCATTGTTCTGCTGTATACCCAGATGCAGGTCAGTGATGGCGTGATGCTTTGGCTGGGCTTCCCCCTGGGCTTTTTCGCTTCGGGTATTTTCAGCGGCATGGGTGCGTTCCTCACTGAATTGTTCCCCACCCGCATTCGTGGCTCGGGGCAGGGCTTCTGCTACAACATCGGCCGTGCCCTGGCGGCGTTCTTTCCGCTGCTGATCGGTATGCTCAGCCAGAAGATTCCGCTCGGCCTGGGTATCGGCGCATTTGCCGCGGTGTCCTACG
The DNA here is from genome assembly GCF_050312595.1 of Pseudomonas sp. UM16. Classification (NCBI taxonomy): domain Bacteria; kingdom Pseudomonadati; phylum Pseudomonadota; class Gammaproteobacteria; order Pseudomonadales; family Pseudomonadaceae; genus Pseudomonas; species Pseudomonas sp. UM16. The sequence continues at coordinate 85,495 of NZ_JBNPJT010000004.1, read as the reverse complement.
GGGTGGTAATTCTGGCAGCCCTGAGCCTCCCGGAAACCCGCGGTAAAGAACTTGAAGCCCGCTAAGACCGAGCCTGAAGGAGTGACAGCCGTGAGCCGCCTGCTACTGAATTGCGATATGGGTGAGAGTTTTGGCAGCTGGACCATGGGCCTGGATGCCCAGGTCATGCCTTTTGTTGATTGCGCCAACATCGCCTGTGGTTTCCATGCTGGCGATCCCGGCATCATGCGCCAGACCGTTGCCTTGGCCATCGCCAACAACGTGCGCATCGGTGCCCATCCGGCTTACCAGGACCTGGCGGGTTTCGGCCGGCGCTCAATGGCCTGTAGCGCCGAGGAAATCCGTGACCTGCTGCATTACCAGATAGGTGCTCTGGATGGTATCTGCCGCAGCCAAGGGGCACGGGTTGCCTACGTCAAACCCCATGGCGCGCTGTACAACGACATGATGGCTGACCCGCTCAAGTTGCGTGCGGTACTGGAAGCGGTGGCCAGCTATGACCGTGGGCTGCCGCTGATGCTCATGGCCACCGCCGACAACCGCGTTGCCCAGGCCCTCGGGGACGAGTACGGCATCAGCTTGTGGTTCGAAGCCTTCGCCGACCGTGCCTACGACGCTGCCGGTCACCTGGTATCGCGACGCCTGCCAGGTGCAGTGCATCACGACCCGGCGCGGATCGTCGACCAGGCCCTGCGCCTGGCCCGTGGTGAGCCGCTGATTGCGGTGGATGGCAGTGAACTGCGCCTGCAAGCCCAGACCCTGTGCGTGCATGGCGACAATGACAGTTCGGTGGCCGCCGTGCAGCAGATTCGTCAGGCCCTTGATGCGCTGGTGCTGTCATGAACTACCGGATTGAAACGGTGGCCATCGATTGCCTGATGGTGCGCCTGTTTGACGCCATCGATGAAGCCCACATGCCCTGGATGCTGGCCGCCAGTCAGCGGTTGCGTGCGGTGTTCAACGAGCATCTGCTGGATCTGGTGCCGTCCTACACCACGGTGATGGTGCATTTCGACTTGCTGCAGTTGTCGCCAGACCAGGCCCGAACCCTGATTCGCGAGGCCCTGGAAAATTTGCAGCCGGATAACGGCAGAGGCGGGCGTCAGCACGAAATTCCAGTGTGGTATGACCTCAGTGTCGGGCCAGAATTGAGTCTGTTGGCTGAGCGTTGTCGCACCTCGGTGGCCGATATCATTCGCCGCCACAGTGAGCGTGAGTATCAGGTGTTCGCCCTGGGGTTCGCCCCCGGCTTTGCCTTCATGGGCCTGGTCGAAGAAGCGCTGGCCACACCGCGTCTGGCCACACCGCGCAAACGCGTGGCTGCTGGCAGTGTTGGCATCGCCGAGCGCCAGACTGCAGCGTATCCGGCAGTATCACCAGGGGGCTGGAATCTGATCGGCCGCACCCCTAGCAAGCTCTTTGATCGCCAGCGCGACGGCTATAGCTTGTTGCAGCCGGGTGATCGGGTCCGTTTCGTGGCTGTGGATCACGCCACTTTCATCAGTCTGGGCGGCGACGATACTCCGCTGGAGGCCTTGGCATGAGTCGCTTGTCAATTGAGGCCAGTACACCGCTGTGCCTGTTGCAAGACGCTGGGCGTTTTGGGGTACGCCATTTGGGTGTGACCCAGGGCGGGGCGCTGGACTGGGTGTCGATGCGCTGGGCTAATTGGCTGCTGGGCAACGCCGACGATGCTGCAGTGGTGGAGATTACCCTGGGCGGTTTTAGCCTGGTGGCTGAACAGGACTGCTGTCTGGCCCTGGCCGGTGCTGATCTGGATGCGCGTATCGACGGTGAGCCGCTCAAGCCGTGGTCCAGCTTCACCCTGAACAGGGGCCAGCGGCTGCGTCTGAACCAGCCGTTGCAAGGTGCCCGTGCTTATCTGGCTGCGCCTGGCGGTTTCGATGCGCCGCAGGTATTGGGCAGTTGCGCCAGTGTCGCGCGTGAAGCGCTGGGTGGGCTTGATGGCTTGGGTTCGCCTTTGGCCAAAGGCCAGCAATTGAGTTACAGCCGCCAGTGGTCTGGCGGGCGCGAAGTACCGTCTTCGTTGCGTCCGGACTTCAGCAACCACAGTCTGGACCTGGTGCTGGGTGCGCAGATCGGCGATTTCAGTGGTACTAGCTTGTTCGAAGCGTTCAACCGTGAATGGACCCTGGACAGCCGTGCCGACCGTATGGGGATGCGTTTGCTCGGGCCGGCCTTGCAGTACCAGGGGGCGCCGATGATTTCTGAAGGCATTCCGCTGGGGGCGGTACAGGTGCCGCCGGACGGGCAACCGATCGTGCTGCTCAATGATCGCCAGACCATTGGTGGCTATCCGCGTCTGGGAGCTTTGACGCCGCTGGCCTTGGCGCGTCTGGCGCAGATGTTGCCCGGGAGTGTGGTCAGGTTCAGGCCGGTGGTGCAGGAATTGGCGTGGAGCGAGCAGCGGGATTTTCTGCAGCGATTTGTTGGCTGACAGGGCCCATCGCCGGCAAGGCTGGCGATGGGCCGCTCAGCGGCCTCAAGCTTACTTGGACAAAAAGCGCATCCCTTCTTCCAACCCACGTAAGGTCAGTGGAAACATCCGGTCCTCGACCAATTCGCGAACGATGTTGGTCGAAGCGGTATAGCCCCAGGTGTCCTTGGGGTACGGGTTGATCCAGATAAGTTTTTTGTACTTCTCCATGAAGCGCTGCATCCACACGTAGCCGGCTTCTTCGTTCCAGTGCTCGACGCTACCGCCCGGCTGGGTGATTTCGTAGGGCGCCATGGCCGCATCGCCAACGAACACCACTTTGTAATCAGCGCCGTATTTGTGCAGCAGGTCCATGGTCGAGGTGCGCTCGGAGGTTCGGCGCATGTTGTTCTTCCATACCGACTCATACACGAAGTTGTGGAAGTAGTAATACTCCAGGTGCTTGAACTCGGTCTTGCACGCCGAGAACAGCTCTTCGCAGATCCGTACGTGAGCGTCCATCGAGCCGCCGATGTCGAACAGCAACAGCAACTTGACGCTGTTGCGTCGCTCCGGACGCATCTGGATGTTGAGCAGGCCAGCGTCACGGGCGGTGTGGTCAATGGTGCCATCGATGTCCAGCTCTTCGGCCGCGCCCTGGCGCGCGAATTTGCGCAAGCGGCGCAGGGCCAGCTTGATGTTGCGCGTGCCCAGTTCGACCTGGTCGTCGAGGTTTTTGTATTCGCGCTGGTCCCAGACCTTGACCGCCTTGCCCTGACGCTTGCCGGCATCACCGATGCGAATGCCTTCCGGGTTGAAACCGCCTGAGCCGAACGGGCTGGTGCCACCAGTGCCGATCCACTTGTTGCCGCCGGCATGGCGTTCCTTCTGTTCTTCCAGGCGCTTCTTGAACGCTTCGATCAGCTTGTCCAGACCGCCCAGGGATTGAATCTGGGCGCGCTCCTCATCGGTCAACGAGCGTTCGAATTCCTTGCGCAGCCAGTCTTCCGGAATCAAGGCTTCCAGGTGCTGATTGAGGTTCTCCAGGCCGTTGAAGTAGGCGGAGAAGGCGCGGTCGAACTTGTCGAAGTGCCGTTCGTCCTTGACCAGGATTGCCCGCGACAGGTAGTAGAACTCGTCCATGTCGGCGAAGGTGACCCGCTGCTTGAGGGCATTGAGCAAATCCAGCAACTCACGCACCGACACCGGCACCTTGGCGGCACGCATTTCATTGAACAGGTTGAGCAACATGGCAATTGCCCTCTGAGTCAGCGGTTACCGCGACGGCTCATGAAGGCCAGGCGCTCGAGCAATTGCACATCTTGTTCGTTCTTCACCAGCGCACCGGCCAAAGGCGGGATGGCTTTGGTCGGATCGCGCTCACGCAGCACCGCTTCGCCAATATTGTCGGCCATCAGCAGCTTGAGCCAGTCGACCAGCTCGGAGGTAGACGGCTTTTTCTTCAGGCCTGGCACCTTGCGCACGTCGAAGAACACGTCCAGCGCTTCGCTGACCAGGTCCTTCTTGATGTTGGGGTAGTGCACGTCGACGATCTTCTGCAGGGTGTCGCGATCCGGGAAGGCGATGTAGTGGAAGAAGCAGCGGCGCAGGAAGGCGTCTGGCAGTTCTTTTTCGTTGTTCGAGGTAATGATGATGATCGGGCGCTGCTTGGCCTTGATCGTCTCGTCGGTCTCGTAAACGTAGAACTCCATCTTGTCCAGTTCCTGCAACAGGTCGTTGGGGAACTCGATGTCGGCCTTGTCGATTTCGTCGATCAGCAGAATTACCCGCTCTTCAGACTCAAACGCCTCCCAAAGCTTGCCTTTCTTCAGGTAATTACGCACGTCGTGGACTTTGTCCACGCCCAACTGCGAATCCCGCAGGCGGCTGACCGCATCGTATTCATACAGACCTTGGTGGGCCTTGGTGGTCGATTTGATGTGCCAGGTGATCAGCTTGGCGCCAAAGGATTCGGCGAGCTGTTCGGCGAGCATGGTCTTGCCGGTACCCGGTTCGCCTTTGACCAGCAACGGCCGTTCCAGGGTGATCGCCGCGTTGACCGCCAGTTTCAGGTCGTCTGTGGCGACGTATGCGCGGGTGCCTTCGAACTTCATGAACCGATCCTCTAACGTAGCGCCGGGGTACAGGGCTCCCCGACGGAAAAATTGTTATGCCTGACTATAACGCGGGGCCCGGGCGACTGGGAACGCAGGCGACTCATTCAGTCTCTGAATCGGCCATTACAGCGTTGTTCAGTCAGACTTGGGCGGCGGTTGCTCATAGCGGGCATTGAACGCCTGGATAAAACCGTTGCGCAGAATTTGCAGGAACGCTTCAAACGCACTGATATCACTTTTATGCACGCTGCCACTGAGCTCCACGCGGGTGGCGAACTGATTCTTGCGCTGGTTTTTCAGCACCGTCTCGCCACCGCCGACCAGCGCTTCCCAGATCGAACGGAAAAAGCCCTTGTCCTCTTCCTGCACGTCCTGCTGCCAGTTGAACACATCGACATCGCGCAGCAACGGTTTGATATAGCCTGTGAGTCGGCCTTTTTGCGCCTCGGCTTCGATCACCAGGTCGCCGTGGCCAGCATTGAAGTCGAATTTGCCGTAGGCGCTGGCAAAATCATTGAGCCGACGAAGCTCGATGCCGGTGGCACGCAGGCGAAACTGAAAGTCATCGAAATCGCTGAAGGGGTCGAAGGTGGCACTGCTTTGCACTTGGGCATCACCCAACAGCAGCGCCTTGCCCTCAAAGCGCGCATCGCGGCGGCCTTTGAGGTCCTCGACATTGGTCAGGTTACGGATGCTGGCCTGGAGTTGGCTGGCTTTGAGATTGACCGGCGGTTTCGAATTGAAGTTACGAAAGGTCAGGGTGCCGTTATCAATGCGTACTTCGTTTAGGGTAATGGGCAGCAGTTTATCCAGCTGCTGGCGCCAGTCAGTGCCCTGACCGGTTTGCGAGCTCTGCTTGCTGGCGCCATCGACGAAGTTCAGTTCGGGGCGTACGAACACTACTTCGGCCACCACTGCATGGTCATACCACAGCGCATGCCAACTGACGGAGAGGTCGATCACGGGTGCCTGCAGAAAAGGCACCGGCACCTTGCCGGTGGTCTTGACGATGTTCAGGCCGTTGATTGTGTAAGCACCGCGCCACAAGGCCAGGTCGACGTCGGTAACCTGGCCGCGGTAGTCACCCATGTCGGCAAGCTTGTCATTGAGGTAGTTGCGCACCATTACCGGCAAGGCCAAGTGCAGTGCCAGCAGCAACAGGACAATGCTCAACAATCCCCATAAAGGCCAGCGGTAGCGACGTTTCATCGGCAGTGGTTCCCGGTACGTTGGTGATCGGTTGACCCCGGTTGGCACCAGGGGTTTCGCCGGATGTGGACGCACTGGCGCTGCAGGCTTACCCTTGAAGTTTTCCACCCGGTGCATAAAAGGACCCCCGCTATGAGCCGTATCTATGCTGACAACGCGCATTCCATCGGCAACACGCCGCTGGTGCAGATCAACCGCATTGCCCCGCGTGGGGTCACCATCCTGGCCAAGACCGAAGGGCGCAACCCAGGCTATTCGGTCAAGTGCCGGATCGGCGCGAATATGATCTGGGACGCCGAAAGCAGCGGTAAGCTCAAGACCGGCATGACCATTGTCGAGCCGACGTCGGGCAACACCGGTATTGGCTTGGCCTTCGTTGCTGCGGCCCGTGGCTATAAATTGCTGCTGACCATGCCGGCCTCGATGAGCATCGAACGGCGCAAGGTACTCAAGGCCTTGGGCGCCGAACTGGTGCTGACCGACCCTGCCAAGGGCATGAAAGGCGCGATCGAAAAGGCCAATGAAATTGTCGCCAGTGACCCGTCGCGCCACTACTTGCCCGGCCAGTTCGAGAATCCGGCCAACCCGGCAATCCATGAGAAAACCACCGGTCCGGAAATCTGGAACGATACCGATGGTGCGGTCGATGTACTGGTCGCCGGTGTCGGTACCGGCGGCACCATTACCGGCATCTCACGCTATATCAAGCTGACGCAGGGCAAGGCGATTCTTTCGGTAGCAGTCGAGCCAATCACCTCACCGGTGATCACACAGGCCCGCGCCGGTGAAGAGCTCAAACCCAGCCCACACAAGATCCAGGGTATTGGCGCCGGTTTTGTACCGAAGAACCTTGATCTGGCCATGGTCGATCAGGTCGAACTGGTCAGCGATGACGAATCCAAAAGCATGGCCCTGCGCTTGATGCAAGAAGAGGGCATTCTCTGCGGGATCTCCTCGGGGGCGGCCATGGCGGCGGCCGTGCGCCTGGCGGAAAAACCCGAAATGCAGGGTAAGACCATCGTCGTCATCCTCCCGGACTCCGGTGAGCGTTACCTGTCGAGCATGCTCTTTGCGGACCTGTTCACCGAGCAGGAGAACCAGCAGTAAAGCGTTTCGAGGCTGACCCGGGGCAATTTTTTGCGCCGGGGTTTATTGCACAATCCTTAACACTGAATACTGTTAGCGGATATTTTTGCACCGGCCGTATCCGTTTATGATGGCCACGTAAACAGGCATAGATTGCCGAATCTTGATTTCAAGGAGTGTTGCATGAGCTTTTCCTTTGTCGCCAAGGCAAGTGTATTGCTGCTGTTTTTCGGCAGTACCCTGTACGTGCACCTGCGCGGCAAGGCGCGGTTGCCAATGTTGCGTCAGTTCGTCAACCACTCGGCGCTGTTCGCCCCCTATAACGCGTTGATGTACCTGTTCTCCGGGGTGCCGTCCAAACCTTACCTGGATCGCCAGCGTTTTCCTGAGCTCGATGTGCTCAAAGACAACTGGCAAGTGATCCGCGAAGAGGCCATGCACCTGTTCGACGAGGGCTACATTCGCGCCGCCGAGAAAGACAACGATGCCGGCTTTGGTTCGTTCTTCAAGAAGGGCTGGAAGCGCTTCTACCTGAAGTGGTACGACAAAGCCTTGCCGTCGGCCGAAGCACTCTGCCCCAAGACTGTCGAGCTGGTTAACAGCATCCCCAACGTCAAAGGCGCGATGTTCGCCCTGCTGCCCGGTGGCAGCCACCTCAACCCGCACCGTGATCCCTTCGGCGGTTCCCTGCGTTATCACCTGGGTCTGTCGACGCCGAACTCTGACAACTGCCGGATTTATGTCGATGGTCAGGCATATGCCTGGCGCGACGGTGACGACGTGATGTTCGATGAAACCTATGTGCACTGGGTGAAGAACGAAACCGAGACCACCCGGGTGATTCTGTTCTGCGACGTCGAGCGTCCACTCAACAGCCCGTTGATGACCCGTTTCAACCGTAAGATCAGTGCTTTCCTTGGCCGCGCTACGGCGCCGCAGAACACCGATGATGAACGGGTTGGCGGGATCAACCAGGCCTATGCCTGGAGCAAGCGCTTCAGCAATGTCATCAGTAGCCAGGTCAAGCAGTTCAAGCGTGCCAATCCCAAGGCTTACCGGGTGTTGCGTCCGGTGCTGGCGGTGGTGGTGGCTTATTTGTTGTATCGCTGGTTGTTTTGATCACATCGTTGTAGCGGATTCACCGGGGTGGCGGACCGGTGCCCGGGTGAATCCCACTGAACTGACTTGCCAGCCAGAAACAGGCTGGTCTATAGTCAGCCACAGTTCACCTCACCGAAGACCTGCTCATGCCAGCTTCCCCACTCAGCACCGTATTCGCTACCGCGTCCGACGTGGCAGTAGCTGTGCGTGGGAATCAGCAGCCGGCCATGATCAGTCACTACCCACCACCTGTCAGTAGCGTGGTCGTGTGCGTTGGCGCACCGCCAGGCGTGGTAGTGCTGGGCTAATCAGTCCATCACAGCCGCACCCTACTGAATACGGTTGGCTGCCCAGCACGGGCAGCACCGTTCGGCTTATCTGCCCGAATACAGGTGGCATTCATGTTCGCTCTATCAAAACAATCCGTGGCCTCGGCGGCCACCACCAGCCTGTTCGTCCTGCTCTGGAGTAGCGGGGCGATTGTCTCCAAGCTAGGTCTGGCCCATGCCAGCCCCTTTGCCTTTCTGCTGATGCGCTCTGCGCTGGCGCTGTGCGGGCTGTTGCTGCTCGCGCCGCTGCTCAACCTGCGCTGGCCACGTGGGCGCGCGGCAGTGCTACAGGCATTGGCCACGGGTGCTGTGCTACTCGGTGCCTATCAGATCTTCTATCTGCTGGCGCTGAACACCCATGTGACACCCGGCGTCATGGCGACGGTCATGGGTGTACAACCGATCCTCACTGTGGTGCTGATGGAGCGCCAGCGTTCCTGGAGCCGTTTGTTCGGCCTTGGCTTGGGCTTGACCGGATTGATCATGGTGGTTTTCCAGAGCATCAACCTGGGCGGCGTTTCGCTGCTGGGGATGCTCTTTGCACTGATGGCGCTGGCCAGCATGACCTTCGGTTCGATCATGCAAAAACGCATCACCAGCAATCCCATGGGCACTCTGCCGTTGCAGTACATTGCCGCGCTGCTGATGTGCGCGGTATTCGCGCCGTTCCAGCCGTTGCAGGTGGAAATGACCACGAGCTTTGTCGGCGCATTGTTGTGGATGGCCCTGGTGGTGTCGCTGCTGGCGACGCTGCTGCTGTACCGCCTGATCGCCCGCGGCAATCTGGTCAATGTCACCAGCTTGTTCTACCTGGTGCCGGCGGTGACAGCGGTCATGGATTATCTGATCTTCGGTAACCGTCTGGCGGCGTTGAGCCTGTCGGGCATGGGCTTGATCGTGATTGGTTTGCTCTTCGTGTTCCGCAAGCCAACCGCTGCATCGGGGCAACTGCAGGCTGACTGATTGCACGCCGCCCGGCACACGCACCGGGCGGCGTTGCTTTTAGAAGTAGTAGCCGATGTTAATGTTGGTGCGGTAATACCAGTCGTTACTGCCAATGGAGCTGGTGCTGGTCCAACCGGTGCCATTCTCCGCGCCGCCGAAGGGGTTGGCGTTCTTCGCCCAGGTAAAGTCGACCCAGGCCATGATCGGCATGGCCAGGAACTGTGCGCCGACGGTATACATCTGCGAGTCGTCCCAGCCGTTTTTGTCTTTCATCATCCGGCTGTAGTCGTTGTACAGCTTGATCTTCTTCAACTGCCCAAGGTTGGGGGTGAAGATGTCGTAGCCGATGTTGAGCGAGGCGATAGTGGCTTTGGAAGCGATCAGGTAGGCCGGGGTCAGGCCGTTGCCGCCCATCAGCACGGAGTCGTCGCTGACACCGTCGGGATTTTTCGGGTCGTATTCATAGCGGATAGCCTGGCTGGTTACGGTCCAGGGCCCGGCGTTGAGGATGGCATGTACACCGCCCGCCCAGTAGTCGCCATCATCGTCAGTAGTGGCGTTGTAGAGCTGGGCAGCTGCCAGCGAGGCGCCAATTTCGGTTTTCCAGCCATCGCCGCTAACGGTGTGTGCCACCCGCGCGTTGACCTGGTTGCGCTTTTCGTTGTCTTGGCGCGAATGGATGAAGGGCACCGCATTGTCGTCGAGGTCGGCATAGCGACCGACTTCAGGTGAATAGCGAATGCCGCTGGGCAGCATGCGCGGGAAGTAGCCCAGTTGCACGTCCCAGTCCTGGTCCTTGTAGCTGTACTTCAGCCCCGTGCCGGCGCTGACGCCATAGCCCATGAAAAACGGGATGTGATAGCTCCAGCCGAATTGTGGGTAGGGCTCAAGGCCAAAGGGTTTGAACGGCGCGCCGACTTGCAGGTTGGCGTTGGGGGTGAAACGGTAGCCGACATAGCCGCGGTCGATGGAGCGTTTGCCGTCATCCTGGAACCAATAGCCGACATCGCTGAACAGCTGATTGTGAGTAGCCTGGACGTCGATGCGGAAGGTATCGAAGAGGAAACGACCGTTGTTCTCGGTGGTGTCCCAATGTTCATCGCGGTAGTTCATCCGCAGGGCGCCACCGATATCCAATGAGCTTTGGCCGTCATCACTGCGCCAGGCGATATGCGGGAAGGGTTTCTTCACCGCTGGTGGCTGATCGGGCGCTGCCGGGCCAGGTTCGGAGGCGAAACTTGCACAACTGCTGATTATCAGGCCCAGGCTTACCACGTACTTGTTCATATCGATGCCCTGCAAGGTTGAGCACTTCCCGTTGGCAATACCTGTCCGTCACCTTGAGCAAGGTGCTTGGGGAACTTCGGCATACGCTGGGGTGGCTGGCGGTTTGGTTAATTATTGTTTTATGGGTAATACGCTGTTCAGTAGTTGAACTCTTAAGGTAAAGAGCAGGAACTGTGCCAGGCTGTTTAAGTGTCCAGGTTGTTGGCTAAAGTCTATATACAACAATTATTTATATATGAAACATCGCATTTTGTGCCGTGGGCGAAACGGCGTGGAAGGTAAGTAACAATGCCGAGTGATGACGGTGCGGTTAAATTGCACAGCGCACTTTTATTGCGCATCGCCTGTTTTATTGATGAATAATTAGCTGGCTAACCGCAGGCAAAAAAAACCGGCACACGAGGTGCCGGCCAATAGCGCGTAATCGGGTTACTACAGGTCAAGCACCATGCGCCGGCTCTTGCAGCCAGACACACAGACCATCATCGATGTGTTCGCCGCCCGCTCCGCCTTGGTCAATACACCATCGCGGTGATCGATTTCACCCTCAATCACCCGTGTCTCGCATGAGCCACAGACCCCTTCGCGACAGCTGTACTCGATGTCGCACCCCGCTTCGAGCAGTACATCGAGCAGGTTCAACCCCGGTTCGATGTTGAGCGTCTTGCCGGACTTTTTCAGTTCGACGCTGTAGCTGTCCTGGGCATCGTCGGACGGCGGCAGGTCGGCAGCCGTGAAGCGCTCGATATGCGCATGAGGGTAGCCGAGGCTCTCGCAGGTGCTTTCAAACGCATCGAGCATCGGTGTCGGGCCACAGCAGTAGAAGTGCGTGTCGCCAGGTTGCCCGGCCAGGTAGTGCGCCAGGTCCGGCACCGCACCTTTCTCGTCATTGAAGTGGTAGACCACCTTGGCATTGAGGCCGCTGAGTTGCTCAAGCAAGGCGGCCTCTTTGCGAGAGCGGGCGCAGTAGACTAGCTCGGCAGATTTACCCAGGGCCAGCAGTTGGCGAAACATGCAGTAGATCGGAGTGATGCCGATGCCGCCGGCCACCAGCACGTTGTGACTGGCGTGCGGGTCGAGAGCAAAGTTGTTGCGCGGTTGCGAGATGTTCAATGGCGTGCCGACTCGCAATTGCTCATGGACAAATGCCGAGCCGCCACGGCTGTTGCGGTCACGCAGGATGCCGACTACATAGCGGCCCTGATCACTCGGCGAGTTGAGCAATGAATAGCTGCGCACCAGGCCATTGGGCAGGTGCAGGTCGATATGCGATCCGGCTTCGAAGGGTGCGAACACGGTGTCGCCCCACGGGCGCAGTTCGACACTGATAATGCCTTCGGCTTCATGGCGCAGGGTGTGCACCAGCGCCGTAATGGTAGAGGAGTTGGACATCATTCACCTCGTTGGCGCAGTGCGCATGTCAATATCGAGCCGGGCGCTGGCTTCGATTTCCACCACCAGTTCCGGGAACACCAGGGCGCTCACTTCAACCAGGGTGGAGGTGGGGTAGCAGGCAAAGCCGGCAAAGAAGTCGCGGCGCGCGCGAGCGACTGCGTCCTTGTCGGCAATCCGCGTTAGGTACACGGTCAGCCGATAGATATTGCCGGTGTGACCGCCAGCTGTTTCCACCAGCGCCCGAATCTTCTTCAGCACCACCAGGGTCTGGTGGTAGGCATCGAGCGGGGTGCCGGCTTCGGCGGCCTGACGGGTGGCGGGATGCCCGGTCATCCCGGACATCACCAGTTCATTGCCGAGCAGCAGGGCGTTGGACCAGCTGGCATTGGCCTGCTCGCCCACGTCCTGCGCTTGAATGCGCTCTACGGCCTGGCTCATGACAACTGCTTCGCTTCGATCAGCGTCAGTTGTTCCTTGGCCTTGCCCTTGAGGTAACGGCGCAGGCGCACGACACCCAGGTCATGCTGGTAGAGGTTTTCGCGCTGGTTGGCGTCAGCTTCCATGAATTCCAGCAGCACCCGGTCTTGTTCCAGGACCGCCCAGTGGCGTGCTTCCAGACGGTTCTTGTAGAGGAAACGCCAGGTATCGCGCTGCCAGCCGGTCAGCGGCCGGGCCCGCCAGTGAAATACTGCCGACAGGCTACGGCTGCTTGGGGTGTAGCTGCCGATGATGGTGAAGTTGCCACCTGGGCCGCCGGTTTTTGGGTACGGAATTTCCAGGCGCAACCAATGGCAGCCGTTGTCGAGAAATTCGGTCCAGTCGAAGTTGACTCCACGCTGGCCTTCTTTTTCGAAGAAGAAGCCTTGCTCGGTGTCGCGGGTGACGAACTTGGCGGTGGCTTCACCTTCGCTCATCGAGTGCGACATCTTGTGCAGATAAGTGCCGTGCATCGGGTCCATGACGTTGTCGAGCACGTAGCGGTAGTCGCCTTTCCATTCGGTGTAGCAGAGGAAGCTGCTCCACTCGGGCGAAGTCAGTTGCTCGGGCAGCACCAGCTCCGGTGGTGTCTCCAGGTGGGCATCGGTGGCATTGAACAGGAAGATCGCACCGGCGGCTTCACGGGTGTGGAACATGCGCGTCGGGCGGCTGCCTTCGAGTTTGCAGCCAGGGCTGCCGGGGACTTTGGTCACGGTACCATCGCAACGCACTTCAATGCCGTGATAGGGGCACTGCAGGCGGTCACCCAGCACTGGGCCCTGGGACAGCGGTGCGCCGCGATGCGGGCAGTGGTCTTCCAGAGCATGCACGCTGCCATCATTGTCGCGCCACAGAGCGATCTTGTAGCCCAGGCGCCGGACCGATACCGGCTTGTCGCCAAGCAACTGCGACGGCAGGACCGGAAACCAGAGGTCTTTGAGGCCGTTGGCCAGATGGTTCTCAACAGGGTCGACGGTGAATTGCATATTCATCTTGTTATTACCTCCGGCGGGTTATGCGCCCAGCCGCGCCATCAGGGTTTTGTAGGAGTCTTCGGTCCATTCGCCGCGGGTCAGTGGGCAGGGCGGACCGGCCAGGTTCAAGTGCGTGAGCAGCTCGGGCAGTTGCGTCACACCATTGCCGTAGGCGCGTTCGATGGAGTCGCCGAGCAACTCTTCGAACTGAGTGTTGGGCCGGGTGCGAGCTTGATGCGGCTCAAGGTAGGGTGCGGTATTGCTCATGTCATTGACCTCCATTGCGGACCCGTTCGCGGATCATTTCGCGGACCGGGACAAAGTCGTACGTTGGATAGCATTCGGTGCGAAACACGCCCCAGGCGGCGCGTTCCAGTTCCACATTGAGCGTGCTCAGCAAGCGCGGTGGCAGGCGCAGGGTGACGATCTGGCCCAGGCCCATGGCTACGGTCCAGGACACCACCTCGACGCCTTCCGGTGGAAAACGCTCCCACCAGCCCATGGCTTTCATATGTGCCTGGATCTGTTCCAGGTTCTTCGACTGATCGTGCTTGAGCACGACCGTCAGCAGCATCGATTCGCTCATGGTCTTCGGCTCAGGCAGCGTTGACAGTCGGTACGGTCCAGGCGTCGTAGCCGTAGACCCAATCGGCATTGCCGCCGGCTTTGAGCCACTGGTTGCCACGCGAGCCGATCTGGATCTGGCTGGTGCGTGCCAGGCGTGACTGTTGGTAGCCCTGCAAGGCATTGGCGATTTGAGCGGTGTCAGTCATACCCTGAAGATGACGCGCCAGCACCACGGCATCTTCGATGGCCTGACCTGCGCCTTGAGCCATGAACGGCATCATCGGGTGGCAGGCGTCACCGAGCAGGGTGATTGCGCCTTCAGACCAGTACGGCAGTGGGTCACGCTCATACAGTGCGGTTTTCAGTACCTCGTCGCAGGCGTCAAGCAGGGCGCGGGCATCGGGGTGGAAGTCCTGGTAATGACTGCGCAGCTCTGCAGCGTCGCCAGCCGTGGTCCAGGATTCCAAGTGCCAGCTGTCTTGGGCGGTGGTGGCGAAGATGAAGATGTCGCGGCCTTGATTGAGCGGAAAGGTGACGATCTGGCTTTCGGCGTTCGGCCCCCACCATTTGGTAAAGGCTTGAATGTTCGGTACATGAGCCACACGTTCGGCCGGGACCACCGCGCGGTAGGCGACCACGCCGGTAAAGCGTGGCTGCTCGTCGCCGAACAGCGCGTTGCGCACCACCGAATGAATACCGTCGGCACCGATCAGCAGGTCAGCGCGTCGCTGGCTGCCATCCTTGAAGCGCAGCTCGACGCCATTGGCATCCTGCAACACCTGCTCGGCGCGTTTGCCGAATTGCACGTTTTGCAGCGGAAACACATCGGCCAAGGCTGCCAGCAAATCGGCGCGGTGGATGGTCAATTGCGGCGCGCCGTACTGGCTTTCGGCGGCGTCGGCCATTTCCAGGCGCGAGGTTTCCTCGCCGCTGTCCCACATCCGGCTGATCCGGTGGGTTGGCCGTGCGGCGGGTACGCGCACGGCGGGGCCAACACCCAAACCATCAAGGGCGCGGACAGCATTGGGGGTCAGGTTGATATCGGCACCCACACGCAAAAAGGCTTTGGACTGTTCGAAAACGCTAACCTGGTGACCGGCCTGGCGCAGGGCGATGGCGGCGGTCAGGCCGCCGATACCGGCACCGGCGATGGCAATGTTCAATGAAGTCATGGACCGCTCCTGCTCAGGGCTTGGGTTTGTCGGTGAGAAACTTGCCTTGCGGTGCTTCGACATGTTGCTGGCGCCGGGTGTTGCCATCGATGCCACCGGCAATCGCCCATTCGGCGAACACCGTGGGCCCCGGTTCGAACTCGCGCGGTTGCCACTCGCCGGTCAGCTGGTCTTCGTCGGCGTAGTACTCGACCAACGCACCGGCCGGGTTCTTGAAGTACCAGAAAAATGCTGACGAAACCGGGTGGCGCCCCGGGCCGATCTCGGTGGTCCAGCCGCTGCGGGAGATGTGCATGCCACCACCGAACACTTCGTGCAGGTCGCGCACGGTGAATGCCACATGGTTGAGGCCAGCCCGTGGTGCTGGTAGTTGCAGCATGAACAGGTCGTGGTGGCCGCCTTCTTCGGCGGTGCGCAGGAAGGCGCCGCGGTTGGGGTAGCGGTCCGAGGCCTGGAAGCCAAAGCGCTCATGGTAGAACGCTTCACAGGCGTTGACGTCTTTGACGAAGAACACCACGTGGCCGACCTCGATGGGCGTGGCGCGCTCGTAGACCGGCGCCGGTTTGTTGATCCGGCCCTTGGTCTGCCACGTGTTGTGGCCGCTGCATTCGATATCCAGGGCGCGCTTACGGGTGACTTGCAGGCGAATTGCCAGGCCGTTGGGGTCGGTGCAGCCGATGCGTCCATTGTGTTCGACAAAGCCAGGATCATTGGCGATGCGTTGGCTGTACAGCGCCAGGTCAGCTTCGTTCTCCACGCCCCAGACCACTTCGCGCACAGTCGAGCTTGGCTCGATGGCCGGCGGCAGGTCGGCCTTGTTGATGTCAGCCAGGACCACGCGGCAACCGTTGAGGGTTTCGAAGATCACTTGGTCCGGCTGTTCACTGACCTTGCTCAGGCCCCAGTCGCTGAAAAACTGTACGCAGGTGTCGAGGTCTTCGACGCCATAGGTGACTTCATCAATGCCGAGCACACTCATGAGCTTGCCTCCACACCGGCCCAGGCCAGTGGCTGTTCGTTCATGCCCCAGTAGAGGCTTTTCTGTTCCATGTACTGCAGGATCCCCAGACGGCCTTTTTCACGTCCAAGGCCGCTGTCGCGCCAGCCGCCGAACGGGGTAGCGATGGAGAACTGCTTGTAGGTGTTGATCCACACTGTGCCTGCCTGGATCTTGCGCCCCAGCGCCCAGGCGCGTTTGTAGTCGCGGCTCCAGATCCCGGCGGCAAGGGCGTACAGGCTGTCATTGGCCTGTTCGATCAACTGTGCTTCGCTGTCGAAGGGCATGGCCACCAGCACCGGGCCGAAGATTTCTTCCTGGCAGGTTTGCTGGCTGTTATCCAGGCCTTCAAGAATGGTGGGCGGGTAGAAGTAGCCCTGGTCGAAAATGCCTCCACGCGGACGCTCTCCTCCGAGCAGCAGACGACCGCCTTCGGCCAAGCCCAGCGCCACATAGCGCTCGACTGACTCGCGGTGGCCGGCGCTGATCAACGGGCCCATCTGGGTACTTTCATCGGCCGGGTCGCCCAGACGCAAGCGCGCAGCGCCGGCGACCAGGCGCTGCATGAACGGCTCATACAGGGCGCGGGCAACGAACAGTCGCGAACCGGCAATACAGGCTTCGCCCGAAGAGCTGAAGATGCCATAGAGCACCCCGGCCACGGCGTGGTCGAGGTCGGCGTCGTCGAGGACGATGGTCGGTGATTTACCGCCCAGTTCCAGCGACACCGGCATCATCTTGTCGGCAGCGATATGGGCGATGTGCTTGCCGGTTTTGGTCCCGCCGGTGAACGACACACGCTTGATCAACGGATGTTGGGTCAAGGCGTCACCCAGTAGCGAACCTTTACCCGGCAAGACGCTGATCAGGCCTTTGGGCAACCCTGCGTCTTCGCAGATCTGCGCCAACTGCAGGGCCAGGAGCGGGGTGATTTCAGCTGGCTTGATCACCACCGCATTACCGGCGGCCAGCGCCGGGGCAACCTTTTGTGCTTCGCTGGCAATCGGCGAGTTCCACGGCGTAATGGCGGCGACCACGCCCATCGCGTCATAGACACTCATGCTGACGAAATCGCCGCGGGAGGGGGTGATGGTTTCTTCCAGGGTTTCGCAGGCCGCGGCAAAGAACTGGAAGGTGCCGGCGGCACTGGCCACCAGGGCACGGGTTTCATTGATCGGCTTGCCGTTGTCCTGGCGTTGCAGTTGCGCCAACTCTTCGCTGCGCTGACGGATCAGTTCGGCGATGCGATAGAGCACGACGGCTCGCTCGTGCGGCTTGCGCTGGGCCCAGCCGCTGTTGAGGAAGGCCTGATGCGCGCCTTGCACGGCCTCGTTGACATCATCGAGGCTGGCGGCGTTGAGCCACGCCACCGGCTCGTCGGTGGCCGGGTAGCGCGTGGCATAGCGCTCACCGCCACCTTGGCGCCAGGTTCCGGCGATGCAAATAGGTAATGTCTGTTCCAGAGTCATCGACGTTCCCCTAAATGGAAATGGCGTGCGCGTGGTTGCCCAGGGCGCGGACCACGCTGTACACGGTCAGCGCCGAGGTTTTCGGGTTGGCTTGCAGCGGCTTGCCGCGCAGGCTCATCTCAAAACCACCAAAGGCGCCACGGGCTTCGAAGTGGTGGACGTTTTCTTCGCTTTGCGGGTCGGCGATCAGCGTTACCCGCGTACGGTCCAGGCCCAGCCCGGCCAGCGACAGGGTGGCGGCGACGTTGGCGTTCTTCGGATACAGCCGCGCCGCTTCGCGGGCGCTGCCGTGGAAAATCACCGTGGCTTCGCTGATTGCTTCCAGGTCGCAGACCTGCTCGGCGGGGGTGTTCTTCCAGGCCCGAGCCGGTTTGCGTCCGGTGTAATCGACCGAATCCAGGCCACCGACCTTGGCCGCCGACAGCGCATCGATGCCACCGATGGCGCCGGGCAGTAGCTCGATGCGGGTATTGCCACGCGCTGCCGCAGCTTCCAGGCGCTCGACCAGGCCCGGCTCGGACAGCGCGCCGACTGAGACGATCAGGCAGGCGATGCCGCGCTCCAGCGCCGGCAGCACGTGTTCTTCAATGGCCAGGTGACCGGCGCACTCGACCAACAGGTCCGGGCGCGCCTCGGCGGGCAGGGCGGTAAGCACCTGCGGCGGGCGCTTGAAGCTGGCCAGGCGCTGTTGCACCAAGGCTTCGGAGCCGGCCGAGGCGATCACCTGCTCGACGCGCAGCTGCGGGTCGTTCTCCAGCAGTTCCAGCACCGCGACGCCGATGGCGCCGCAGCCGATCATGGTGATATTGAGCATGCTCAAGTCCTCAGGCCGTGGCTTTCTGGGCTTTGGTTTCGCTGTTGGGGGGACCGGCGAACTGGGTGGCGAAGCCGCCGACACTGAGCATGTCGACTTCCAGCAGGAACGGGCCGCCTTGGCTCAGGGCGTTGTCGAGCACCGCGCCGAAGTCTTTCAGGTCGCTGACCAGGCCATGGCGCAGGCCAATCGACTCGGCGAGCTTGGTGTAGTCCGGGGTGTGCAGCTCGACGTAGGCGTGACGGGCGCCATAGATGGCGTCCTGAATGTTGCGAATCACCCCGTAGCGTTGGTCGTTCATCAGCAGGATCACCACGTTGGCCTTCTCTTGCACCAGGGTCGCCAGCTCACCGAGGTTGAGGATGAAGCCGCCGTCCCCGGCCAGGGCGAAGACTTTGCGCTGTGGGTCGGTTTCTGCGGCCGCCACGGCCGCCCCGATACCCATGGCCAGACCTTGACCAATACCGCCACCGAGGGCGTGCACGCCTGCCAGCGGGTGATACAGGTTGAGCAGGCGATTACCCCAGATGCTGTTGGACAAGGTCACGTCGCGGACCCAGGAGAAGTTGCGCCCGGTCAGCCCCTGCAGCTGTTCGACCATGGCCGAATACGGGCCCAGGTCTGCCACCAATTGTGCCCGCGACTGTGCACGCACGGCCTTGAGTTCGTCGATGAAGCTTGGGTCGATGTTCAGCCGTCCCTCAAGACGGTCGGCCAGGCCATCAAGGGCCAGAGCTGAATCACCGCAAATGAACAGTTCGCTGGAATAGCTGCGGCCTTCGATCGCCGGGTTGGCGTCGATGCGCAGGGTGGTGCGTGGCAGCTTCAGGGCGTACTTGAAGGTCTCGTTGCTGCGCAGGCGCGAACCGGCCACAACCAGCGCATCGCAGGTTTGCAGGAAGCCTTCGACCAGCTTGTTCTGCGAGAAGGCACCCAGGCAACGTTCATCGTCTTCGTTGACCACACCGCGACCCTGGGTCGAGGTGATCACGCCGACGCCCATGTCCAGCAGGCGCTTGATCTGCGCGCCAGCATGTCGCGCGCCACCCCCGAGCCACAGTAGCGGGCGGGTGGCACTGGCCAGGCGTTCGGCAACCAGGTCGAGGGCTTCCGGTGCCGGCACCGCCACCGGGATTGGCAGGGGTGAGAGATCGGTGGGCATGGGAATGAAGGTCGACTGGATGTCGATCGGAATCTCGACACTGACCGGGCCAGTGGGCGCGGTCAGTGCGGTTTGCACCGCCAGCTTCAGGGTGCTCAGCGCGGTTTCGACACTGCGTACACGGAAGGCTGCCTTGGACACTGCCTTGAGCATGGTCAGTTGATCACGGGCCTCGTGGATGTAGGCGAAGTCCTGATCCAGGTACGGGGTTTCGATCTGGCCGGTGATGTGCAGCAGCGGCGTGCCGGCGGTCAGCGCTTCTACCAGCGCCCCGGCGGCATTGCCGGCAGCGGTGCCGGTGGAGGTCAGGCACACACCCAGGCCACCAGTGGTGCGGGCGTAGGCGTCGGCCATGTTGGTTGCCCCGGCTTCGCCACGGGCCATGACGAAACGGATGTTGCCGCGCACGGCGAAGGCATCGAGGATCGGCATGTTGTGGATCGAGATCACGCCGAAGGCGGCCTTGACTTCGCATTGTTCGAGAAAGGCGGTGATGGCGGCGCCAACGGTGACAGTATTTTCATTACGCATGGCGGGACAGGCCTCCAGAAACATCGATATGGCTGCCAGTGGTGTAAGCCGACAGGGGCGAAGCCAGGAACAGGATGGCTTGGGCTGCCTCTTTAGGCAGGCCCAGGCGACCCAGGGGAATATGCTTGCGTTGCGCTAGCTGCGCGGTCCATTGCGACCAGTCGAGGTCGCGCTCTTGGCGAGCTTCGAAGCGGCGGCGCCACTGGCCGGACTCGACCAGGCCAATGAGAATGCCGTTGACTCGAATGCCTTTTTCAGCGAACTCGATTGCCATTGAGCACACCAGATTCTTCAGGCCAGCGCGAGCGGCCGAGGTCGCGACCATGTGCGGTTCGGGCTGGCTGGCCAGCAGCGAGTTGACGCAGACGATAGCGGCGCCGGCCTGGCTGTGCAGTTGCGCCAGGAAGGCGCGTACCGGGTAGATCACCGAGAAGAACTTCAGCTGCAGCTCTTCACTCCAGGCTTCATCGCTGGTGTCAGCGAAGGTTGAAAGCCGGCCTTGGCCGGCGTTGTTGATCAGCACCTGGGCCGGGCCGAGTGCAGCCAGACTGGCAGCGGCAAATGCCTTGACCGAGTTGGCGTCGAGCACATCACAGACGCATGCCAGTAAGCGTGCCTCGGGGAAGCGTTCACGCAGACGTGCTTCGGCGCTGTCCAGGCGTTGCTGGTTGCGGCCGCAAAAAGCCACTGCCGCACCGGCTTCAAGCAGTTGTTCGACGCAAGCCAGGCCGATTCCAGAGGAGCCGCCAGTGACGATGGCCGTACGCCCTTGCAGTTGATAAAGGCTGCTCATCTCAATCCCTCATCAGGGCAGTGACGCGGCCGGAGCCGACGTTTGGCGTGTAGTTGAGCAGGCGTGACAGCTCATCGGCGTTGCCGCGTACGTGGCCGAGCAAACCGTCGAAATTGATATGGCCAACTTGCGCCGTCGGAATGGTTACGCCCATGGCGGCGACCACCTTGCCGCTGTGATCGCGCACCGGGGCGGCAATGGTCGAGATCGACGGCTCGAAGAAACCTTCGCCGCTAACATAGCCGCGCTGACGGTCGCTCTGCACCAGGTCGAACAGCTCCAGCACGGTTTTCGGCGTGCACGGCGAGTGCTGCTCCAGGTGTTCTTCCGGGTACAGTTCGCGCAGTTCGGCCAGGCTCAGGTCTTCCAGCAGAATGCGCCCGAGCACCGTGGCGTGGGCCGGCAGGCGGGTGCCGACATTGACCGCGCTGGAGAACACCGATGGTGGCGAGACTTTGGCCACATAGACAATCGAGCGTCCGTCGCGCACCACCAGGTTGCTCGGGTAGTTGAGGTGGTCGCACAGCCGAGCCAGCAACGGCTGACCCAATTCGGTCAACTCCAGCGAGGCCAGGTATTCAAAGCCCAGGCGCAGTACCGACATGCCCAGACGGTATTCGTTGCCGCTACGGGTGACGAAGCCCATGGTTTCCAAGGTGGTCAACAGGCGAAAGATGGTCGAGCGAGGCAGCTCCAGGCGCCGCGCCAGTTCCGGGGCGGTCAGGGTGCGGTTTTGCCGGCTGAATTCACAGAGCAGCAACAGGCCGCGCTCAAGGCCGGGGACGATGTATTTGTCCTGGTTGTCCTTCAACAGATCCGAATCATTCATAGCGCAGTACCTGTCAGTGAGACGTCGAGGGCTCGGGCAAGCAGGCTTGCCACCGCCTCGGGTTGTTCGATCGGGCTGGCATGACCAGCCTCGGCAATTAGCTGCAACGGCGCGCCCAGGGTGCCGGCCAGGGCCTGGCAGTCGGCTGGCGTGGTGATGCTGTCGGCGGCGCCGCAGTGCACTTCGCAAGGCACGGCCAGATCGGCGTAGCGCAGCAGGTCGTCGCCACAGAGCAGCTCGATGGCCTGGCGATAGCCTTGGGGAATCAGGCGCGCCATGTTCCATTGCACCCAGGCGCGGGCTTCGGCGCTGGCCGCTGGCGAGAGCATGTGCGCACTGCGCTGGCTGGCCATGGCGGCGATGCCCAGTTGCTCCAGCGCGTGCAGGCGTTTGCTGCGTACTTCGCCAGCCTGTTCGGCACGGGCCGGGTCGCCATAGCCGCGAGCAGGGCTGATCAACACCAGGCGCCGGATGCGCTGCGGTTGCTGGTAAGCCAGGGCCGCAGCGCTGAGGGCGCCGAGGGAATGGCCGGCCAGCACACAGCTATCAATGTGCAGGGCATCGAGCAGTTGCCGCAGGCGCCGGGCATAGTCCGCGGCCTTGGGGGCAGCGGCGGCGAGCGGGCTGGAGTCGCCGTAGCCCGGCGCGTCCCAGGCAATTACCCGGGTGCGCTGGCTCAGTTGCACGGCCACCTGCAGCCAGGACGCGGCGCCGGAGCCAATGCCATGCAGCAGCACAATGGCAGGCCCGTGCCCGGCTTCGCGGATCGCCTGGGCCCCGTCGGCCAGTTGCACCAGGCGCTGGGGGAAGCGCTGCTGCAACTGTGCCTCAAGGGCGGCGAGCGAGTTGTCGGTGGCGTGCATCATGGCTTTACCCGCGCTTGATCGAAGCCAGCGGATGCGCTGGCGGATAGGTCGGGGTGACCGGCTTTTTCGCGCCGAGCATCACGCACATCAGCGCGTCTTCATCACCGATGTTGATCTCCTCGCGGTAGACGCCCGGCGGCACCGAAATCAGATCACGGTCGGTGAGCACGGTTTCGAAGCGCTCGCCGTCTTTTTCGATGATCACCTTGAGCTTGCCGCGCAGCACGAAGAACACTTCTTCGACGTCGGTGTGAATGTGCGGCGGACCTTCATGGCCGGCCGGAATGACCATGGTCGAGAAGGTGAAGTGCTCTGAGGGGATGGTGTTCATGTCACTGTTGACCCCGGTGCCACCGGTGCCGACATAGCGCATTTGCGCACGACGGAATTTGGGGTCGTAGTCAGCCTGGAATTTCAGCGCATCCCAGTCGTACTTGCGGGTTTCATAGCGGGCGATACGGGTTTGCATCCAGCCGGCCAGGTCCGAGCCTGTCGGTTGTTCCCAGGTCTTTGGCGCGTCGTGTTGTACGGAAAGGTCAGTCATGGGTTTCTCCTTGCTCAAGGCATGACGAACCCGCCGTTGACCGGCAGGGTTTGTCCAGTGATGAAGCGCGACAGATCGGACAGGGCGAACAGCACGGCGCCGCTGACGTCTTCGGGCAGTTGCGGGCGTTGAATCGCCCGTTGTTCGGTGTACAGGCGGTGGCGGGCTTGTGGCACGTAGGCGGTGGCTTCAACCAGCACCAGGCCTGGGGCAATGGCGTTGACGGTGATGTTGTCGCTGCCCAGTTCGCGGGCCAGGCTGCGAGTCATGGCGATGATCGCGCCTTTGCTGGCGACGTAGGCCAGCAGGTTTGGCGCGCCCCACAGCGGCGTGTCGGAGGCCAGGTTGATCACTGCACCCTTGCCGCAGGCGCGCAGCGCCGGCAGGCAGGCGCGGGTCATCAGCCAGGTGCCGCGTACGTTGACTTGCATGACCTGGTCCCAGGTCTCGATGGCCAGTTGTTCGCAGCTCTTGCCACCGGAGTTGGTGATCGAGGCGTTGTTGACCAGGCCGTCGAGACCGCCGAGCACCGCGCAGGATTGGGCGACACAGGCTTTGATCGAATCGGGGTTGCTCAGGTCGAGGGTCACGCCAGTGACCTGCAGGCCCTGTTCGCGCAGTTCACAGGCAGCCTGTTGCACACGTTCGGCAAGAATGTCGGCGATCACCACCTGGGCTCCGGCCTGGCCAATGGCCTGGGCAAAGGCATAGCCCAGGCCGCGGGCGCCACCGGTGACCAGTACGCGACGACCTTCAAGCATGGTTTTGAATGGGCTCATCATTGGGTACTCAGCATGGCTTTGGGCAGGTAGTGCAGTACGCGTTTCTCCGCCCAGACCACGGCGCCGTAGGCCAGCACGCCGATCAGGGTGAGCATGACAATGGCGACGAACACCCCAGCGGTGTTGCCTTGGCCTTCAGCGTCCACCAGCAAGAAGCCCAGGCCCTGGTTGCCGCCGACCAGTTCGCCGACCGTGACGCCGATCACCGCCAGGGTAGAAGCGATACGCAGGCCGGAGAACAGCGCGGCCATGGCCGATGGGAACTCCACCAGGCGGAAGATCTGCCAGCGGCTGGCGTTCATGGTGCGCACCAGGTTGATCATGTCCGGGTCCACGGTGCGGATCGCCGAGAGCACGTTGATCATCACCGGGAAGAACACGATGAGGATGGCAATCAGAATCTTGGGGTAGATGGTGTAGCCCAGCCACATCACGAACAGCGGTGCGAACGCCACTTTGGGGGCGATCTGCAGGGCCAGGATGTAGGGTGAGAGCATGGCTTCAGCCGACGGCGACAGGCCCAGCGAAACCCCGATGGCGACCCCCAGCAAGGCGCCGAGGCCGAAACCGACAATGATCTCGAACGCGGTGATCAAGGTATGCTGGAGCAGGCTGCTCGATTGCCACATCACCAGGCTTTCTTGCGCCACACGGCTCAGTTGCGGCATGACGAACTCAGGCATGCCAAGCAGGCCCGGGCCCCATTGCCAGAGCAGCAGGAACACTATCAGCAGGGCGACGCTGCCGATTACGGAAGAGTTGAGGTTTTTCATCGGGCAGCGCTCGTGGTTTCGATGAACTGGTTGGTGTAAAGCTCGTCGAGCTTGGGTTCCTTGGCGACGATGCCTTCGCTGACGTAGAACCTGCGCACCGCGTCCAGGCGTGCCGGATCGATCTGCCCGAGCACGGCCTGGTTGGCATAGACATGCTCGACGTACAGGCGCAGGGTCTTCTCCAGCGCCGCTTCTTTACCGGCGTAGGCCGGCACCGCCTTGGCGAAGGTCGCGGCCGCGGCTTTCGGGTCCTGGATGATGTCGCGCATACCCTGCAAGGTGGCCTGGACCACGCCGCCGACAATCTGCGGCTGGTGCTTGATGGCGTCATCGGAAGCCAGGATCGCCTGGGCCATACTTTCGAAGATTTGCTCCTGGGGGATCAGGCTGATCTTCAGCCCGGCGTCTTCGGCATTGACTACCCAGTCCGGAACACCGGCCATGGCTTGCGCCTTGTTGGCCGAGAACAGCTGCCACACACCCGAGGGGCCAGCGGCCTGGATATCGACATCGTTCTTGCCCAGGCCGGCTTTGCGCAGCGAAGCGAGCAGGGCGTAGTAGGTGGTGTCGGAATAGGACATCACGGTCAGGGTCTTGCCTTTGAGGTCCTTGACCGACTGGATGTGCTCATCGGCGTTGGTGGCAATCATGGTCACTCCACCGGCGCCCAGCACGGCGACGGCACGCACCGGAATGCCGTTGGCGCGGACTACGATTGGGGTATCGCCAATGGCGCCACCGACCAGGGCGTTGCCGGCACCGATCTGTTTGGCGACATCAACGCCACCCTTGGCGGCGATGAAGGTCAGGTCCAGGTTGTTGGCGCTGTAGTAACCCTTCTCTTTGGCGATGATCCATGGGGCGAAGGCCGGCGAGTTGGGCGGCGCGGGTAGCAGGTAGGTGACCTTGGTAGGCTCGGCCTGGGCGGTCAGCGACAGGCCAAGACTCAGACCAATAACGGCTAGGCGTTGCAGCAGGGACGTGATCATGCGTACTCCTGAATCGGTTGAGAGCGGTGAGGCGTTGATCAATGCAGTTCGGTGTCTTCGCCAACTTTCAGCAGTGCCATCAGGCGACCGGCCAGTGGGCCGATCTCCGGCAACTTGCGCCGTTCCAGCGGGTTGTCGCGAAACGGCAGGTCGACGCTGATTTCTTCGATGATGGTGCCGGGGCGGGCGCTCATCACCAGCAGACGGTCAGACATGGCGATGGCCTCGACTAGGTCATGGGTGATGAACAGTGCGGTCTTCTTTTCTTCGAACAGCATCCGGGCCAGGTCTTGTTGCAGAATCATCTTGGTCTGCGCATCAAGGGCCGAGAAAGGCTCGTCGAGAAACAGCACTTGCGGGTCGATGGCCAGGGTCCGGGCCAGGGCGGCGCGCTGGCGCATGCCACCCGACAGCTGGAACGGGTAGTGGTCGGCAAAGCCTTGCAGGTGGCAACGCTTGAGCAGATCCTCGGCGATTGGCTGGCGCTGAGCGGCGGCCATGCCCTGGATTTCCAGGCCCAGCTCGACGTTGCGACGGATACTGCGCCAAGGCATCAGCAGGTCCTTCTGCAACATGAAGGCAACTTTTTGCACCGGGCCGGTTACTGGCTGACCGCCGACGAAGACTTCACCTTCGCTGGGGCGATACAGGCCTGAGCCCATATTGAGGATGGTGCTTTTGCCGCAGCCGGAAGGGCCGATGATCGAGACCACTTCGCCGCGACGAATCTTGAAATTCACCTCGCGAATGGCGAAAGGTGCTTCGGACTTCCCCTTGGCCGGGAAGCACTTGCCGACATTACGAAACTCGATTTCGGTCGGCGCCGGGTCTTCCTTGGCGTTCGGTGTATTCCACTGAGGGGTGATTGCGTACATCTCTTTCACAGCCATTGGGGAAGCTCTCTGGTCTGTTTTATAGGTGATACGCCGTTTAGTGCATGAACAATGCCAATTGTTTAATCAGTAGTTTTTATTTAAAAAACGCTTATTTATTAATTGGTTAGGTGTTTAAGGTGAAAAACATATTGTTTTATATATGAAACAAGGTTTTCTATATGGCACGAAATTGCACAACAACTGCGCGTGGCAATTGCAGAGGCAAAGAAAAGGGGCTTTTTTCGGTAACGGAAGGGAAAGACTGGTTTCATGGGTGAAACCAGATAAGCATCGCTGGCGACGCCAGCTCCCACAAGGTTGGACGTGCGGGAGCCTTATCGAACTCGTCTCAGGCGCGAGCCGGCTTGCCGACCGTCGCGGGCTTGAGCACCAGCCACAACGCCACGGCAATCAACAGTCCACCATACAAGTGTGCCATCGACAACGGCTCATCCAGCAGCCAGGCCCCCCACAGCACCCCAAATGCCGGGATCATAAAGGTCACGGTACTGGCCTTGACCGGGCCGATTTCGCTGAGCAGGCGGAAATAGAGGATGTAGGCAAACGCCGTACACACCAGGCCCAAGCCCAGCAACGACAGCCATACCTCCCAGCCACCCCAGCTTGCCGGTGGCTGGCTTATCACGCTGTAACCGAACAGCGGTAACAGCAATAACGTCGCTCCCATCATGCTGCCCAGTGCCGACAGCCGGCTGTCGAGACCGCCCTGATGGTCAAGCCAGCGCCGCGCGAGGAAGCCGGCAAAACCGTAGCAGGTGGTCGCCGCCAGGCAGGAGAGGGCGCCTTGCAGCAATTGTTGGTCGAACGCCACCGGGCCTGCGCCGCTGAGAATGCCGACACCTAACAAACCGAGAAAGATGCCACTGAGCTTGGCCAGGGTCATCGGCTCGCGAAAGAACAGCGCACCAATCAATACACCCATCAGCGGCGTGGTGGCATTGAAGATTGCCGAGTAACCGGCCGGCAACACCTGGGCCGCTACCGAATAGAGCGTTGCTGGAATCCCCGAGTTGATCATGCCCAGTACCAGGCAGGCTTTGAGTTTGCCGTTGAAGTCCCAGCGCACGCGCAGCAGGGCGAGTATTACCAGCAAGCCAAGGCAGGCAATCGACACCCGAAAGAAGGCGGTCGGCACCGTACCAATTACCGGCGCGATGATGCGCATGAACAGAAAGCTAGCCCCCCAGACAGCGGCAAGTATTAATAGGCGGGTGACAGCGATGGGGCTCATGGGGCTCTCCGGGTCCTTTGGGGCGGGGCGCGAGTTTACGCCAGAACTCAAGGTCGGCTCTCTCCCTTTCTTGCGCTGATATTGCCGAGACGGTGAGTTTGGCCGAAACACCCATGTCGCCAGGCTTTCCCTGCCTTCGGCGACTGGCTAAGCTCAGGCTTCGACATTCCCGCAGAGGTCTGATGTATGCCCCAGCACTGGCCGGCCGCCGCAATCGCCCGGATGATCCTCGATGGCTTCGACGATTACCGTGAGCATTTTCGCCAGATCACCATCGGCGCCCGCGAGCGATTTGAACACGCGCAGTGGCAACAGACCCAGAGCGCTTCAGCGGCGCGGATCAACCTCTATGAGGACAAGGTCAGTGAGGTCAGCGCTTGGCTGCACACCGCGTTTGCCGACGAGGTGTTGTTGGATGTGGCGCAGTGGCCGCTGGTCAAGAGCGCCTATATCGGCCTGATCGACCCACGGCTGGACGATGAGCTGTCGGAAACCTGGTACAACTCGATCTTCTGCAGCCTGTTCAGTCATGACCTGATCAGTGATGGCTGCATGTTCATCCATACCACCCGGCCTTCGCTGCGCAGTCACGAACGTGCAGCGCAAACCCGTACCTACCGGCCGCAGGGCAGCCTGGCCAGCGTGCTGGCGCAGATTTTCGCCGACTACTGCTTTGATGTCCCTTATGGTGACCTGCACGGCGACCTGACCCGTCTCGAAGCACAGTTGCGTGAGCATTTGCCAGACTGGGTGTGCAAGGACCCGGCGCTGGCGGTGGAGTTGTTTTCACCGGTGTTGTACCGCAACAAAGGCGCCTATCTGGTCGGGCGCCTGTATACCCAGGATGAGCAATGGCCGTTGGTGATACCGTTGCTGCACCGTGAAGGCCACGGTATCGAGATCGATGCACTGATCACCGACGAGGCCGAGGTGTCGATCATTTTCTCGTTCACCCGTTCCTACTTTATGGTTGATGTGCCGGTGCCTGCCGACTTTGTCAGCTTCCTCAAGCGCATCCTGCCGGGCAAGCACATTGCCGAGTTGTACACCTCGATCGGTTTCTACAAGCACGGTAAGTCGGAGTTCTACCGGGCGCTGATCAACCACCTGGCCAACACCGACGACCGCTTCATCATGGCCCCAGGGGTACGGGGCATGGTCATGAGTGTGTTTACCCTGCCGGGCTTCAACACGGTGTTCAAGATCATCAAGGACCGCTTCTCGCCGTCCAAAAGCGTTGATCGGGCCACCGTGATTGATAAATACCGGCTGGTGAAAAGCGTCGATCGGGTCGGGCGCATGGCCGATACCCAGGAGTTTTCCGACTTCCGCTTCCCGTTGGGCAAGTTTGAACCTGAGTGTCTGGCCGAACTGCTGGAAGTAGCGCCTTCGACGGTGCAGGTCGAAGGCGATACGGTGCTGGTGCGCCACTGCTGGACCGAGCGGCGCATGACTCCGCTCAACCTTTATCTGGAAAATGCCAACGATGCCCAGGTGCGTGAAGCCCTGGACGACTACGGTCTGGCGATCAAACAGCTGGCGGCGGCGAACATCTTTCCCGGTGACATGTTGTTGAAGAACTTCGGCGTCACCCGCCATGGCCGGGTGGTGTTCTATGACTATGATGAAATCTGCTTTCTCACCGAGGTCAATTTCCGCTACATCCCGCCGCCGCGTTATCCGGAGGACGAAATGTCCGGTGAACCGTGGTACTCGATCGGCCCGCACGATGTGTTCCCTGAGGAGTTTCCACCGTTTCTGTTCGCTGACGGTGGCCAGCGCCGGCTGTTCAGCCAGTTGCATGGCGAGTTATACGACGCCGACTACTGGAAGCGCCTGCAGGAGGCGATTCGTGGTGGCAAGGTGATTGACGTGTTTCCGTATCGGCGCAAGGCGCGCTGATGCGTAGCCGCTGTCGCCAGGCTACGCCTGCATGCATTTCAACGCACTGAAATCCTTGCGCAGCTGGTCCAGTTTCTGTTCCAAGTGATGGCGTTGTTGCTGGCTACTCTGCGCCATGATGTCGACCAGCAACTTGCGCGCTGCCGCTTCGGCGCGTTGGTAGTTCAGGCGATACTCCGGGGTCCACAGGCTGTCGCGGTTTTTGAGCAAGCGCGTCAATTGTTGCTCGAAGCTTTCACTGTGGCGCTGTTCCATGGCCGCACTGAAGTGTGCCTGCCAGTTGGCCCGGTTGGCGATCCACTGGCGATTCTGTTCGCCCAGGCTTTGTGACCAGGTCATGATCCGTAACCGTTGCTGAGCACTCAGTTCCCCCAACCAAGGCGCCAGGCGTTTTTCCATGCGCTCGGCACGCCGCTCGATCTGCCGCGCCAAGGGGGTATCGACATACTTGGCCTGACGCTCGTTGATGTCTTCAGCGAAGGCCTGGCGCATTTCACGCACTTGCTCGTCATCCATCGCCCGCAGCAATTGTGCCGCTGACGGGGTGATTTGGTCCGCCACTTTGGCGATCGCCTGTTTTGCTTCCTGGGTGCGGGCTTGTAATTGCTGCTCGGTGATCTGATCGTTGGCGACCATTTGTCGGACTTCATCGATCCAGGCCACGTACCCGGGCAGTTGCGTGCGGCAATGCCAGGCCAGGTGCTGTTTGAGGCGCTGGTTGAGCCAGGTCTTTTGCTGGCGGTCCATGTTCAGATAATCATTGAGCGACCATGGCACCAGCACGTCGAGGTTGCGATACGCCAGGTCGATGCGGCTGCAGGACAGCACCAGCAGGGTCGAGAGCACCAGCAGTAGCAAAGGGCGCAAGTACTTGGGCAGGCAGGCGTACATGAGCGGATCCTTGCAAAGGCTTGCATGTCTTTATAGAACAGCCTGAGCCCTCGGGGGTTCCTTTTACCGATGGGTAACCAACGGCAACCGGGCGGTTTTGTCGGTTCAGGTGTAGAATGCCGGCCTCGCAACGAGGATTTCCGGAAATGGCTTTAGTTGGGCGTTACAACAGTTTGCAAATCGTGAAACACACGGACTTCGGCCTGTACCTGGACGGCGGCGCGGATGGCGAAATCCTCCTGCCCAACCGTTACATTCCCAAGGACACGCCCACCGAAGTCGAAGATTGGCTGAACGTCTTCGTCTACCTGGACAGTGAAGACAAGCTGATCGCCACCACCGAGAAGACCAAGCTGCAGGTCGGTGAATTCGCCAGCCTCAAGGTCAAGGAAATCAACAGCATCGGCATTTTCCTCGATTGGGGTTTGCCCAAAGACCTGTTGATGCCGTATTCCGAAGAAAAGCGCCAGATGCGTCAGGGCGAGTACTGCGTGGTGCATGCCTACCTGGACAAGCGTACCCGCCGGATTACCGCCACTGCACGCCTGGACCGCTACCTGGACAAGGTGCCGGCCAACTACACGACCGGTCAGGAGGTGGATCTGCTGGTGGTCGAAGAAACCCCGATGGGCTTCAAGGCGATCATCAACAACAAGCACTGGGGCTTGATCCACAAGAACGAAGTGTTCAAGTTCCTGCGTTCGGGCAAGCAGGAGAAGGGCTACATCAAAGAGCTGCGCAGCGACGGCAAGATTGCCCTGAGCCTGCAGCCGATTGGTCAGGACCTGGCCAATAGCCTCAACGACAAGATCCTGGCCAAGCTCAAGGATGCCAACGGCGTACTGCCGGTCAGTGACAAGAGCGACCCGCAGTTGATCAGCGATCTGTTCGGGGTCAGCAAGGGCAACTTCAAGAAGGCCATCGGTGCCTTGTACAAGGATGGCCGTATTGTCATCCACGCTGACCGCATCGAACTGATCTGATCAGACTTGCCTGAAGCCTGCAAAACTCAGGTTTTCGCCACCTGGGCGCAGGTCCTGGAGCATTGAGTCGCGGTCAGCACTCAAGGCCAGGCTGATGGTCGAGCGCCGCTTGCCGGGGTGGCGCACTTCCATTTTCTCCAGATGGGCCTTGAGGAAGTTCACCGGCACCTTCAGGTGCTGCAACTCGTCGGTCTCGGGGCTGTGCAGTAGCAGGTTGACCCAGTCAGGCGTGTCTTTGCGCAGTACCAGCTTCACCGGCACATCAAACCACCACAGGCTGCGCTTGGTGTCGAGCACGGCAAACAGGGTGTTGTCGCTGGAAAGTACCGGCCTTTCCAGTTCCTGGTTGCGACGGGCAATGGCGGTGGGTTTGTCGAGTTTCATGCAGGTTCCTACGGGTGACGCTTGAAAGGTCGCTCATTGTGCTGGGATTGGCTGGAAACATAAAGCGGCACTGCGACGAGCGCTCGCTTGGGCGTTCAACAGGCAAATAATTGAAACTCTCGCCAACCGCCACAAGTCCACTGACTGTCGACTCTGACAGCCCGTTTTTCCCCTTCAGGAGAACTCCCATGAGTGGCACCAAAGATAAAGTCAAAGGCATGGCCAACGAAGCGGTTGGCACTATCAAGCAAGGCGTCGGTAAAGCCACCGACAATGAGCGGCTACGCGCCGAGGGTGAGCTGCAGGAACGCAAAGGTGAAGCCCAGCAAGTGGTCGGTAAGGTCAAGGATGCTGTGAAAAAGCCTTGATTGCTGTAGGCGTAGTGTAGCGACGGCCACTTGAGGTGGCCGTTGTGCTATCTGCAGCAATCAATCGTAACTTAGAGTCGAACGTCGTTTAGACTTTAGTGCAGACCTTTAATGAGGCGCCTTGCCCATGACCCTCAAGTGGCGAAAGGAGACGCTATGATTTTCCCTGACCTGCGCGGCTTGCCGTTGCATCGCGTGCTGGTGCGCACCGTCAAAGAATTTCTCGATGACGAAATGTCCACCTATGCCTCGGCATTGGCCTACCAGATGCTGTTCTCGCTGTTTCCGTTCCTGCTGTTCTTGATCGCGTTGATTGGTTTTTTGCACCTGCCTGACTTTTTCTCCTGGTTGCGCCTGCAGTCGGAACTGGTGTTGCCGCCCCAGGCCCTGGAGCAGGTCAACCCGGTGATCGATCAATTGCAACAATCCAAGGGCGGCTTGCTCTCAGTGGGTATCGTGATTGCCTTGTGGACCGCGTCGGCGGGTGTGCGGCTGATGATGAGCGCAATGAATGCGGCCTATGACGTGGTCGAAGGTCGGCCGGTGTGGAAGCGCATACCGTTGTCGGTCATTTATACCGTGGGTATCGCCGGCATGCTGCTGGCAGCGGCGGCATTGATGGTGCTGGGGCCGCAAGTCATGGAGTGGATTGCCTCGCAGATTGGTATGCAGGAATTTATCGTGACCTTGTGGACGGTATTGCGCTGGCCGGCAATCATTATTCTGATGATGGTCGCGGTGGCGTTGATTTATTACGTGATGCCGGATGTGAAACAGGAGTTTCGCTTTATTACTCCGGGCTCGGTATTGGCCGTGGTGGTGTGGATTATTGCCTCGTTGGGCTTTGGTTATTACGTCAAGACCTTCGCTGACTACAACGCCATGTATGGCAGTATCGGTGCGATTATTGTCTTGTTGTTATATTTTTATATTTCTGCTGCAGTGCTTTTGCTCGGCGCAGAAATGAATGCAGTGATTGAGCATATGTCCAACGAAGGCAAGAATCCTGGTGAAAAACAAGCCGGTGAACAGGTCGTTGAACATGAGAAACAACATGTGTCCGGGTTGGGCCGCGATCATTCGCACGATCACTCGGACGTGTCTGAAGATCAACCTGTGAGCCGTACATCCCATGATTCGTGACATCTTGAAAATGGGCGATGAACGCTTGTTGCGCATCGCCCCGCCGGTGCCGCCGCAGCTGATTGGCAGTGCTGAACTTGAACAATTGATTGCCGACATGTTCGAGACCATGCGCCATGTCGGTGGCGTGGGCCTGGCCGCGCCGCAGATTGGTGTTGATCTGCAGCTGGTGATTTTTGGCTTTGAACGCAGCGAGCGTTACCCGGACGCCGAACCAGTACCGCAAACCATACTGCTCAACCCGTTGATCACAGCATTAGGTACCGAAGTCGAAGACGGCTGGGAAGGTTGCCTGTCGGTGCCGGGCTTGCGCGGTGTGGTAGCGCGTTTCCGGCGAATTCGCTATGAAGGCATCGATCCGCAGGGGCAGGTGATTGACCGCCTCGCCGAGGGCTTTCATGCGCGGGTGGTGCAGCATGAGTGCGACCACTTGATCGGGCGCTTGTACCCTTCGCGCATCCATGACTTCAGCAAGTTCGGCTACACCGAGGTGCTGTTTCCAGGGTTGGACCCGGCCAGTGACGACTGAGGCCTGATCATTGCCAGCAGCGGCTTGTTGCGTTGGTAGCGGGCCAGGCGTTCGGCCAAGGCGGCGGGCAGGTCAGGGCAGGGCCTGAACCCTTGCTGTTGGTAAAAAAGTATCAAGTCGGGGTGGCAGAACAACCAGGTGGCCCCTTCGTTGCGTTGCACCGCGGCCTCAAGCAAGTGCCGGGCAATCTGTTGCCCTCGGCAACGTTCAGCCACCCATAGCCCGCTCAGCCAGTAGCCGTCGGCCACTGGGCTCAAGCACAACGCCGCGACGATTTCCTCAGCCCGAGCAACCCAGAGCTGCCCTTGAGCGGTCGCGCGCATGGGGGAACCCTGGCTTTTATAGAATTTGTTCAGCAGCGGCCGTTCGGCTTCGGATAGCAGACTGTAGCGTATTGTGTTCACGGAAAGCGTCCAGCAGAGGCTCTGGTCCGGGCTTTTACACCGACGCAAGGCGTCTGTCGAGGGAGACAGTTCTGGTCCATTGTTACGGTTTTGGTAACAGTGATTGTCCGGAGTAGGGATTTAACCCCGTCGGGCAACTTGTAAACTATGACTGTCCCCGCAAAAAATTAATAGTGGGACCGGTACTTCGTGTTATGTCGTAGTGTCTGATGTAACAACTTCTCCGCGCCATTCTCGGCCAATGAAGTCAATCGATTAGTTTGATTGCTTTGCAGGCTTATTTTTATGAAAAGTTTACTTGTCCTTGCGCTGGTGGGTGTTTCTTCTTTTGCCCTGGCAGATGAAGTTAAGGTGGCCAATACTCAACCAGTCACTGAGCAGTATGATTATTCGACTAACTTGGATATTGCCAAGGTCATCAGTTTGTCGACTATTCCGAATGTCTGTGAAGTGGTGCCAGCAACCATGGTGTATGAAGACCACCAAGGTCAGCGCCATACCCTTGAGTATCGCGCCATGGGTAATGGTTGCACCAACGGCTAAACGTCGCGTCTGTTCCAACAGCTGGTATCCCGCCTTATTGGCGTTCGCGCTCCAACAGCTGACGTTTACGCTCAACGCCCCAACGGTAACCCGAAAGGTTGCCGTCGCTGCGCACCACCCGATGACAAGGGATGGCCACCGCCAAGGCGTTGGCCGCACAGGCCTGAGCCACGGCGCGTACTGCTTTGGGTGAGCCAATCCGTTGCGCGATTTCGGCATAGCTGGCGGTGCTGCCAGCGGGAATGTTGCGTAACGCCTGCCAGACCCGCTCCTGAAAGGCTGTACCGCGCAGGTCCAGTGGCAAATCCAGACCTATCCCCGGTTCTTCGATCAAGCCCACCACCCTGGCCACCAGAGTTTCGAACTCAGCATCGCCGCCGAGCAAGTTGGCCTTGGGGAATTTGTCCTGCAGGTCGCGCAGCAATGTCTGCGGATCGTCGCCGAGCAGGATCGCGCAAATACCGCGGGCGCTTTGCGCGACGAGAATGGCACCCAAGGAACATTGGCCAATGGCAAAGCGGATATCGGTGTTGGCACCGCCATCGCGGTAAGCGCCAGGGGTCATACCCAAGCGCGCATTGCTCGATTCGTAAAAGCGGCTGTTGGAGTTGAACCCCGCTTCATACAGGGCGTCGGTGATGGTGCCGGAGTGCTGCAATTGATGACGAACCTTGCTTGCCCGGTGTGCAGAGGCATAGGCCTTGGGTGTAACCCCGGTGATCGCTTTGAATACGCGGTGAAAGTGGAACGGGCTCATGTTCAGTTGCTCCGCCAGTTGATTGAGGCTGAGCGTCGATTCGGCACTCTCGATCAACTGGCAGGCGCGGGTGACCTGGGCCCGATGCTGTTCGGCCAGCAATGTCTGGTCGGCCCCGCGGCGTTTGCTGGGGCGATAACCAGCGGCTTCAGCTTGCGCCGCAGTGTCGAACAACTCGACGTTGTCGATCCGTGGCAGGCGCGAGCTGCTGCTCGGTCGGCAGTACACGCCGGTGGTGCGTACGGCATAGACGAAGGCGTGGTCGGCAGCCGGGTCGCGGGCCAGAATCGCTTGCCAACGTGGGTCGGATTCGCTGATGCGGGGTTTGCCTTGGCTCATACCAGTCGTCTCATGCGCAGGATCAATGCGTTCAGGTTGCGGGGCAGGGTGCCTGAAAGAACTCCGGGTCTTGCGTTCAAACTCGCGAACTCGGCACCCGCCACAGGTACCAGGAAGCAATGGTGCGGTAAGGCCGCCAGGCATTGCCCAGCTCGGCCATCTTCCGGCGGGTGGGTTGGCTATCCAGCCCTTGCAGGCGCCGGTAGCCCTCGCGTACGCCAAAGTCATCGGCGGGCAGGATGTCCATACGTTCGAGGGTATAGATCAGTAGCATCTCAACCGTCCAGCGGCCGACACCACGCAAACTGACCAGACGCTCGATCAACTGCTCGTCATCCAGGCTCAGGGCCTCTTGATGGTCTGGTACCAAACCGTCCTGACGCGCCTTGGCGATGCCTTGGATAGTGGTCATCTTGCTGGCAGAGAATCCGCAGGCGCGCAGCTGTTCGGTCGACGTGGCCAAGACCTGTTCGGGGCTCGGGAAGTCCGTGCCAGGGTAAAGCGCGAGAAACCGCCCGAGAATCGCGTCGCCGGCCTTGACGTGCAGTTGCTGATAGGCGATGGCGCGCACCAGCGCTTGATACGGATCACGCTCGGGACGCGGCTGATGCAGGCACGGGCCAATGGCCTGTACATGGCTGGCCCATTTCGGGTCGAGCGCGGCGAGAAACTGCTCGGCCTGACGGAAAAACTCACTCATTGCACCTCCATGGCCTGGACCACGCGCTCCAGGGCCTGCTTCAGTTCTGCACGGCTGTTGGCAGCAGACAGGCTGATGCGCAGCGCTTGCACGTCGTTCTGTTTTACTGCAAATACATCAGCGGGGACTACCTCGACGGCAGTGGCCCGGCAGCGCTGCACCACGGATTGCGCCGGGATCGGGCAGCTTACCCAGATGTGCGGTGCAGGCTGCTGACCGAAGATCCGTTCACTGCCCAGCAGTTTGCGCGCCAGGCGCCAGCGTTGTTCAACTTCGGCACGTTGCCAGGCCAGGCGGCGGCTGGCGCTGCCATCGCTGATCCAGCGGCAGGCGATCTGCAGGTTCAGCGGCGACACCTGCCAGTGTGTGGCCTGGGCGTGCGGATCGATTTTGCTCAGCAGCGCGGGGTCAGCGACAATCCAGCCCAGGCGCAAACCAGCTGCAACGGTCTTCGACAGGCTGCTGATCAGCATTCCGTACGGGCCCAACAACGGCCACAAGGGCGGCTGGTCGGTCAGGGCGCCATACACATCATCTTCGATCAGCAGCAGGCCATGGCGATGCACCACTTCGGCAATGGCCTGCTGGCGCTCGCGACTCATGCAGGCGCCGGTAGGGTTCTGCAGGCTTGGCGTCAGGACCACAACCCGGGCGCCGGTTGCCCGTGCGACCCGATCCAGGTCGTCAGCGAGGACCCCTTGCCGGTCCTGGGCAATGCCGTGCAGGGGCAGGCGCAACTGGCGACAGGCGGCCTTGATGCCTGGCGCTGTCAAGGCTTCGACCAGCACCGGCTCGCCAGCCTGGCACAGCGACAGCAGCAAGCTGAACAGCGCTTGCTGGGCACCGCCACACAACAGCATTTGGCTTGCGTTCAGGTGCAGCCCGCGATTGCTCAGCCAGGCAGCACCTTGTAGGCGCGCCAACAGCAGCATGTCGGCGCTCAGGTAGTGCTCCAGGCTGCGCACCTCTCCATCCGCTAGCAGTGCCTGCAGGGTGGATTCGATGTCGTGGTTGTCGGGATCGATCACTGGCACATTGGTCGACAGGTCGATCAGTTGTGGTTGCAATGGCGTGTGCTTGAGCTGAAACAGCGTGGCTTCCTTGCTGCCCGCCAGCACATAAGTACCGCGACCCACCTCGCCGCTGACCAGATGCCGGGCGGCGGCCTCACGGTAAGCCTGCTGGGTGGTGCTGGGGTTGAGACCCAGCGCCCAGGCCAGACGCCGTTGTGGTGGCAGCCGTGCTCCGACCTGCAGTTCTCCACGCTCGATGGCCTGGGCAATGGCATCGACCAGGGCCAGGTAGCGGGGTTGTTTGGTGTCGGCGAGCGTAGGGGTCCACATTTATTGTCGGCCATGCAATATAAGGTTTTACCCATACAATGGCCCGGCGCTAGGATCAGGTCAAACCCATTGCTGCCGAGGTGATCCATGTTCGACCTGACTGCCCTGCGTGAAGCCGCTCATCTGGTACATGCCAGTGTGCCTGCCACTGCTCAGTATGCTTGGCCACGGCTGGCCGAGCGGCTGGGTTGCGAAGTCTGGGTCAAGCATGAGAACCATGCGCCGACCGGTGCCTTCAAGGTGCGTGGCGGCCTGCTGTATGTGCAGTGGCTGCTGGCACAAAAGCCACAGGTGCGCGGGCTGGTCACCGCCACCCGTGGCAATCATGGCCAGAGCATGGCCCTGGCGGCACGTAACGCCGGGCTGCCGATCATCATTGTTGTGCCGCACGGCAACTCTGAAGAGAAAAACGCGGCGATGCGAGCCCTTGGCGCAGAGTTGATCGAGCATGGCGCCGATTTTGACCAATCCCGAGAAGAGGCTGCGCGCCAGGCGCAACAACACAATTACGAAATGGTCCCCTCGTTCCACCCGCAGCTGGTGCGCGGGGTGGCCACTTATGCCCTGGAGCTGTTTGAAGCGGTTGCCGATCTTGACTGTGTCTACGTACCGATCGGCATGGGTTCGGGCATTTGCGGGCTGATCCAGGCGCGTAACCTGCTGGGCCTGCGCACCGAAATCGTTGGTGTGGTGTCCAGCGCTGCTGATGCCTTTGCCTTGAGCGTCGAGCAAGGCCACATCGTTACCACCGCCACGGCCAACACCTTCGCCGATGGCATGGCCTGCCGCCTGCCAGTGCCTGAAGCCTTCGAAATCATCCATCAGCACGCGGCGCGGATCGTGCGGGTCAGCGACGCGGAAATCGCCCAGGCCATGCGCATCTATCACGAAGATACCCACAACACCGCCGAAGGCGCGGGGGCGGCAGGCTTGGCCGCGTTGGTACAAGAGCGTGAGCGCCAGCACGGGCGCAAGGTAGCGGTGATCTTGAGTGGAGCCAACATTGATCGGCAGCGTTATGCGCAGATACTGGGTGTTTAGAGGGGCCGGCGAAGTTACCAGGAGCCGTGTGGCCCCAGAGCGCGAAGGGCAATTTCTTCCAATACAGCTCACATCATTCCCGCTTTAATAGCGCCTGCCCTCAATGCTGTGTATGGAACGCCCGATGCCTTTCTCCAACGGATTTCTCCTCAGTCTTTCCCTGTGCCTGGATATCGGCATTGCCAATATCGCCATGATCACCTTGGCCATGCAGCGCGGTTTTCTCCAGGGCTTCTGGCTAGGATTGGGTACCTGCGTCGGTGATCTGGTCTACGCCCTGGCGGCCTTGGCCG
The DNA here is from genome assembly GCF_050312595.1 of Pseudomonas sp. UM16. Classification (NCBI taxonomy): domain Bacteria; kingdom Pseudomonadati; phylum Pseudomonadota; class Gammaproteobacteria; order Pseudomonadales; family Pseudomonadaceae; genus Pseudomonas; species Pseudomonas sp. UM16. The sequence goes on along the minus strand of NZ_JBNPJT010000004.1, from coordinate 46,103 downwards.
GGATGACGGTGCTGCTGCAGTTCGAAGCCGTGCGCTGGGTCTTGTGGCTGGGCGGATCGATGTTGCTGGTGTGGTTCGCGGTAAAGATGTTGCTGGCAGCCTGGCGCGGGGATGGGCAGGTGCAGCCAGGCGAGGTGGTCGTGGAATCGTCCTGGCGGGAGTTTCTGCGCGGGATCTTTCTGGCCATGTCGTCACCCAGTGCGATCCTCTGGTTTGCCGCAGTAGGCGGTGTGCTGATTTCCCGTTCCGGTGGCGGCAGCGTGATGGAGGCAAGTTTGTTCCTGTCCGGTTTCTTCGCCGCAGGGCTGCTCTGGTGTCTGTCTCTGTGCCTGATTGCCAGTCATGGCGGCCGGTTGCTGGGGCAGCGATTGCTGACCTGGTCCTATCTGCTTTCGGCGGCGATTTTCTGCTACTTCGCGGTGTACGTGATTGTTTCCGGTTACCGCGAGTTCATCCTCGCCCTACCGGCTGCCACCGCGGGTCTATAATCAGTCGGAGCACCCATGTGCAGGTGCCGTCAGGCCGGAGGATCTTTGAGATGAAAGGTCTTGATGCGAAAAAGATGGCCAAGAAGAAGCCGCTGAGAAGCGCCGATGAAAAGCGTGCCGCTAAACGCGCCAAGCGTTCAGCCGGCAGTGGCTTCCTTCCATGATATTGAGCGAGAGCCCCACCCGGGGCTCTTGTTTTATTCAGCCGCGCCGAAAAGTCGCTGAATACGCCTGCGGGGTGGTGCCCATCACCCGGCCAAAGGCATTGATGAAGTGGCTTTGGTCATAAAAGCCCAGGGCCAAGGCAACCTCCCTGGGGTGGGCACCTGCGCGCAACCGCCGGCGGGCTTCGATCAGGCGCAGCTGCATGTGGTACTGCAACGGTCCCAGGCCTGTGGCTTTCTTGAAACAGCGCACGAAGTGGAACTTGCTCATTTGCGCCGCTTGCGCCAGCTGATCCAGCGCCACACGCTCATGTAAGTGGCCGCGCATAAACGTCACACTGTGTTCAATGGCCGGTACCTGCTCGCCATTGGCCGCCGGCGCTTGTGCGAACAGTTCGGCCAGCAGCTGCAGCAACGCTGCTTCCTGTTCATCCTCGGTGGAGGCTGTGGCAAAGCCTACGATCGAGCGGTACAGCGCCGGTTGTTGCAACACCCCTTGTTCGAAGGTTGGACAACCCTGGGTGGGCCCCAGGTTGTTGTCACCGATAAATCGCTGCAAGGCGCTGACATCCAGGTGCAGGCTGATGTACTCGACACCTTGCGGGCCAAAGGTCGAGCCTTGCACTGCAAGTGGGTTGTACAGGGTCACGGCGCCGGGCGGTACTTCTAGCTCGTTACCATCCAGCCAGATGCGCTCGTGCCCGCACAGATTGGCACCTAGCACCAGCTCATCATGGGTGTGGCGGGCAAAGCTCGCGGCACTGGCACGCACCCAGGATGACTCGACCAGGCCGCAGCGGTGCAAAGGTTCGGCAATCAGGGCCATGGCTCGGTTCCGCATAAGCATAATTGCGACTACGCTAGCGGACGACCCCGCTGCCCTGCAATGCCTGGGTAGCTCAACGCATCATTGAATGAGGCAAAGGATATGTCTAACGCCAATCAGCAAGCACTCGAGCCCGCCCGTTATGAAAACGCTCAGGCCATTATCATCGCCGGTATTGGCGGGCGCTTTAGCCAGTCCACGACTGATGGGATTCCTGCGCTGTGGCAGCGCTTTGAACCTTACATCGGACGGGTGCCCGGACAAGTCCAGGAACACACTTACGGCGTGTGTTGTAACGCCGATGGCAAAGGCAATTTCGACTATATCGCCGGGGTCCAGGTGGCGAACGTCGAGGTGTTGCCCGCCGACTTTCAGCACGTTGAGCTCACGCCCCAGCGCTATGCGGTGTTCGAACACCATGGCAGCGTCGACACCCTTAAGGCGACCTTTCAGTCGATCTGGAACGATTGGCTGCCGACGTCTGGCGAGCGGGTTGCACAAGCGCCTGAATTCGAGCGCTATGGCAAGGATTTCAAGCCGTTTGACAGCCGTAGCGTGATGGAGATCTGGCTGCCGCTGGAGCGCCGCTAAGCACAACAGGAAAATATTGCGCAGCGGCTGTCGATTCCTCGCGCCGACATTCGACCATCTGTGAACGCGTCGATTTACTCGGCGCTATGTACCTGTCGAATTTCAGAGGACACGACCATGAGCAGTGCCGCCGAGAACGAAATCCGTCAACTCATCGAAGCCTGGATTCCCGCCGTCCGCGCCCGCGATATTCCCAAAATAACCGCACCTTACGCCGACGATATTCTCGCCTTCGATGCCATCAAAGAACTGCAGTTCAAAGGCAAGGCTGCCTACACCGCCCATTGGCAAAGCTGTATGGAGCATTGCCCCGGCGAGATGGTCTTCGAGATGGAGCAACTGCAGGTGCATGCCACGCCAGACCTGGCGTTTGCCCACTGGCTCAATCGTTGTGGCCCGCCGGTAGAAGAGGGCGGTGAGGATAAAAGCTGCTACATGCGCGCCACGGTCGGCTACCAGCGTATCGGCGGGCAATGGAAGGTGATTCACGAACATTGGTCAGCGCCTTTCGACATGGAAACCGGCGCCGCCCTGTTTTCGCTCAAGCCTTGAGCTGAAAGCGCCGTGGATTATGCCAATTCGCGCTTTCACCAACAGCGCGATCTACAGTCATAGTGAGCATCTGCTGTGGAGACGACAATGAAATACCTTTGCCTGGTCTACTGTGAAGAAGGTCTGCTGCACAGCTTGCCTGACAGCCCCGCCGACGCCGAATGTATGGCGTACGCCGAGTCGATCCAGGGCAGTGGCCGGATGCTCGCCGCCGAAGCGTTGAAACCGGTACAGACGGCTACCACGGTGCGCATGCGGGGTGGTCACATGAGCCTGACCGATGGTCCTTTTGCCGAAACCAAAGAGCAACTGGCCGGTTTCTATCTGGTCGATGCCCGCGACCTGAATGAAGCCTTGAACATTGCCAAGGGCATACCTGCCGCCAGGGTCGGCAGTGTTGAAGTGAGGCCGATCCGCGACTTGCAATCATGAACCGAAGGAGACCAACACATGAGCCTTCACCCGCCCGGGACTGTCCTGCATGAACTGGCCCTCACCCGCCTGATCGATGCGCCACGCAGCAAGGTTTTCAGGGCCTGGACCGAACCCGATTTGTTGGCGCAGTGGTGGGGGCCCAATGGCATGACCACACCCTTGTGCGAAATGCAGTTGTGGGTGGGGGGCTTGTTTCGCACGGTGATGCGCGCACCTGACGGCACCGAATACCCCAATCAGGGTGTATTCCTGGAAATTGTTGCTCCGGCGCGAATTGTCTTCACCGATGCCTTCGGGCCGGGTTGGGTACCTTCGAATCGAGCCTTTATGACTGCGGTGGTGACCTTCGAGGATGTCCAGGGCAAGACCCAGTACAGCGCACGTGCCTGGCATTGGAATGCCGCAGATTGCTTGGCCCATGAAGAAATGGGCTTTTATCGCGGTTGGGGGGAAAGCCTGGATCGCCTGGTGGCATTGGTTACCACCCAGATGCCAGGCTGATGACCACGCAGGTTCAGGTGCAGGCCGAGGTCGAGTCGGTCTACAAGCATGAGTCGCGACGTATCCTGGCGACGCTGATTCGCTTGCTGGGTGATTTCGACCTGGCCGAGGAAGCCATGCATGAAGCGTTTTTTGTTGCAGTGGAGCGTTGGCAGCGCGACGGCATCCCTGCCAATCCGCGGGCCTGGCTGGTGTCTGCCGGACGCTTCAAGGCCATCGATAGCTTGCGTCGGCGTGCCCGTTTCGACCGCTCACAGGGGCAATTGATGGTGGCGCTGCAAGCTCAGCAGGAGGATGACGTGAAAGACGAGGAGCTGGAAGATGATCGCCTGCGCCTGATCTTCACCTGTTGTCACCCGGCACTGGCTGCCGATGCCCAGGTACCACTGACGTTGCGTGAAGTCTGCGACCTGACCACCGAGGAAATCGCCCGGGCATTCCTGCAGAGCCCGGCGACCATTGCCCAACGCATCGTCCGCGCCAAGGCCAAGATCCGCGATGCGCGGATTCCCTATCAGGTACCGTCGCTGGGCGAATTGCCCGAACGCCTGGACAGCGTATTGCGCGTTATCTATCTGGTCTTTAACGAGGGCTATTCAGCGTCGACGGGCGACCTGCTGATGCGCAATGATCTGAGCGACGAGGCGATCCGTCTGGGGCGTTTGTTGCAGCAATTGCTGCCTGACCCGGAGGTGCTGGGTTTACTCGCCTTGATGCTGTTACAGGCCTCGCGCCAGGCGGCGCGCAGCGATGAAAAGGGCGAACTGATCGTGCTCGATGAGCAAGACCGTAGCTTGTGGAATCGCCAGTTGATTGCTGAAGGTAGCCATCTGGTGCAACAGGCTTTGCGCAGCCAGCAATTCGGGGTGTACAGCCTGCAGGCAGCGATCGCTGCGGTGCATGCCGAAGCGGCCAGTGCGCAAGAGACCGATTGGCAGGAGATTGTCGGTTTGTACGACGTCTTGCTGCGTGGCTGGCCTTCACCGGTGGTGGAGCTCAATCGCGCAGCGGCGCTGGCGCGTCGCGATGGACCCCAGGCAGGATTGCTGGCGGTCGAGGCGATTCTGGCGCGCGGTCAGTTGCTGGACTATCACCTGGCTCATGCCGCCCGTGCCGAGCTGTGTCGGCAGTTGGGGCGGCGCGAACAGGCGCGAGAGGCGTACCAAACCGCTTGGGGGCTGACCTCGCAAGGTGCCGAACGACGTTACATCGAGCGGCGCCTGAGCGAGCTGTAAGCCTTAACCGATGGTGATCGGTGGCGGGCTCACCAGTTCAACGGTCTGCTGTTTACGCGGGGCGAGGATCTCAGCCTCGCCATCGACTACCAGCTCATCGTTCTGGTTGAACACACGGGTGGCGATGCGCACCCTGAACTTTGGCAATTTCTCGAGGATTTCCAGGCGCACGGTCAGGGTGTCACCGATCTTGACCGGCTTCTGAAAGCTCATCTGCTGACCCAGATAAATGGTGCCTGGCCCTGGCAGTTCGCAGGCCACCGCAGCACTGATCAGCGCACCGCTGAACATACCGTGGGCGATGCGCTCCTTGAACATGCTCTTGGCGGCGAACTCGGCATCCAGGTGCACCGGGTTATGGTCACCGGACATGGCAGCAAACAGCTGGATGTCACGTTCTTCGACGGTCTTGCTGAAACTGGCGGTCTGGCCGACTTCAAGGGCTTCGTAGGGCGTGTTGGTGACCTGGGTCATCGATTCGGTTCCTGCTGGGGGCGGGGGCGGCCGTCACTCGCTGCGGGCAGGGCGGCCAAGGGCCAGGGCCTGCTCCAACCAGTCGATGATTGCGGCCGTGACCTCGTCACGGTTGGTTTCATTGAGCAGTTCATGTCGTGCGTTAGGGTACAGCTGCAACTGAACATGCTGGTTGCCGGCCAGGCGCAAAGCACCGGCCAGATCCTTGAGACGTTTGCCGGCACTGACCGGATCACATTCACCGCCCATCACCAGGATTGGCAGGTTAGGATCGATCTGTTTGAGGTTGGCCGGCAGGCTGATTTGCTCAAGGCCCATCAATAGATCAATCCACAAGCGGTTGCTGCAGCGAAAGCCGCACAGCGGGTCGGCCACGTAGCGGTCGACCTCGGCGTTGTCGCGGCTGAGCCAGTCGAAGGCAGTGCGGGTTGGTTTGAAGGCCTTGTTGAACGAGCCAAACGACAACCACTCGATCAGCGCACTGTGGCCCAGAGGCCCCTGGCGCCAGGCCTCGAAGCGGGCAATCACGCAGGCCGTGCGGTACAGCGCCGGTGGCTGGAAGTTCGAACCGCTGAGAATCGCCCCTTGCAGGCTGGCACCGTGGTGCATCAGGTAGGCCTGGGCAATATAGCTGCCCATGCTGTGACCGAAGAGGAATACGGGCGTGCCGGGGAATTGCTGGCCAATGTGTTGGCTGAGCAGTCCCAGGTCGTTGACCACCGCGCTCCAGCCATCGCGCCTGGCGAACAGGCCAAGGGTGCCGAGCTCGGCGGTGCGGCCATGGCCGCGCTGGTCGTGGGCAATCAGTGCATAGCCGGCCGCGCTCAACGCTTCGCCCAGGCGCTGGTAGCGCCCGGCATGCTCGGCCATGCCGTGGGCCAGCAGTACCACCGCTTTGATCGGCGTGCTGGGCAGCCATTGGTAGACATACAGGCTGCAGTGATCGCTGGCCGGTAGCCAGAACGCATCGTGGTGCATGGCGAGTCCTTGTGCGCACAGAGTGTCGAGTCAGCTCAGTGTATAACCCACACGTGCGATTGCAGGGCAGCGACAAACAAGATTCATAATGTAAATGACAGCCCTTGGCATATTTGCCACCTGCGGCATACCTGCTAACGTCGGCACAACACCTCCTTCGCCAAGCAGGGATAGGGGGCCGGAACGGCTCAGGTATGAGGACAAGAATAAATGCAGGCTGATTTCTGGAATGACAAGCGCCCCGCAGGCGTGCCTTCGAATATTGACATGAATGCTTACAAGTCTGTTGTCGAAGTCTTCGAACGCTCGTGCAAGAAATTTGCTGACCGCCCGGCGTTCAGCAACCTTGGGGTGACCCTGAGCTACGCCGAACTGGAACGTCACTCGGCGGCCTTTGCCGCCTATCTGCAGCAACACACCGACTTGGTGCCTGGCGACCGTATCGCGGTGCAAATGCCCAATGTGCTGCAGTATCCGATCGCGGTGTTCGGCGCCCTGCGTGCTGGGCTGATCGTGGTCAATACCAATCCGCTGTACACCGCCCGGGAAATGCGCCATCAGTTCAAGGACTCCGGTGCCCGTGCGCTGGTGTACCTGAACATGTTCGGCAAATTGGTACAGGAAGTTCTGCCCGATACCAACCTTGAATTTCTCATCGAAGCGAAGATGGGCGACATGCTGCCGGCGGCCAAGGGCTGGCTGGTCAATACCATCGTGGCCAAGGTCAAGAAGATGGTCCCGGACTATCAGCTGCCTCAGGCCGTACCGTTCAAGGCCGCGCTCAGCCAAGGGCGTGGGGTGGTGCCCAAGCAGGTGGCGCTGGGCCTCGATGATATTGCCGTGTTGCAGTACACCGGCGGTACCACGGGCCTTGCCAAAGGCGCGATGCTGACCCATGGCAACCTGGTCGCCAACATGCTCCAGGTGCTGGCGTGCTTCTCTCAGCATGGCGATGACGGCCAGCGCCTGATCAAAGAAGGGCAGGAGGTGATGATTGCACCACTGCCGCTCTACCATATCTATGCTTTTACCGCCAATTGCATGTGCATGATGGTGACTGGCAACCACAACGTACTGATCACCAACCCCCGTGACATTCCCGGCTTTATCAAAGAGCTGAAGAAGTGGAAATTCTCCGGGTTGCTCGGCCTGAACACTTTGTTCGTCGCGCTGATGAATCACCCTGAATTCAAGAACCTGGATTTCTCTGCGCTGAAAGTCACCAACTCCGGTGGCACCGCCTTGGTCACCGCCACCGCTGAGCGCTGGGAAAGCCTGACGGGTTGTCGCATTGTCGAAGGCTATGGCCTGACTGAAACCTCGCCGGTTGCCAGCACTAACCCGTATGGCAAGTTGGCGCGCCTGGGGACCGTGGGTATTCCGGTGCCGGAAACGGCGTTCAAGGTCATCGATGATGAAGGTCACGAGCTGGCGATGGGGGAGCGTGGCGAGCTGTGTATCAAAGGCCCGCAAGTGATGAAAGGCTACTGGCAGCATCCGCAAGCCACCGCCGAGTCGCTCGATAGCGAGGGCTGGTTCAAGACCGGTGACATCGCCGTGATCGACCCAGACGGCTTTACCCGGATAGTCGATCGCAAGAAAGACATGATCATTGTTTCGGGTTTCAACGTGTACCCGAACGAGATCGAAGAGGTGGTCATGGGGCATCCGCAGGTGGCCAACTGCGCAGTGATCGGCATCCCGGACGAACGCTCCGGTGAAGCGGTGAAACTCTTTGTAGTGCCGCGTGAAGGCGGGGTCAGCCTGGAAGAGCTCAAGGCCTACTGCAAAGCCAACTTCACCGGCTACAAAGTGCCCAAGCACATCGTCTTGCGCGACTCGTTGCCGATGACCGCGGTGGGCAAGATTCTGCGCCGGGAACTGCGCGATATCGCCTGACGGCTGGGGCAGGCGATACGCCGCAAGCTGCAAGATGTGCAAGCCTGAACAACGTGCTCAGCTTGCAGCTTGCAGCTTGAAACTCGCCGCTTTAGTCTTTTTACTCTAAAAATGACTATTAAATGATCAAGAGTCACTTTTGTGACTGTTTGGGCTGCTTTGGCTCTAGGCGACCCTTGGCAAAGCTGCTACTCTCGGCCCGCTTCTGATTATCTGTTTGCAATAAACCGTAATCTTATATCAATAATAATCGCATCGACTGCGGTGAAGAATTCGCTGGTGCTGGAGGAGTGGGCTTCCATGATCGAAAATTTTTGGAAGGATAAGTACCCAGCCGGGGTTGCGGCGCAAATCAACCCCGACGAGTACCCGAATATCCAGGCAGTATTGAAACAGTCCTGCCAACGCTTTGCTGACAAACCAGCCTTTAGCAACCTGGGCAAAACCATTACCTACGGCCAGTTGTATGAGTTGTCGGGGGCCTTTGCCGCCTACCTGCAAAATCATACCGACCTGCAGCCCGGCGATCGCATCGCCGTGCAACTGCCCAACCTGCTGCAGTACCCGGTGGCGGTCTTTGGCGCCTTGCGTGCAGGCCTGATCGTGGTGAACACCAACCCGCTGTATACCGCACGGGAAATGGAGCACCAGTTCAATGATGCCGGCGCCAAAGCGCTGGTGTGCCTGGCCAACATGGCGCACCTGGCGGAAAAGGTAGTGCCCAAGACCCAGATCAAGCACGTTATTGTCACCGAAGTGGCCGATATGCTGCCACCGGTAAAACGCCTGTTGATTAACAGCGTGATCAAGTACGTGAAGAAAATGGTCCCGGCCTATCACTTGCCCAAGGCCCTGAAGTTCAACGACGTGTTGAGCAAAGGTGCTGGCCAGCCGGTGAAGGATGCCAGCCCCGACAGCAATGATGTTGCCGTGTTGCAGTACACCGGCGGCACCACCGGGGTGGCCAAGGGCGCCATGCTCACCCACCGTAACCTGGTGGCCAATATGCTGCAGTGCCGGGCGCTGATGGGCTCCAACCTCAATGAAGGTTGCGAAATTCTGATCACCCCGTTGCCGCTGTATCACATCTATGCCTTCACCTTTCATTGCATGGCAATGATGCTGATCGGCAACCATAACATCCTGATCAGCAACCCGCGCGACTTGTCGGCGATGGTCAAGGAGTTGTCGAAGTGGAAGTTCAGCGGCTTTGTCGGCTTGAATACCTTGTTCGTTGCCCTGTGCAACAACGAAGCGTTCCGCAAGCTGGATTTCTCGGCGCTGAAAATCACCTTGTCCGGTGGCATGGCCTTGCAGTTGAGTGTCGCCGAGCGCTGGAAAGCGGTAACCGGTTGCGCGATCTGCGAAGGTTACGGGATGACCGAAACCAGCCCGGTAGCGACCGTCAACCCGGCCACGCATAATCAGATCGGGACCATTGGCATTCCGGTGCCTTCGACCCTGTGCAAGATCGTTGATGACGCGGGTATCGAGCTGGCGCTGGGCGAGGTCGGTGAGTTGTGCGTCAAAGGCCCACAGGTAATGAAGGGCTACTGGCAGCGTCAGGATGCTACCAGCGAAATCCTCGACAGCGAAGGCTGGTTGAAGACCGGTGACATCGCTTTCATCCAGCCTGATGGCTACATGCGCATTGTCGACCGCAAGAAGGACATGATTCTGGTGTCCGGCTTCAACGTCTATCCCAACGAGCTTGAAGACGTACTGGCAGCGCTGCCAGGTGTACTGCAGTGTGCGGCCATTGGCGTGCCTGACGAGAAGTCCGGTGAAGTGATCAAGCTGTTTATCGTCGCCCGACCGGGTGTGACGTTGACCAAAGAGCAGGTGATGGAGCACATGCGTGCCAATGTCACCGGCTACAAGGTGCCGCGTTACATTGAGTTCCGTGATGCGTTGCCGACCACCAACGTTGGCAAGATCCTGCGTCGCGAACTGCGTGATGAAGAGCTGAAAAAGTTGGGTCTGAAAAAGATCGCCTGATAGTTGTCGGGGCGGATTCACCGGGACGTCGGACCGGTGAATCTGCCCCAGCGACTTCAGCGCAGCTTTTCAAGCATCTGGTAGTACCACATCCCCGCCGCCAATATCGGATTGCCCAGCACATCGCCCATGGGCACCTTGATGTGTTTGCAGCCGGCAAAGGTATCGAATTTCTCCAGCGTTCCGGTCAGGGCTTCGGCCATGATTTCGCCCATGATGTGGCTGGTGGCAATGCCGTGCCCGGAGTAGCCCTGGCAGTACCAGACATTGTCAGAAAGCTTGCCCAGCTGCGGAATTCGATTGACCACAATACCCATGGCACAACTCCACTGGAACTCGATCGGCACGCCCTTGAGTGCCGGGAACGTGCGCTCGATGCACGGGCGTAGTTCGCCTGCGATATCCCGCGAATCACGGCCTGAATAGTTGGCGCCACCGCCAAACAACAAGCGCCCATCCGCCGTCAGGCGGTAATAGTCGAGGACAAAGCGGCAGTCATACACCGCCAGGTCCTGAGGGTTGATCTGCGCGGCCAGATCGCCCAGTGGCGCGGTGGTGACGATGCCACCCATGGCCGGGAAGATTTTGCCTTTGAGCTGAGGCTTTTCCAGTTTGTGATAGACGTCACCGGCCAACAGAATCTGCTTGGCTTCAACCCGACCCTGAGCGGTGACAATTGCCGGCTGATCGCCATGGATAATCTCCAGCACCTCGGAGTTTTCGAAGATCAACGCCCCCAGGCTGTGCGCCGCGCGCGCTTCGCCTAGGCACAGGTTGAGCGGGTGCAGGTGCAGGTTGCGCAGGTTCTTCAAGGCGCCCAGGTACAGTGGGCTCTGCAGGTGTTCGGCCATGGCCTTTTGGTCGAGCAGTTGCACCTGATCGCCCATGCCCCGGCGCTGCGCCTCAGCTTCGAAGGCTTGCAGTTCACCCATGTGTGAGGCTTTCATCGCCGCATGCAGGTGACCGCGCTTGAGGTCGCAGGCAATGCCGTAGCGTTCGACCCGTTGTTCGATTATCTGATGCCCGCGCCAGCGCAAATGCCAGATGAAGTCATCGACGTCTTCGCCAAGCTTTTCGCGCATCTGTTTACGCATGGCTTCGTCACCCGACAGGCTGCCGGTGACCTGGCCGCCATTGCGCCCGCTGGCGCCCCAACCAATCCGGTTGGTCTCGACAATAGCGACCTTCAGGCCGCGTTCAGCCAGCTCGACGGCGCTGGCGACACCGGTAAAACCACCGCCGATGATTGCGACGTCGACCTTGACCGTGCCTTTGAGCGTCGGGTACTGGGTGGTGTCGTTAAGGCTGGCGGTGTAGTAGGAGGCACTGCGTAGGGCAGTGCTGGCGTTCACGGCTGCGTTCATAAAAAGTCCTTGGCGCAAAAATAAAAGGGATCAGGCCTGGGTCAGGTACCAGCGCCAGTCCTGTTCGCCGACTTCGGCCATGAACTGTCGGTACTCGGCACGTTTGACCGCCAGGTAGACACCAAGGAAGGCTTCACCGAAGGCTTCACGCGCCCACTCTGAGCTTTCCAGGGCCTTGAGCGAGGTGAGCCAGTCGGTGGGCAGCAGTTCCTTGGCCTGGGCGTAGCCGTTGCCTTCGATCGGCGCACCTGGGTCGAGCTGCTGGCGGATGCCGTGGTGGATACCGGCGAGGATCGCCGCTGCCGCCAGGTAAGGGTTGGCATCGGCGCCGCAAATACGGTGTTCGATATGTCGGCTGTTGGCCGGGCCGCCGGGAACGCGCAGGCTCACGGTGCGGTTGTCGACGCCCCAGGTCGGTGCCAGGGGCGCATAACTGTTGGCCTGAAAGCGCCGGTAGGAGTTGGCGTTGGGGCAGAAAAGCAGCAACGAATCGAGCAGGTGTTTGAGCATGCCGGCTACCGACTGGCGCAGCAGCGGCGTGCCGGCCTTGTCGTCACTGGCGTAGAGGTTGTTGCCCTGGGCATCGGCCAGGCTCACGTGCATGTGCATGCCGGTCCCGGCCAGATGGTCGAAGGGCTTGGCCATGAAACAGGCCTGCATACCGTGCTTGTGTGCTACACCTTTGACCAGGCGCTTGTAGCGCACGGCCTGGTCCATCGCCAGCAAGGCATCGCCATGCTCCAGGGTGATTTCAACCTGGCCGGGGGCGTATTCGGAAATGGCGGTGCGCGCCGGGATGCCTTGGGCCTTGCAGGCGCTATAGAGATCGGCGAGGAACGGTTCGATCTGTTCCAGCTCGCGCAAGCCATAGACCTGGGTGCCACGCGGACGTCCGCCGTCACTGTCCAGCGCCGGTTGCGGGTGCCCTTGATGGTCGCGTTGCTGATCGAGCAGGTAAAACTCCAGTTCGCAGGCCATGACCGGGTGATAGCCCTCGGCCTTGAGCGCATCGATGACCTTGACCAGCAGGTGGCGCGGGTCAGCGATGGTCGCTGGCATGCCTTCGGTCGGGTGCATGCTCACTTGCAGCGCCGCGGTCGGAATCTGCCGCCAGGGCAAACGCACCAGGCTGTTTTCCAGCGGATAGGCACGGCAGTCGATATCACCGACGTCCCAGACCAAGCCGGAGTTTTCGACATCGTCACCATTGAGGGTCAGGCCGAGAATGGTGCTGGGCAGAGGCCGACCGCTTTCATACACGGCCAGCAACTCTTCGCGGTGCAACAGCTTGCCGCGCGGCACACCGTTGGCGTCGAGGATGAACAGCTCGATCATCTCGATGTCAGGGTTGGCAGCCAGAAACGTTCGGGCCTGTTCGATGGGGGCAAAGTGCATGATGTTCTCGCTCGCGCCTGCAGGCGCACAGGACTGTCTGTGCCAAAGGGCGACAGTCATCGACAAGGAAGGTCGGCTAAAGCTTAGCCGTACGGTTCAGTGCAGAACGAGAAAGGCGTCAGGTGGGCGGGCATGGCGGCAATGCCACAAGGCCCAGAAGGCGAGAATTACGTGAACCAGCGGGTTTTCCCCAGAGCGAGCCCGCACCTTCGGGAACGAAGGGCGCAACAGCGGGCGGGGCAAGCACAGGGGCGAAGTCATGGCTGGATACTCCCATGCCAGCGAAGGTTCATTAAATCAGCCTTTGTATACCTTCAGATTGCTCACGACTAAACAATCATCTGGCGAGCAGCAGCCGTGCCGAGGCGGGGCAAATCTGCGACAATCGCAGCCCTTTATATGCCGATCATGAAAAAGCAGGCTCACCTGCACGACTAAAAAGCCCCCATGACTGACCACGCTATCGATCAACTGCTGAAAAACCTCGACCACGCCATGATTGCCGAGCGTCATCGCTTACGGCGGCAGTTGCATGAACTGCGCAAGCGCCCGGACGAGGCCAAGCTGGCCCAGTGGGTCGAGAAAGTCCAGGCGTCATGCGCCCAGGTCACCGCGCGCAAGCTCAGTGTGCCGAGCATCCGCTACGACGACAGCTTGCCGATTGCCGCCAAGCGTGATGAGATCAAAAAGGTGCTGGCCGAGCATCAGGTACTGATCATCGCCGGTGAAACCGGTTCGGGTAAAACCACCCAGTTGCCGAAGATCTGCCTGGAACTGGGGCGCGGCCAACATGGCCTGATTGCCCATACCCAGCCACGGCGTATTGCCGCGCGTAGCGTCGCCACACGCGTGGCTGAAGAAATCGGCACGCCGTTGGGGGCGCTGGTCGGTTACCAGGTGCGTTTCGAGGATCAGAGCGACGCCAACACCCTGGTCAAGCTGATGACTGACGGTATCCTCCTGGCCGAAACCCAGCATGACCGTTTTCTTGAGCGCTACGACACCATCATCGTCGACGAAGCCCACGAACGCAGCCTCAACATCGACTTCCTGCTCGGGTACCTGAAGACCCTGCTGCCACGGCGTCCGGACCTCAAGGTCATCATCACCTCGGCGACCATTGACCTGGAGCGTTTCTCCAAACACTTCAACGATGCACCGATCATCGAAGTGTCGGGTCGCACCTACCCGGTGGAAACCTGGTACCGGCCACTGACCAGCGAGCAGGACGAAGAGGGCAACCGGGTTGAGGATGACCTGACGGTGGATCAGGCGATTCTCGCCACCCTCGACGAAATTGCCGCCTTCGAGCGCAGCGAACGCAAGAGCCCTGGTGACGTGCTGGTGTTTCTCCCCGGTGAGCGCGAGATTCGCGACGCTGCCGACATGCTGCGTAAGGCGCAACTGCGTCACACCGAAATTTTGCCGCTGTATGCGCGGCTGTCACCGGCTGAGCAGCAGAAGATTTTCCAGTCCCATCCGGGGCGCCGTGTCGTGCTGGCGACCAACGTGGCGGAAACCTCATTGACAGTACCGGGGATTCGCTACGTGATCGACAGCGGCACTGCGCGGATCAGCCGCTATAGCTACCGTGCCAAAGTCCAGCGCCTGCCGATCGAGGCGGTCTCCCAAGCCAGTGCCAATCAGCGTAAAGGTCGTTGTGGCCGGGTCGAACCGGGCATTTGTGTGCGCCTGTACAGTGAAGAAGACTTCAATGCGCGGCCAGCATTTACCGACCCAGAGATTCTGCGCACCAACCTGGCGGCGGTGATCCTGCAGATGCTGCACCTGCGCCTGGGAGAGATCGATGCCTTCCCGTTTATCGAACCACCGGATGGCAAGGCGATCAGCGACGGCTTCAACCTGTTGCAGGAGCTTTCGGCGGTCAACCGCGAGAACCAGTTGACTCCGCTCGGGCGTCAGCTGGCGCGCTTGCCGGTCGACCCGCGGCTGGGGCGCATGCTGCTCGAAGGTGCCAAACAGGGCAGCCTCAATGAACTGTTGATCGTCGCCAGCGCCTTGTCGGTGCAAGATCCACGCGAGCGGCCACCAGAGCGTCAGCAAGCCGCCGATCAGGCCCATGCCCAGTGGAAAGATGCCGACTCGGACTTCGCCGCGCTGGTCAGTCTGTGGCGAGGTTTCGAGGAGCAGCGCCAGGCCCTGACCGCCAGCCCGCTGCGTAACTGGTGCCGGAAGAACTTCCTCAACTACCTGCGCCTGCGTGAGTGGCGAGATGCCCATCGGCAGTTGAGCCTGATCTGCCGTGACCTGCAGTTGAGCATCAATAAAGAACCAGCGGACTACCCGAAACTGCACAAGGCGATTCTTTCCGGGCTGCTCAGCCAGATCGGCCAGAAGAGCGAAGACGGCGACTACCTGGGCGCCCGTCAGCGGCGCTTCTGGGTGCATCCGTCTTCGGGGTTGGGCAAGAAGCGTCCGCAATGGATCATGACGGCCGAGCTGGTTGAAACCACCAAACTCTATGCGCGCATGGTGGCCAAAATCGAGCCCGACTGGATCGAGCCACTGGCCACACACCTGATCAAGAAGAACCATTTCGAGCCACATTGGGAGAAGAAGCGCGGACAGGTGGTGGCCTATGAACAGATAACCCTGTTTGGCCTGATCGTGGTCGGTCGTCGCCCGGTGCATTTCGGCCCGATCGACCCGGTGATGTCCCGTGAACTGTTCATCCGCGAGGCGCTGGTTGGCGGAGAGATCCAGTCCAAGGCCAAGTGCCTGAGCGCCAACCGGCGCTTGCTTGAACAACTCGATGAGCTTGAAGCCAAGGCTCGGCGTCGTGACATCCTTGCCGATGAAGAGACCTTGTACGGTTTCTACGAAGCGCGCTTGCCAGCAGAGATCCACCAGACGGCGACCTTCGACAGTTGGTACCGGGTCAACAGCCAGAAAGACCCGCAACTGCTGATCATGCGCGAGGAAGACGTGCTGGCCCGCGAAGCCAGTGAAGTGACCGCCGCGCAGTACCCGGACACCCTGCGCCTGGGCGATTTGAGCCTGGTCTTGAGTTACCACTTTGAGCCCAACCATCCGCGTGATGGGGTTACCGTGCGGGTGCCCGCGCCGTTGCTGCCAAGCCTGCCGGGCGAACGCCTGGGGTGGCTGGTGCCGGGCTTGCTCGAAGCCAAATGCATTGCCCTGGTGCGCAACCTGCCCAAGGCGCTGCGCAAGAACTTCGTACCGGTTCCGGACTTCGTCAAGGCCGCCTTGCAGCGTATGACCTTCGCCGAGGGCTCGCTGCCGCAGGCTTTGGGGCGTGAACTGCTGCGCATGACCGGGGCACGGGTCAGCGATGAAGCCTGGGCCGAGGCCGCCGTCCAGGTGGACAATCACCTGAAGATGAACCTGGAAGTGGTCGATGGTCAGGGTAAGTTCCTCGGTGAAGGTCGCGACCTGACCGAGCTGACCGCACGCTTCGTCGCCGCCAGCCAAGCCGCATTGGCAGTGGCGCAAACCGAAAAAACTCAGCAACCGGTGCAGGCCAAGGCCTTTGCCCAGGTTGCCGAGACGGTCCAGCAGAAGATTGCCGGGCTGTCGATGACGGTGTACCCGGCGCTGGTTGAGGAAAACGGCACGGTCAAGGAGGGGCGATTCTCGACCCAGGCCGAGGCCGAATTCCAGCATCGACGCGCCTTGCAGCGCCTGCTCCTGCAACAACTGGCCGAACCGGCTAAGTTCCTGCGTGGCAAGCTCCCCGGTTTGACCGAGCTGGGGCTGCTGTACCGCGAGCTGGGGCGGGTCGAAGCGTTGGTCGAGGACATCCTCCTGGCCAGCCTCGACAGCTGCATTCTTGAAGGAGAAAGCACCTTGCCTCGCGAGGGTGCCGGCCTGGCTTCACTGGCTGAGCGCAAACGTGGCAGCTGGACCGAGCACGCCGAGCGCCTGGCTCGCCTGACCCTGGAAATTCTCAAGCTCTGGCATGGCCTGCAAAAGCGCTTCAAGGGCAAGATCGACCTGGCCCAGGCAGTGGCACTCAACGACATCAAGCAGCAATTGAGCAACCTTGTGTATACCGGCTTCGTCCGGGAAACCCCGGGGGTATGGCTCAAGGAACTGCCGCGCTACCTCAAGGCGATTGAGCTGCGCCTGGAGAAACTGGGTTCGCAACTGCAGAAGGACCGGGTCTGGAGCGGGGAGCTAAGCAATCTGTGGGCGCAATACAAGGCGCGTGCCGACAAGCACGTCCAGGAAGGCAAGCGTGACGAACAGCTGATGCTCTACCGCTGGTGGCTGGAGGAGTACCGAGTCTCGCTGTTTGCTCAACAGCTGGGCACCAAAGTGCCGGTTTCTGACAAAAGACTCAGCAAGCAGTGGGCTCAGGTAGAAGCCTAAACCCCTGTAGTTGTGGCACACTTGGCCGATGTTCGCTGCTGTCGCGCCTAACTTGCCGACAGTAGCTAATCGAGTAAATCTCCCTGCAGGTGTCGTGCTTGCAGGGTATATGGCGCGCAAGAGTTGGTACGTCCGTGCCAGCTGACCGAATGGAACAGGCCGTTGCCCGGGGGGCAACGGCCCCTGAACAGAGGAACGACCGTGCATAACGTCGTCATCAGCGGCACCGGCCTGTACACTCCGGCCAACAGCATCTCCAACGAAGAGCTGGTGGAATCCTTCAATGCTTATGTGCAGCAGTTCAATGCTGACAACGCCGAGGCCATCGAGCGTGGTGACGTGGAGGCGCTGTCCGAATCGAGCGCCGCCTTTATCGAGAAGGCCTCGGGCATCAAGAGCCGCTTTGTCATGGACAAGGACGGTATCCTCGATCCGCAGCGCATGAAGCCACGCTTGCCTGAGCGCTCCAACGATGAACCGTCGATTCTCTGCCAGATGGCCGTGGCGGCGGCCGAACAAGCGCTGCAACGCGCCGGTCGTACCGCAGCTGATGTCGATGCAGTGATCGTTGCTTGCTCCAACCTGCAGCGCCCGTACCCGGCGATTGCCATCGAAGTGCAACAGGCCCTGGGTATCAACGGCTTTGGCTTCGACATGAACGTCGCCTGTTCCTCGGCCACCTTTGGTATCCAGACAGCCTGCAACAGCGTGCAACTGGGGCAGGCCCGCGCCGTCCTGGTGATCAGCCCGGAGATCTGTACCGGTCATCTGAACTTCCGTGACCGTGACAGCCATTTCATTTTTGGCGATGCCGCCACTGCCGTGCTGGTGGAGCGTGCCGACCTGGCCACTTCGGCGCATCAGTTCGATGTCGTCAGCACCAAGCTGCTGACCCAGTTCTCCAACAACATCCGCAACAACTTCGGCTTCCTCAACCGCGCTGCCGAAGAGGGTATTGGTGCACCGGACAAGCTCTTCGTTCAGGAAGGTCGCAAGGTGTTCCGTGAGGTTTGCCCGATGGTTGCTGAGCTGATTGCCCAGCATCTGGCCGAAAACAGCATCGAAGTCAGTGATGTCAAACGCTTCTGGCTGCACCAGGCCAACCTGAGCATGAACCACCTGATCGTCAAGAAACTGCTCGGTCGTGATGCCCTGGAAGAAGAAGCCCCAGTGATTCTCGACAGCTACGCCAACACCAGTTCGGCGGGTTCGGTGATTGCCCTGCACAAGCACCAGGATGACCTGGCCAAAGGCTCGTTGGGCGTGCTCAGCTCCTTCGGTGCCGGTTATTCGATCGGTAGCGTGATCCTGCGCAAGCGCTGAGTGCGGCTGTAACAACCGCTCACCTCGACGTCCATCGAGCAGGTTAAGGATGAGGTAGTGATGTCGGTCGATTTCGAAGCACGTTTGCTTGAACGTCTGTTGCACGGTGATCAGCAGGCGTTCCAGGAACTGGTGACCACGTACCAGGGCGCTATGCGCGCTGTGGCCTATGCCGTCCTTGGCAGTCGCCAGGCCGATGAAGCCGTACAGGATGCCTGGCTGGCCGTGGTGCGCGGCTTGCCGGGCTTTCAGCGGCGCTCAAGTCTCAAGACCTGGCTGCTGACCATTACCGCTAATGCCGCCAAGAATCGCTACAAGCAGAACCGCCGCGAGGTGCTGCTGGATGATCTGCCAGGCCCGCATGGCAGTGTCGGTGATGAGCGTTTCGCTGGCGACGGCCATTGGTTGCTGGCGCCTTCGTCCTGGCACGAAGACTCTCCTGAAGCACTGCTCAGCCAGGATGAGTTGCGCGAATGCCTGGAGCACACCTTGCTCAGCCTGTCGCAGTTGCAGAGCAGCGTGCTGATCTTGCGTGAGCGCCAGGGGCTGGAGTTGGAAGAGATCTGTAATCTTCTTGATATCTCGCTCTCCAATGTCCGCGTGCTGTTGCACCGAGCAAGGCTGAAGGTCTTTGCCACCCTGGAACACTTCGAGGAAACCGGCCAATGCTGAGCTGCAAGGAACTGGTCGCCCGCTCCAGCGACTACCTGGACGGTCAATTGACGCTGGGTGAAAAGTTGCTGGCCCGCCAGCACCTGTTGTTCTGTAAAAACTGTCGACGCTTCATCAGGCAGATGCGCCTGACCCAAGTGACGATCAAGGCGTTGCCTGAAGCGCCGGTAGACGATGTTGACGAAATCGTCCAGCGCATGACGGCCGCCCGACGACCTCACGACACGCCCTGAAAAACAGCTTGGAAGGCCCTGCAACGGGGCTTTCCTGCTTATTCGCATTCGAAGTAAAAAGTTCCCCTGTCATAAAACATTTATCTAAAAGCCACTGATCTGACATAACCCCCCGCCAAGATTCCTCCCCAGCACAAGCGGCCTGAGTCGCGTGTTTTTCCAACATTATCAAGACCATAAAGTAGGGGAGCTTCTTCGATGATCCGTAAGCACTTCGCAGGTTTCGCAGCCAGCGCCTTGGCCATGGCCGTAACCGCCCAGGCTTTCGCGGGTACCGTGACTACCGACGGCGCCGATATCGTAGTCAAGACCAAAGGTGGCCTCGAGGTCGCTACCACTGACAAGGAGTTCAGCTTCAAGCTGGGCGGACGCATCCAGGCTGACTACAGCAGTTTTGACGGTTTCTACACCAACAATGGTGATAGCGCGGATGCCGGTTACTTCCGCCGTGCCTACCTGGAACTGGGAGGGGTGATGTACAAGGATTGGGCGTACGCAATCGCCTATGACTTCTCGCACAACTCCGGCGGTGACAACCGTTCCGAAGATGGTTACTTCGATGAAGCTTCGTTGGCCTACAACGGTTTCAATCCGGTTTCGATCAAGGTCGGCCGTTTCGACCCTGAGTTCGGTCTGGAAAAAGCCACCAGCTCCAAGTGGGTAACCGCTCAAGAGCGTACCGCTGCCTACGACCTGGTTGATTGGACCAACTCGCACAACGGTGGCATGGGCCTGCAGGCATCGGGTAACGCCGGTGACTCGCTGTACGGTTCGGTCGGTGTATTCGCCAAAGACGCAACCAACCAGGATGAAGATGGCGATAGCACCAAGCAGTTCAACCTGCGCGGTGTCTTCGCGCCGATGCACGAAGCGGGCAACGTTCTGCACTTTGGTCTCAACTACGCTCAGCGTGACCTCTCCGACACCGCCTTCGACGGCCGTATCCGCAGCCGCCTGGGTATGCGTGGGGTGAGCACCGACGGTGGTCAGGATGCCGGCAGTAACGGCAACCGCCTGGTCCTGGGTGGCGCCAACAACACCCCGGCCGGTGCCTTCGACACTGATAAGGCCTGGAACGTGGAAGCTGCCTGGGCCATGGGCCCGTTCTCGGTACAGGGTGAATACATCAAGCGTGACACCCAGGCCGATGACGCGGCCTATACCGACATCAAGTCTGAAGGCTACTACGGCCAACTGGCCTACACCCTCACGGGTGAGGCGCGTGGCTACAAGCTGGGCAAGTTCGATGCGATCAAACCGCAGAACAAGCAGATTGGTGCTTGGGAAGTGTTCTACCGCTACGATCATCTGAGCACCGACGACGACAACGGCGTGTTTGCTGATGTTGATGACGTCGAAGCCAAGGTGCACAACGTTGGTGTCAACTGGTACGCCAATGAATCGATCAAGCTCAGCGGTGTGTACGTTAAAACCAAGGTCGACAATGCCGAGAACGCTGCCGGCGACGACAGCGGTGACGGCTTTGTCATGCGCGCGCAGTACGTGTTCTAAGCAGTACCGCTCCTCATCCGTTAGATCTTCAGCCTCGCTTTGCGGGGCTTTTTTTTGCCTGCGCGAAGGGGCAGACTGCGCGCATGCCAATCCTAATTCTGCAACAGCTTGCCGACCTCGATGCCACCACCTGGGATGCCCTAGTGGCGGCAGAACAACCGTTCTTGCGTCACGCCTTTCTGAGCAGCCTGGAAGACAGCGGCAGCGTCAGCCGGCACACCGGCTGGACACCTGCGCATCGGCTGTTGACCGACAGCAGTGGCCACCTGCGTGCAGCGCTGCCTGCCTATGTGAAGACTCATTCATTTGGCGAGTATGTGTTCGACCACGGCTGGGCTGACGCCTGCGAGCGGGCAGGTATTGCCTACTATCCCAAGCTCCTTTGCGCGGTGCCGTTCTCACCGGTGACCGGTCCGCGTTTACTTGGCAATCCGCAGGACGCAGCCGAGCTGGTTGATCAGCTTAGCGCCGAGTTGTTAGAGCAAGGACTGTCGGGTGCGCATATCAACTTCACCGACGAGGCTAGCGATGCGATTATGCGCGGCCGCGAAGGCTGGATGGAGCGCTTGGGTTGCCAGTTTCATTGGCGCAATCAGGGCTATCGGGATTTCCAGGACTTTCTCGACAACCTCAGTTCACGCAAGCGTAAGCAAATGCGCAAGGAGCGTGAGCAGGTGGTGGGGCAGGGCATCGAGTTTCGTTGGTATCGCGGTGATGAGTTGAGCGAGGCGCAGTGGGATTTCGTGTTCGCCTGCTATGCCAACACCTATGTAATACGCCGTCGTGCACCTTATCTGACCCGGTCATTTTTCAGTTTGCTGGCTGAGCGTATGCCGAGCGCCATTCGTGTGGTCATGGCCCGGCAGGCGGGTCGCGATGTAGCGATGGCGTTCAGTCTGGTCGGCGGTGACAGTTTGTATGGCCGTTACTGGGGGTGCCTGGATGAATTTGACAGGTTGCATTTCGAGACCTGTTTCTACCAGGGGATGGACTTTGCCATTGCTGAGGGTTTGCAGCGTTTTGATGCCGGGGCACAGGGCGAGCACAAGTTGATTCGTGGCTTTGAGCCGGTGATCACTCGCTCCTGGCATTACCTGTTGCACCCGGGTTTACGTAGGGCGGTGGCAGAGTTTCTTGAGCAGGAGCGGGCAGGGGTGTTGGCGTATGCCGAAGAGGCGCATACGGCATTGCCTTATCGGCAAGCTTGAGCGCGCTATCGCCGACCTTGCCGGCGATCAGCTCACCCCGTACTCAGTCAATCCCGACAAACCCGCCAGTCTGGTGATGCCAAAGCCGTGCATACAACCCCTGATGCGCCAACAGTTCAGCATGGCTGCCCATCTCGGCAATCCGGCCTTTCTCCAGCACCACCAAACGATCCATACGGGCAATGGTCGAGAGCCGGTGGGCGATAGCGATCACCGTCTTGCCCTGCATCAGTGTCTCGAGGCTTTCCTGGATCGCCGCTTCGACCTCTGAGTCCAGCGCCGAGGTGGCCTCGTCCATGATCAGGATCGGCGCGTTCTTGAGCAGCACCCGGGCGATGGCAATGCGCTGGCGCTGGCCACCCGAAAGCTTGACTCCGCGCTCACCGACATGGGCATCAAATCCAGTGCGCCCCTGTGCATCGGACAACTGAGGGATGAACTCGTCGGCACGGGCCCGGCGTACCGCCTCGCAAAGTTCCTCTTCGTTGGCATCCGGCCGTCCATACAACAGATTCTCGCGAATCGAACGGTGCAGCAGCGAGGTGTCCTGGGTGATCATGCCGATCTGCGCGCGCAGGCTGGCTTGAGTGACTTGGGCAATGTCCTGGGCATCGATCAGGATGCGCCCACTTTCCAGGTCGTACAGGCGCAGCAGCAGGTTGACCAGGGTCGATTTGCCGGCACCTGACGGGCCAATCAGGCCGATTTTCTCTCCGGGGCGGATGTCCAGGTCCAGGTCATCGATGATCCGGCTGCTTTTACCATAGTGAAAGCCAACGTTCTCGAACTTCACCGCACCGCGTTCGACGTTGAGCTGCGGGGCGTGAGGGCGGTCAGTGACGCTAACCGGCTGGGCAATGGTTTGCAGGCCATCCTGAACCATGCCGATGTTTTCGAAGATGCCGTTGACCACCCACATGATCCAGCCGGACATGTTGACGATACGAATGACCAGCCCGGTGGCCAGGGCAATGGCACCTACGCTGATCAGTGACTGGGTCCACAGCCACAGCGCCAGGCCGGTGGTGGTGACGATCAGCAAGCCGTTGAGGCTGGTGATGACCACGTCCATGCTGGTGATTACACGGGAGGCGAGCTGGGTCTTTTCGGTCTGTTCGCTGATGGCTTCGCGCGCGTATTGCTGCTCGAAGTCGGTGTGGGCAAAGAGTTTCAGGGTGGCAATGTTGGTGTAGCCATCGACGATGCGCCCCATGAGCTTGGAGCGCGCATCCGAAGAAATCACTGCACGGGCTTTGACCCGCGGCACGAAGTAGTAGAGCGCGCCGATGTAACAGAGGATCCAGCTGATCAGTGGCAGCATCAGGCGCCAGTCGGCCTCGGCAAACAGCACCAGCGAACTGATCGCATAGATCAGCACATGCCACAGTGCGTCCACCGCCTGCACGGCTGAGTCACGCAGCGAGTTGCCGGTCTGCATAATGCGTTGGGCAATGCGCCCGGCGAAATCGCTCTGGAAAAAATTCAGGCTCTGCTTGAGCACATAAGTGTGGTTTTGCCAGCGGATCATGCTGGTCATGCCGGGGCTGATGGTCTGGTGTACCAGCAGGTCGTGCAAGCCAACGAACACCGGGCGCAGGAACAGCGCCACTACCAGCATCCAGATCAGTTCGCCAGCATGTTCGCTGAAGAAATGAATGTTGGGCGTGCCCTGGGCCAGATCGATGATCCGGCTCAGGTAACTGAATAGTGCCACTTCGATCAGCGCGCCGATCAGGCCGACCACCAGCAGCGCGGCAAAGCTGGGCCAAACCTGGCGCAGGTAGTACAGGTAGAACGGCAGCACCGTCGTCGGAGGCGACGCACTGGGTGCTTCACGAAAGATATCGATCAGCTTTTCGAAACGGCGATACAACATGAAAAGGGCAACTCCTGTTTGCTGCGACCCTAAGGCCTTGGTTCACGTCCCTGTGAAACCTTGGGTCAGTCGACGCGTTTGGCCGACTTGATGAGCACTGGGTCAACCGGCACATCGCGCATGCCTTTCTTGACCGTAGTAGGCGAATTGACGATCTGATCGACCACGTCCATGCCTTTGACCACTTTGGCAAATACTGCGTAACCGGCGTCACGACCCGGATCGAGGAAGGCGTTGTCCGCAACGTTGATGAAGAACTGGCTGGTGGCCGAGTTGGGGTTGGACGTACGCGCCATCGACAGTGTGCCGCGGACGTTTTTCAGGCCGTTGCTGGCTTCGTTGCGGATCGGATCCTTGGTTGGCTTTTGCACCATCTGCTTGGTGAAACCGCCACCCTGGGCCATGAAGCCTGGGATCACGCGGTGGAAAATGGTGTTGTTGTAGAAGCCGCTATCCACATACTCGAGGAAGTTCTTGCTGCTAATCGGCGCCTTGACCGGGTCCAGTTCCACTTCGATCTGGCCGAAGCTGGTGTCGAACAATACGTGTGGTGCTTTTTCGGCAGCCATCAGGCTGGTGGCGAAAACGACCGAGCAGGTGGCGAGCAGGAGTTTTTTCAGCATGGGCTCAATGTTCCTTGAGAGGTAGTGGACGCCGCCAGAAAGTGCAGCAGCGTCTGATTGAAAATTTGAGGTTGATCCAGGGGCGTAGCGTGCCGGGAATCTTCGATGACCGCCAGTCGCGCCTGAGGAATCAGGCGCACGTAGCGCTCCTTGAGGTCTACCGGGGTGTAATCATGGTCGGCGCTGATGACCAGCGTAGGACAGCGGATCTGCCCCAGGCGTTCGCTGACGCCCCAACCGGCAATGGCATCGAAGCTGGCCAGGTAAGCGCGTTTGTCGTTTTTCGCCCAGCGCTCAGCCATCTTGCGGCGCAGGTCGGCTTGCTCGGGCTTAGGAAACAAGCGGGCGGCCAGGCCTTTGCCGATAGCTTCAAGACTTAACAGGCGCGCCATGGTCCAGCGCTGAGCCCAAAAGATCCACTCCTGGCGGGTTCGACGTTTGACCTGCGGGGCACTGTTGACGATGCACAGGCTGCGTAACCATTCGGGATGATCAACGGCGAACTGAAAGCCGACCATGCCCCCCATGGATAGGCCAACCAGATGCACCGGGCCGCTTTGCAGTTGTTCGAGCAGGGCTAGCAGGTCGGCGCTGAAACCTTGAATGCTATAGCGCTCGCGGGGTTTGTCAGAGCGGCCATGACCGCGGATGTCCATGAGGATCACCCGGTAGTGGCGGGCAAGTGTCGGCACCTGCATTTCCCAGTCCTGGCAGCTCGAACCCAATCCATGCAACAGCACCAGGGGCTCACCCTGGCCATATTCCTCGTAATGCAACGAGCAACCTTCGTGTTCGAAATAGGCCATGGGGTGATTCCTGTCAGGCTTGGGCGGGAGCGGCGAAGGGCACGTCCAGCGGTGCGGTATCGAAGTTGCGCAACAAATCGATAAGAATCTGCGTGGCCGGGCCCAAGGGTTTGTCCTTGTTGGAGTAAAGGTAGAACAGTGGATGGCGACTGCCACCCTGATCCAGCGGCAGAGGCTTGAGCACGCCTTCGCGCAGTTCGCGTTCAATCAGGTGGCGCGGCAGCCAGGCAAAACCCAGGCCG
Organism: Pseudomonas sp. UM16; assembly: GCF_050312595.1. Classification (NCBI taxonomy): domain Bacteria; kingdom Pseudomonadati; phylum Pseudomonadota; class Gammaproteobacteria; order Pseudomonadales; family Pseudomonadaceae; genus Pseudomonas; species Pseudomonas sp. UM16. The sequence continues at coordinate 20,355 of NZ_JBNPJT010000004.1, read as the reverse complement.
CTGCTGACGAAGGTGGCGGCGGTGGCCAGGCTACCGACTGTCCAGCGCTGCTCGGCGCCGAGCCAGCCTACATCGAGGGGTTGCGCGCGGCCCGAGTCACGAATGACCACTTGCAGTTGGCTTTCCAGGTCCTGGAAGCTCAGTTCGCGGCCCAATCGATGCAGGCTGTGCTCGGGATGGGCCACCGCGACGAACTCCACCGAGCTAAGCTCGGTACCCAGATAGCCGGAAATGTTGAAGCCGCTGATCGCCAGGTCCGCGATGCCTTCCTGAAGTACCTCTTCAACACCGGACAGCACCTCTTCGCGCAGACGTACCCGGCAGCCACGGCTCTGCGGCATGAATGCACTCAAGGCGCGCACCAGGCGGGCGTTGGGGTAGGCGGCGTCGACCACCAGGCGCACTTCAGCTTCCCAGCCTTGTTCCATGTGATGGGCCAGGTCTTCCAGCTGGCTGGCCTGCTTGACCAATTGCCGCGAGCGACGCAGCAGGACGTTACCGGCATCTGTCAGCACCGCCTTGCGCCCGTCGATGCGCAGCAGCGGTACGCCCAATTGATCCTGCATGCGCGCCACGGTATAGCTCACCGACGATTGCGAGCGGTGCAGCGCTTCGGCCGCCTGGGCAAATCCACCGTGATCGACCACTGCTTGCAGGGTCCGCCACTGATCCAGGGTAACGCGCGGCGCTTTCATCTTCGGCTCCTGTTGTCCTAAGCTGGCGCTCTTTCATGGAGAGCGTCGTATGAAGAAATGTTGTGCTGTATTGCTGGCCCTGCTTCCGCTCACGGCGCTGGCCTACCCCATTGAGGTGGAAAAGCAACTCGACGGCGTCAAGCTTGACTACACCACCTATGACACCGACCGTGATATGGGCTCGATTACCTTGAACAATTACGGTGAAGTACCCGCGCAATGCAAAGTGAGGTTCCAAAACGGTCCGGAAGCCCCCAGGGTGCGTCGCGTGCAGGTGGCGGCCAAGCAGAGCAAGGATGTCACCGCCAAGTTCAACCGCGAGATCATCAAGCTGCGGATCAAATTGGACTGCAAGCCGGAATAAGCACCGGCTACGTGTTGATGTTAGTGAAGCGACACAATAAAACAAATTTACTGATGGATTACAGCGAAATTTTACGCTTTTTAATCGATCCTTCACTGTTTAGTCTTACCTCCATCGACTTACCGCATTCGCCGATGGAGGCAACCCCATGTCCCGTGTACTCGTTATCGAAAGCAGCGCCCGCCAGCAGGATTCGATCTCCCGGCAACTGACCCGTGACTTTGTCAGCCAGTGGCAAGTCGCCCACCCTGACGACCAGATCACGCTGCGCGATCTGGCCGTCAACCCGGTACCGCACCTGGATGCCAACCTGCTTGGTGGCTGGATGAAGCCCGAAGACCAGCGCAATGCAGACGAGCTGCAGGCCCTGGCCCGCTCCAATGAACTGACCGATGAAGTGTTGGCCGCTGATGTGCTGGTGCTGGCCGCGCCGATGTACAACTTCACCATTCCAAGCACCTTGAAAGCCTGGCTCGATCACGTGCTGCGCGCCGGTGTCACCTTCAAGTACACCGAAACCGGCCCGCAGGGGCTGCTCACCGGCAAGAAGGCCTACATGCTCACCGCCCGCGGCGGCATCCATGCTGGCGCCACCACGGATCATCAGGAACCCTACCTGCGTCAGGTGATGGCGTTCATTGGTATCCACGACGTGACCTTCATTCACGCCGAAGGCTTGAATCTGGGCGGTGACTTCCACGAGAAGGGCTTGAACCAGGCTAAGGCTCAGCTGGCCGCAGTGGCCTGAGCCGCCCCTTGAATTTTCCCGTCTGACACCTGTTGCTCCTTTGGGTGTACCTGCCCGGTCTGCATAGCGCATGGCCGGGCTTTTTTGTGCCCCGAGCTAACCCTGCGGGTTGCACGCCCGTCTTGTTCGTTACAGTTGCCGGGTATATCGCGAACCGCTAATGTCGCGGCCTCTAGAACAAGGGGCAAACATGGGCTATTTATTGATCGTCGCGCTGATCCAGGCGTTTTCCTTCAGCCTGATTGGCGAGTACCTGGCCGGGCACGTCGACAGCTATTTCGCCGTGTTGGCACGGGTACTGCTGGCCGGCCTGGTGTTTTTGCCCTTGACCCGCTGGCGCCAGGTCGAGCCGCGTTTCATGCGCTCGATGCTGCTGATCGGTGCGCTGCAATATGGCATCACCTATGTCTGCCTGTACCTGAGTTTCAGGGTGCTGACTGTGCCGGAAGTGCTGCTGTTCACTATTCTCACGCCGTTGCACGTGACCTTGATCGAAGATGCCCTGAACCGGCGTTTCAACCCTTGGGCACTGGTGGCCGCACTGGTTGCGGTCGCAGGGGCGGCAGTCATTCGTTTCGACAGCATCAGCCCGGACTTCTTTATCGGCTTCTTGCTGCTGCAACTGGCCAACTTTACCTATGCCGCCGGCCAAGTGCTGTACCGTCACCTGATCGCGCGCAACCCCAGTGACCTGCCGCACTACCGGCGCTTTGGCTACTTCTACCTGGGCGCCTTGTTGGTGGTGTTGCCCGCGTTCCTGGCGTTCGGCAACCCCCAGCACCTGCCCAGCACCGACGTGCAATGGCTGGTGCTGCTGTTCCTTGGGCTATGCCCGACGGCATTGGGCTTGTACTGGTGGAACAAGGGCGCGTGCCTGGTGTCCGGCGCGACCCTGGCGGTGATGAACAACCTGCATGTGCCGGTGGGGCTGCTGCTCAACTTGCTGATCTGGAATCAGCACGAGCCCCTGGGCAGGTTGTTCATCGGCGGGGCGATTATCCTGGCTTCACTATGGCTCGGTCGTCTCGGCAGTCAGCGTCCGTTGCTGCTGGGGCAGGCTCGCCGGTAGCAGCCCGGCGCGCAGGTCGGTGCCGCTGGGTTGTTGGTACAGGCTCAGGCCAAACTCCGGCATCACTGCCAGCAGGTAGTCGAAGATGTCACCCTGGATCCGCTCGTAATCACCCCATGCGGTGGTCCGGGTGAAGCAGTAGATTTCCAGCGGGATGCCTTGAGCGGTGGTCTGCATCTGACGGACCATGCAGGTCATGTTCGGCTGGATTTCCGCGTGACTCTTCAGGTAGGCCAGGGCATAGGCGCGGAAGGTACCGATGTTGGTCATGCGCCGACGGTTGGCGGACAACTCGGCGACATTACCCTGAGCCTCGTTCCAGGCTTTGAGTTCGCTGCGCTTGCGGGCGATGTAGTCGGTCAGCAGGTGAACCTGGCCCAGGCGCTGTTCTTCGTTGTCAGTCAGGAACCGTACACCGCCAGCGTCGATATACAGGCTGCGTTTGATCCGCCGCCCGCCTGATTGCTGCATGCCACGCCAGTTCTTGAACGATTCGGACATCAAGCGCCAGGTGGGGATCGAGACGATGGTCTTGTCGAAGTTCTGCACCTTGACCGTGTGCAAGGTGATATCCACCACGTCGCCGTCGGCGCCGACTTGCGGCATCTCGATCCAGTCACCGACCCGCAGCATATCGTTGCTGGTCAGTTGCACACTGGCGACGAACGACAGCAGGGTGTCCTTGTACACCAACAGAATCACCGCCGACATGGCACCCAAGCCTGACAGCAGCAACAGCGGCGAGCGGTCGATCAGGGTGGCGACGATGATGATTGCGCCAAAGATGAACAAGACCATCTTCGCCAGCTGCACATAGCCTTTGATCGAGCGGGTGCGGGCGTGTTCGGTGCGTGCGTAGATGTCCAGCAAGGCATCGAGCAGGGCGCTGACGGCCAGGACCAGGAACAGGATGGTGAAGGCCAGCGCCACGTTGCCAAGGAAATGCTGGCTGGTGGCATTGAGCTCCGGAACCAGTTTCAGGCCGAACTGCACCACCAGTGACGGCGTCATTTGCGCCAGGCGGTGGAAAACCTTGTTATTCAGGAGGTCGTTGAGCCAATGCACAGCCGGCTGTCGGCTCAGCAGCTTGACCGCGTGAAGGATCAGAAAACGTGCCACCCGCCCGAGCACCAGCGCGATGACCAGCAGAACGCCCAGCCCAAGGCCTGCGTGCAGCACGGGATGTTGATCGAGGGTGCCCCAGAGATCGAGGGCGTTTTGCCAGAACTGTTCAATAGCCATGCGGTAGTTGACGTGTCCGATTTGAAAGTGAGGGGTTATTAGAGCGCGGAAAGGTGCATCAATGCCAAAAGAAATTCGGCGTTAGCCTCGGAAAACGTTACCCTATACGGCTGAATTTCTGCACATGCCCGAGGTACACCCGTGTTTTCCCAATTCGCCCTGCACGAACGCCTGCTCAAAGCCGTTGCTGCATTGAACTTCGAAGAGCCGACTCCGGTGCAGGCGGCCGCCATTCCCCTGGCGTTGCAGGGGCGTGACCTGCGGGTGACGGCGAAAACCGGGAGTGGCAAAACCGCTGCCTTCGTACTGCCTGTGCTCAACCGCCTGGTCGACCTGAAGCAGAAACGGGTCGAGATCCGCGCCTTGGTGTTGCTGCCAACCCGTGAGCTGGCTCAGCAGACCCTGAAGGAAATCGAGCGTTTTGCCCAGTTCACCTTCATCAAGGCCGGGATGATCACCGGCGGTGAAGACTTCAAGGAACAGGCCGCCATGCTGCGCAAGGTGCCGGACATCCTGGTCGGCACCCCAGGCCGTATGCTTGAGCAGCTCAATGCCGGCAACCTGAAGCTTGAGCATGTACAAGTGGTTGTCCTCGACGAAGCTGATCGTATGCTCGACATGGGTTTCTCCGAAGACGTCGAGCGTCTGTGCGGCGAGTGCCCGAACCGCGAGCAAACCCTGCTGTTCTCCGCCACCACCGGCGGCGCCGGCCTGCGCGACATGATCGGCAAGGTGCTCAAAGATCCGGAACACCTGATGCTCAACACCGTCAGCCAGCTCAACGACGGTACCCGTCAGCAGATCATTACCGCTGACCACAACCAGCACAAAGAACAGATCATCCAGTGGCTGCTGGCCAACGAGACCTACCAGAAGGCGATCATCTTCACCAATACGCGGGTCATGGCAGACCGCATCTACGGTCACCTGGTGGCCAAGGACATCAAAGCCTTCGTCTTGCACGGTGACAAGGACCAGAAAGACCGCAAGCTGGCTATCGAGCGCCTGAAGCAGGGCGGCGCCAAGGTGCTGGTGGCCACCGATGTCGCGGCCCGTGGCCTGGACGTTGACGGCCTGGATCTGGTGATCAACTTCGACATGCCGCGCAGCGGCGACGAATACGTGCACCGTATTGGCCGCACTGGCCGTGCCGGTAACGAAGGCCTGGCGGTGTCGCTGATCTGCCACGGCGACTGGAACCTGATGTCGAGTATCGAGCGCTACCTGAAGCAGAGCTTCGAGCGCCGGGTGATCAAAGAAGTTAAAGGCACCTACACCGGGCCGAAGAAGGTCAAGGCCTCTGGTAAGGCTGCCGGCGTGAAGAAGAAAAAGGCTGACAAGAAGGGCGACAAGAAAGTCGTGGCCAAGCGCAAGCCAACAGCCAAACCGAAGCCTAACGCACCGTTGGCCAGCGCTGATGGTCTGGCGCCGCTCAAGCGCCGCAAGCCGGCTCCAACTGCCGAGTAAGGTTATGCATTGATGGCGCCCATTCGGGCGTCATCGCCGATTTAAACCTTCTTCTCTGCTGTCCGCAGTTCCTGCAGGCGCTTGTCGATCAGTTGGCATTTGTCCGGCAGGTCTTTGCTGGCGCTGTCGAGCTTCATGTCTTGCAACTCGTCATTGATCTCTTTGGCCTTCTGCGGATTTTGTTCCGTCAGTCGTGTGACTTCCTTGGCCAATTCTTCACGTTTCTGTGTGGCTTCCTCAAGGGTGCATGCCCAGCTGGGCAGGGCTAGCAGCAGGCTGGCGGCGGCAGCGATGTTCAATAGGGTCTTCATGGTTGCGGCTCCCGTGGCATTCGTCTGCGGTTGAGGGCGAAAGCCCCGGCAAAGTTCAGTCGAACCGCAGCGTCTGGCGCCGGTCACAACCTTACACACCCTTAGCTGAGGTCATGCCGATGATCACCTACGACTGGGACCTGATCGAGCGCCTGCTGCACGAAGTGCAGAACAGTGCCGGTCACAGCTTCACCCCGCGCCCCTATGCCGAACAGCATGCCGCTGCGCTGGCCGCCAAGGGCGAGCCGGTACCGGAGCTGGATCACCTGAAAACCCGTGCCTGTGAATACGAGAAGCTGCTGTTCGACCGTGGTTTCATTGAAAGCCGGCCTGAGGATCAGGGCGGCAATGGCGAGAACTTTGTGCTGACCGCCCGCGGTTCGCGCCTGCTCAGCCTGATCGACAGTAGCATTCCGGGCAACGATCACCCGCGCCAGGTGCTCGATGAGCAGGAGGATGCGCTCGACCAAGTGACATTCGACCAGTTGGCATCGAGGCCGCAAATTGCCTGATGGCAACACAAGGCTGGTAATGAGTCCCTGCAGCCGCTGATAATCGGCGTTGGATCCACTGCTGCCGAGACGCTGCCATGCCGTTAGCTGATAGCGGGTGCCCGCAATGAGCGCCACCCGTCGCAATACCGATGCTTTTGCCCTGCAAGTAATGCTGGTGCTGTGCCTGATCTGGGGCATACAGCAAGTGATGATCAAGTTGGCTGCTGCCGATATTGCACCGGTGATGCAGCAGGCCTTGCGGTCCGGCATGGCGGCAGTGCTGGTTGGCCTGCTGATCTGTTGGCGTGGCGGCTGGGATCAAGTCCCGCATACCTGGAAAGGCGGTCTGCTGGCGGGTGCGCTGTTCGGTGTGGAGTTTTTGTTCATCGCTGAAGGCCTGAAGCTGACATCGGCGGCGCATATGTCGGTGTTCCTCTATACCGCACCGGTGTTTACCGCCCTGGGCCTGCACTGGCTGCTGCCCAGCGAGCGCTTACGGCCATTGCAATGGCTGGGCATTGTGCTGGCCTTTGGTGGCATCGCCTATGCCTTTGCTGGCGGTGGGGCATTCGCGCAGATGGACAGTCGCATGCTCCTGGGGGATGCCTTTGGGGTGTTGGCCGGCCTGGCCTGGGGAGCAACCACGGTAGTGGTGCGAAGCTCGCGGCTGTCGGAGGCTCCAGCGACCTTGACGTTGTTCTATCAACTGGCTGTCGGCTTCGTCGGGTTGTTGCTGATCGCCACCCTCAGTGGTCAGGTCACCCAAGTGCACTTCACCCCGGTATCGATTGGCAGCCTGTTGTTTCAGGGGCTGATCGTGTCGTTCTTCAGTTACCTGACCTGGTTCTGGTTGCTGCGGCGCTACCTGGCTTCGAACCTGGCGGTGTTTTCCTTCATCACACCCTTGTTCGGGGTGACCTTTGGCGTGCTGTTGCTGGATGAGCCGCTGAGCCTGAACTTTGTTCTCGGCGCGGTGATGGTGCTGCTGGGGGTGACTCTGGTCAGTGCTGAGCAGTGGGTGCGCCGACGTTTGCGCAGCCTGCTCGGTTAGCCTGCTGGCATCCTGGTTTACACCGTGCCTGGATTGAACTGCAACAAGGGGAAACAGTTACACCGACAGGAGGGGGTAGTCAGGGCTTGATCAAGATCAAACTTGCCCCCAACTTGTAGTCCATGAGCATGCGTAAAGTACGACATAGGACTATGATCTGTATGAAGCATCGCAGGATTGAAACGCCGTGCAGGCTGACCCGTAAGGGGGAGTTATGACAAATAATCTGTTCAACTGGCTTCATGACTTGGCTGCGGCCTTGGGCTTGATTCCACCACCGTTGCAGCCGGTGCCGATCCCTACCGATGAGGAACAGCGCAAGCGCCAGCCACGTCGCTAGGCGCCTCGCCAGGGCCGCCGCATCAGGGTGATGCGACGGCCAGCATTGGCCTTGATTAGGCCAGGTTTACTGCACCCGCCGGACGGCGAGACATCAGGCTTACCACAACAAAGCTGACCAGCGCGATCGTCAGGCTGTAGTAGATCGGGGTGTTGGCATCCATCCCGTCTTTGAGCATGAATACCAATGCCGTGACAAAGCCCAGAGTCATGCTGGTGATTGCCCCGGCAGTGGTCGCCCGCTTCCAGTAAATAGCACCGATCAACGGCACCAGCATACCGCCGACCAACAGGTTATAGGCCAGGGTCAGGGCGCTGATCACGTCTTCGACCACCAGGGCGATACCCAGTACGCAGATACCGGTGAGCAAGGTGAACAGACGGTTGATCGCCAGGCTCGACTGCTTGCCACCCCGCAACTTGGGCAGCAGGTCTTCGGTGAGTACAGTCGAGGCTGCCAGCAGGCCAGCACTGGCTGTGGACATCATCGCGGCCAGTGCCGCAGCAATCACCAGGCCGCGGATACCATCAGGCAGGGCGGATTTGACGATCGCGGCAAAGGCGTTGTTGGCGTTGGCCAGATCCGGCAGCAGCACGTGGGCCGCCATACCGATCACCGCACACACCAGACCGTAGATCACGCAATAGATACCTGCAGTGGTACCGGCGCGCTTGGCGACTTTCTCGTCACGGGCGGTGAACACCCGTTGCCAGATGTCCTGGCCGATGAGGATGCCGAAGAAGTAAATCAGGAAGTAGGTGATGATGGTGTCCCAGCCGATGGTGGTCAGGCTGAAGCTCGACGCCGGCAGCTTGGCAACCAATTCGTCCCAGCCGCCCACGCGGTACAGGCAGATTGGCAGCAGGACAAACATCAGGCCAACGGTCTTGATCACGAACTGAACGATGTCGGTGAGGGTCAGCGACCACATGCCACCGATGGTCGAGTACACGACGACAACGCCACCACCAAGCAGGATCGCGGCCCAGAACTGCATCTCGAACAGTACTTGCAGGACGGTGCCGATAGCCAGAGTCGAGGTCACGGCGATCATCAGCGCGTAGGCCAGCATGATGACGGCGCTGGCCTGACGGGCCATGGGGTTGTAGCGCTGTTCGAGCACTTGGGTCACGGTGAAGATCTTCAACCGCAGCAGGGGTTTGGCCAGGAACAGGTTCAGGGCAATGATGCCCAGGCCCAGCGCCGCGCACAGCCAGAAGCCGGAGATACCGTGGACGTAACCCAGTTTTACCGTACCCACAGTCGAGGCGCCGCCCAGTACCGTGGCGGCCATGGTGCCCATATACAGGTTGGGGCCCAGGTTACGTCCGGCCACCAAATAGTCTTCATGGGTTTTTGCCCGGCGCATGCCGTAGTAGCCAAGTGCAAGCATGCCGGCCGCGTAGATCAAGACAACGAATAAGTCTAAGGCCATGGGGGTCTCCGATTATCTTTATTATGGTGAGATCGATCCTGGCGCCAGGCAAGCCTGGCACCGGTCATTCGTCTACTGCACGGTTCGCGTGTGCGACCCGGCGAACATGGCTCCTGCCTCGTTGTAGCTCCTGGTGCCTGTCGGTCAGCGGCGAGCAACGCCCGGCAAGACACAGAGCATTTCGTACAGCAGGTTGGCACCGAGCAACGAGGTGTTGCCGGTGGTGTCGTAAGGGGGCGAGACTTCTACCAGGTCGCAACCGATCAGGTCCAGGCCCTGGCAGCCACGGATGATTTCCATTGCCTGGATGGTGGTCAGGCCACCGATTTCAGGGGTGCCGGTGCCTGGCGCCCAGGCCGGGTCGATACCATCGATGTCGAAGCTCAAGTACACAGGGCCACCGCCGACTTTTTCGCGCACTTCAGCCATCAGCGGCTCAAGGGATTTGTGCCAGCATTCTTCAGCCTGGACTACACGGAAGCCCTGCTTGCGGCTCCAGTTGAAGTCCTCAGCGGTATAGCCCTGGGCGCGCAAGCCGATCTGCACCACGCGGTCGCAATCCAGCAGGCCTTCTTCCACTGCGCGGCGGAAAGTGGTGCCGTGGGCGATCTTCTCACCGAACATGTGATCGTTGACATCCGCGTGGGCATCGATGTGCACCAGGCCGACCTTGCCGTGCTTCTTGTGGATCGCCCGCAGGATCGGCAGGGTAATGGTGTGGTCGCCACCCATGGTCATAGGGATGACGTTGTGTTCGAGGATTTCGTCGTAGGCTTCTTCGATGATGCGCACAGCGTCAAGCAGGTTGAAGGTGTTGATCGCCACGTCACCGATATCGGCTACCGACATCGAATCGAAGGGGGCGGCGCCAGTGGCCATGTTGTAGGGACGGATCATCACCGACTCGGCACGGATCTGCCGTGGGCCGAAACGGGTGCCGGAGCGCAGCGAGGTACCGATGTCCAGGGGGATGCCGATGAAGGCCGCATCGAGGCCTTCGGCGCTTTGCAGGTGAGGGAGACGGAGCATGGTGGCGATGCCGCCGAAGCGCGGCATTTCGTTGCCGCCCAGTGGTTGGTGCAGAATCTTGTCCACGGTCGGGCCTCATCGATTCGATTGTTTTAGTTGTTAGAACCTGTCTGGCTGGCGTGGAGAACACAAAAAATGCCAGCAAGCAGGTGCATTGCGGCAGAGTCTGCAAAAGGTAGTGGGCAAAAAGAATCGCTACAGACAAATACTTAGTTCAGGTTTTTCTAAACTAACGGCAGGGAACTGGTTAGACTTTTGCCATTCGCCGCCTTTCGGACCCCATAGACCATGGCTTCTGCACTGCCTGACCTGAAACTCCTGCGCATTTTTGTCAGCGTTGTGCGCCACCAGGGCTTCGCCAACGCCCAGCGCGAACTCAACCTCTCGACCTCAGCCATCAGCACTTACATGAGCCAGCTGGAAGGGGCGCTGGGTATCGTCCTCTGCCACCGCGGACGAGGGGGCTTCAGCCTGACCAGCAAGGGTGAGCTGTTCCATCAGGAAACCCTGCGCCTGCTGGCGGAAATGGATGGCTTCGAGCAGTACGCCGCAGCGCTCAAGGGTGAGCTGCGCGGAACGCTTAACCTGGGCGTGATCGACTCGACCGTAGGCGATCGGGCCTTGCCGCTGGCCGAGGCCATTGGTGCCTATAGCCAGGAACACCCGGCGGTGCACCTGCACCTCTCGGTTTCGAGCCCTTATGAACTGCAATTGGGGGTCCAGGACAATCGCCTGGACCTGGCCATCGGCGCGTTTTCCACACGCATGAGCGGGCTGGTCTATCAACCGTTGTACCGTGAACAACACTGGTTGTACTGCAGCAACCGCCATCCGCTGTATCACGAGCGACGCATTCCCGAGCAGGTCATCACTCAGCAGCGTATGGTCGGGCGCGGTTACTGGAGTCAGGCCGAACTGGCCCGCCACGGCTTCAAACACAGTGCGGCGACAGTGGAAAGCATGGAGGCACAACTGATTCTGGTGTTGTCCGGTGCCTACATCGGCTACCTGCCAGAACACTATGCCCAGGCCTGGGCCGACAAGGGCGATTTACGCGTGTTGTCACCGGCGACTTTTGGCTATCAGGCGCCGTTTTCGATGATCATTCGTCGCGGACGAAATCGTGAACCGTTGATTCAGACCTTCCGCGATTTGCTCAAGGCGCAGCTCACACCTACATGAACGAACGCTTGCCTGGAAAATTTAATCAGCGCTGAATATTTTTCGGGAAAGCCGCTCACAATGCTGCATGTGCTCTGCTAAACCTTACTGACTTGGCTGATGAACTATGCGGCTTGGTCACGCGTTTCACTCACTGAATCTTTTTGTCTCTCCCACAGGGAAGTGGGCTTTTTGCGGGAATGCTGTGGCACACTTCATTTGCCCAGGAGAACCCGATGTCCAGAATTCAATGTGAGCGCTGCCTGCGCCCACAAGCCCATTGCCTTTGCCCGTTGATCCCGTCTCTCGCCAGCCGCACCCGGGTGCTGTTATTGCAGCATCCCAGCGAAGTGCGCCATGCCCTCAATACCGCGAAACTGGCTGCGTTGGGCCTGCGCAATGCACAGTTGCGGGTGGGTGAGACATTCGACGATCTGGCACCATTGATTGAAGTGCCGGGGTATCGCAGTGCCTTGTTGTTTCCGGGTGAAGATGCCCGGCCGCTGGCTGCTTATACCAAGGACCCTGACCAACGTCCGTGGTTGCTGGTGGTGCCGGATGGCACCTGGCGCAAGGCGAGCAAGTTGCTGCACTGCAATCCGTTGCTGGCGGCTTTGCCGCGGGTGACGCTGGCGCAGGTGCTGCCCTCGCGTTACCGCTTGCGCAAGGCCCCGGCTGAAGGGGCGTTGTCGACCTTGGAGGCGGTGGTGCAGGCCTTGAATGTGCTGGAGGCGCCAGCCTGTTTCGATGGCTTGTTAACGCCATTCGACGCGTTGATCGAGGGTCAGATTGCGGCGATGGGGCGCGAAACCTACGAACGTAATCATGTGCGTCCGATCGCCGACAAGGCCGCCCCCCCACAGTGATTGATGTTGATTTCCAGATGCTCGGGTCAGCCCAGCGGACTCATCGCTCACGCATGGCTTCAGTTCGCGCCTTGAGCACCGGCTTGAGCAAGTAATCAAGCACGCTCTTGTGCCCGGTGATGATGTCCACCGTGGCGGTCATGCCAGGAATGATCAGCAACGGCTTGTTGTCGCCCCCCAGATGATTTTTGTCGGTGCGCACCTGGATCAGGTAAAAGGCATTGCCTTTGTCGTCGGTTACGGTGTCGGCGCTGATCAGCTCCAGCTTGGCTTTGAGCCCGCCATAAATGGTGTAGTCGTAAGCACTGAACTTGACCATCGCCGCCTGGCCCGGGTGCAGGAACGCCACGTCCTGTGGGCGCACCTTGGCTTCGATCAGCAGGTTGTCCTCCAACGGCACGATCTCCAGCAGGTCGCTGCCCGGCTGGACTACGCCGCCAATGGTGTTGACCTTGAGCAGCTTGATGATGCCATGCACTGGCGAGACCACCGTGGTACGCGAGACTCGGTCATCGATGGCGATGCTGGAGGCGGTGATTTTCGACAGGTCAGTTCGTTTTTCGTTGAGTTCCTTGGCGGCTTCCGAGCGAAAGCCTGCTTCCGATTCTTCGATCTTGCTCTTGATCTCTGCCACGGCCGCCTCGGCGCGGGGAATCGCCAGGGTGGTGGCATTCAGCGAACCACGGGCCTCCACCGTGCTGCGTTTGAGGCGCAGAATTTCCACCGGTGAGATCGCCCCGGTGCCCACCAGCGGTGTTGACATATTCAGTTCCTGCTGCAGCAAACCCAGCGCCGAGCGGTATTGCTCGGCCTTGGAGCGAAACTCGGCAAGCTCCTGGGTTTTCTGCCGCAGTTGTTCATTGAGCGTCTGTTTCTCGCTGGTCAGGCGCCGTTGCCGGGATTGATACAACGACAACTCGTCTTCAGCCACTTGTGGCGCCTTGCTGCGCACCGCTTCAGAGACCTGGAAGGGTCGCCCCTCCGCTTCGGCTGAAAGGCGTTCGACCTGAGCGGTGAGGGCATAGCGATCAGCTTCACTTTCACCCTTGTTGGATTGGAAACGGGTGTCATCCAGGCGCAGCAAGGTATCGCCCTTGTTGACCATTTGCCCTTCGCGGACAAAAATTTCAGTGACGATGCCGCCTTCCAGGTTCTGGATTACCTGAACCTTGCTCGACGGAATGGCCTTGCCTTCACCCATGGTGACTTCGTCCAGCACGGCAAGCCAGGCCCAGAGCAGGGCCGTCAGCAGCAAGGCGGCAGTCAGCCACACAGTGATGCGCGACAGGCGCGGCGAATCCTGCAAGGTGGCACCGGCCACATCCGGCATGAAGTCGCGCTCGGCGGTCTTGCCGAAACTCTGCAAGTAACTGCTCAGGCCTTGACCGATGGACATGACGGGACCCCCTAGATGGCCGTACCAACCCGGCCTTTGCGCAATGCATCGATAACCGCTTCTTTTGGCCCATCGGCCACTACCTTGCCGTTGTCCAGGACCAGTAGACGGTCAACCAGACTGAGCATCGAGGTCCGGTGCGTGACCAGCAGCAGCGTCTTGCCTTCAACCCAGCCATGCAGGCGCTGGCGCAGCTGGTCTTCGCTGGCGTTGTCCATGTGACTGGTGGGTTCGTCGAGAAGCATGATCGGCGGTTCCAGGAGCATCGCCCGGGCGAGCAACACCGCCTGGCGCTGACCACCGGAAAGCAGCTGGCCACGCTCGCCCACGGGGCGCTCGAAGCCTTGTGGATGCTGGCGCGCCAGCTCACTGACGCCCGTCAGTTCGGCGACTTCAAGCATGCGCGCATCGCTGACATAGCGCGCGCCGAGGGTGAGGTTGTCACGCAGGCTGCCAGCCAGCAGCGGCAGGTCGTGGGCCACGTAGCCGACCTGGTTGCGCAAGTCGGCGATGTCGAGTTGGCGCAGATCGAGATTGTCGAGCAGGATCTGCCCGTCATCCGGGGCGTAAAAGCCCATCAACAGCCGCGCCAGGGTGCTTTTGCCCGAGCCGCTGCGGCCGATGATGCCGATACGCTCGCCAGGCTTGACGCTGAAACTCACCGCATTGAGGGCTGCGGCGTTCTGTCCGGCATAGCGAAAGCTGACATGGCTGACATCAATGGCGCCGCGCAGCTGGGTGCGCTCCAAGGGCTGCTGGCCGGTTTGGCGCTCCTGCGGCAAGGCCATCAGCGCGTCGGTGCTGCGCATGGTCAACTGCGCCTGCTGATAGCGGGTGATCAGCCCGGCGATCTGCCCCAGTGGGGCCAGCACCCGACTGCCGAGCATATAGCTGGCGACCAGGGCACCGACGCTGAGGTTGCCGGCAATGATGCTGTAGACCCCGGCGACAATAGTGGCCATGCCGCAGAACTGTTGAATGAACAGCGTGCCGTTGGTGGCCAGTGCCGACAGGTTGCGTGCGTGGGCGTCGAGGCGGGTGAGGGCACCGTGGGTGGTTTCCCACTGGTACTGGCGTTCGCTCTCGGCACTGCAGGCTTTGAGGGTTTCCAGGCCTCCGAGGGTTTCGATCAGCAAGGCCTGGCGCACCGCGCCGAGGGTCAGGCTTTTTTGCACGGTGTCGCGTAGCCGTATCTGGATGAACAGGGCAAAGAGGATGGTGATCGGAAAGGCAACCAGCGGAATCACCACCAGCCAGCCGCCGAGCAGGCCGATCACCAGCAGCATCAGCACCACGAACGGCAGGTCGATGACACTGGTCAGGGTCACTGCGGTGAGAAATTCGCGCAGCCCCTGAAAGTCATGGATGCTTTGTGCAAATCCGCCGACGGTCGCCGGTCGGGCTTTCATCGACATGCCGGTGATGCGCTCGAACAGCGTCGCCGAGAGGATCAGATCAGTCTTCTTTCCCGCTTGATCCAGCAGGTGCGCGCGGACCACGCGCAGAATCAACTCGAACAGGGTGCCGACCAACAAGCCGATCACCAGTACCCACAGGGTCGAGATCGCTTGGTTGGGCACCACTCTGTCGTAGGTCTGCATGACGAACAGCGGCACCATCAAACCGAGCAGGTTGATCAACAGGCTGGCCAGTACGGCATCGCTGTACAGCCAACGCGACTGCTTGAGCGTATCGCGAAACCAGGCATTGACCCGTGGCATCAACGGCGTGCGCAGGTCTTCAAGCTCATGCCGGGGGCGGGCGAACAATGCTTCACCGCTGTAGGCCTCAAGCAGTTCTTCGCGACTGACCCACTGCTCGCCACCTTCTGCTTCGCTGGGCAGGATCAGCGCCTGGCCGTCTTCGCCCCAACGCCGCAGTACCGCGCAACGGCCTTCCTTGAGCAGCAATAGCACTGGCAGGTTGAGCTTGGAGATTGCCGTCAGTTCCCGGCGCAGTACCCGTGCCTGCAAACCGGCGCGGGCGGCAGCCCGTGGCAGCAGGTCGAGGCTCAGGCGTTGCTGGGCCAAGGGCAGACCGGCGCTCAGGCCAGCGCGGCTGACTGTGCAACCATGCAGCTTGCAGAGGATCAACAAGCCATCGAGTAACGGATCATCGAAACTCAGGCGCGGATCCGCTGCCGAGCTCGCAGGTTGCATGCTGGTCACAATGGCCTACTCCTGCCGCGGATAGAGGGCTTAGCGCATGTCGGGCAAACGTGCTTCGCTCCTCACTTCAGTCTTGGCGATGGCCTCAGGCGGCAGCGAGATGCGCTGCTTGTTCAGCAGCTCACCCATGTTGGCCATCACCCGGTACATCGAGAATTCTTCGATGTAGCGCACCTCGGTGTAGCGGCGGTTGGCGTTGTACAGCTCGTTTTCACTGTCGAGCAGGTCGAGCAGGGTTCGTTGACCGAGGCCGAACTGGTCCTGGTAGGCGGCGCGCACGCGGGTGGTGGTGTCGGCGTATTCGCGGGCAGTCGGGGTCTGCTTGCGGGCGTTGGTCATGGCGTTCCACGACAGTGCCAGGTCCTCGTTGAGGGTGCGCAGGGCATTGTTGCGAATGTCCATCGCCTGGTTGATCTTGTGTGCATCGGATTGCAGGCGGGCCTTGTCGCTGCCGCCACGGAACAAGTTGTAACTAAGCTCGACGCCGGCTTGCCAGTCGTTGTTGTCGTGACCGACCTGGCCGGCGGTGTTGTTGTTGGCGCCAGTGGCCAACACAGCATCCAGGCGCGGATAGAACGGTGACTTGGCCACTTCGTACTGCTGCTCGGCTGCTTGCACATCAGCTTGAGCCGACTTCAGGTAGGGGTTGTGTTCGAGCATGTCCTGACGCGCATCGATCAGGCTTTGCGGCATTTCTCCCTTGATCGTCACCGGCGTTTCCAGCTCGTCAGGGACGCGACCGATGACACTGTAGAAGTTGGCTTCGGCATCGGCCAGGTCGACTTCGGCGGTGTACAGGTTGTTTTCTGCCAGGGCACGACGGGCGGTGGACTGATCAAGGTCGGCAGTACTGCCGACACCACGCTCGCTGCGCAAGCCGATCTGGTCGTTGACGCGCAGGTGGGCCTGCAGGTTGTTCTTGGCCAGGGTCACCAGCTCACGGCGTTTGAGCACTTCCAGGTACACCTCGATGGCACGTAGACCGATGCTCTGGGCAGTGGCCTGGGTGTAGTAGGCGCGGGAGTTGACCACCGCTTCGGTACGCCCGACTTCGTTTGAGGTGCTGAATCCGTCAAACAGCATCTGCCGCAAGCGCAGGTCGGACTGGGTGTAATTCAGCGTTTCGGTGTTGTGATTGCGTGTGCCGTCGGCATTGAAGCCGCGGGTATTGGTGTTGTCCGATTTTTGCCGCCCATAGCCGGCAATCAGGTCGACGCGTGGGTACCAACCGCCCTTGGCAACGTTGACGTCTTCGTCGGCAGACAAGCGATTGTTGCGGCTGGCATTGATCTCAGGATGTTGGTCCACGGCGCTTTGTACAGCTTCCGTAATCGACATCGCCTGAGCATTGGCGCATGCCATGGCCAAAAGAATTGCACTGGTGATGGGGGTCAAAACGCGCATGGGGTACTTCTCCCTGATCTCTAATTTATGTGTTGCTGTCGTCATAAAATTGACGAACTTTTAAGGTCAAACCGTTTCAGGCTTGTAACAACAGAGCTAAGAACATTTATAGGGCGAGCTAAGAAGAATTTTTCATAAGAGTTATGCGAAAAAAAACTTATGCGGTCTAAGGAATCCACGACATTGTTCATATCAGGCGACCCATTGATTCAGGTCTGGGGTGCATTTTTCGGGCGCCAGAAAAAGTTCAATTTTTTTTGCGGCAAAGGGCACGGATGTAGCGGAGGGGATGGAGAAAGAGCGTAGATTGGCGACAAATTTTTGGCAGATGCCAAATAGCCACTGCGGTTTTTCACGTTCACCGAGTGCGAGCACAGCGAAGGTGTTGATTTCATTGAAATCCACCGGCGCTTGCAGCGCTTTCCGGGTATTGGTCCAAGGCAAGCGCTGCGGGCCGACCACGCGAGATTCAGAGTGCTTTTCTGCGAAAAACCGTTCCGCAGCGGAGGAAAGCGCTCATGGCCAAGTTAATCGGTATTGTCAGCAAAGTAGTCGGAGAGGTCTTTGCCGTCGCCACTGACGGCACACGTCGGGCGCTGAGCGAAGGTGACCGGCTGTTTGCCGGCGAGCAATTGCAGACAGGCTCAGCTGGTGCCGTTGCCGTTCATCTGCAAAACGGTGCCGAATTGACTCTGGGCCGCGACAGCAGCCTGGCACTTTCACCGCAGTTGCTCGATAACCAGGCGCCGCATGTCGATGCACCTGAAGCACTCACCCCAAGTCAGGCACAACTGACCGATGTCGAGAAACTCCAGCAAGCCATCGCAGCTGGTGCCGACCCGAGTCAGGAAGCCGATCCGACTGCGGCCGGCCCTGGCAGTGGCGGGGCCCCGGGGGCGCTGGGTGGTGGTCACTCTTTCGTTCTGCTCAATGAAGTGGCTGGGCGGGTCGCGCCAGAGATTGGCTTCCCGACGGCGGGTTTCAATGGCTTTGCAGAGTTGCGCGACCTTGATCTCGGCGACCTGAATAACAACAATGAGCTGCCACCGCCGCCACTGGTGCCGCCGGTGGTAGATAACCCGGTCACCCTCGAAGGCCTGCAGGTACAAGGCGGTGAGTTGTCGCTGAACGAAGCCAATTTGCCCCAAGGCTCGACCAACACCCCGGCGGCGTTAACCCAAACCGGCAGTTTTACCGTGGTAGCACCGGATGGGGTATTCAACCTCAACGTTGGTGGCATCAACATCGTCACCGCGGGGGCTGTGACCGGAGTTGGCCAATCGATCACCACCGGCCTTGGCAACGTGCTGACCATCACCGGTTACGATGCGGCGACCGGAGTGGTCAGCTACAGCTACACCTTGACCGGTGCTGAAACGCACCCGAGCGGTGACGGTGCCAACGGGCTGGGTGAGAGCATCAGCGTCTCGGTCAGTGATACCGATGGTGATGTCGCCAGTGGCTCGCTGGATATCAATGTTATTGACGACACACCGCAGGCAGTGGATGACAGCAATGCTCTCAGTGCCAGCGAGAATCAGCTGACGCTGACCGGCAATGTGTTGAGCAATGATGTGCAAGGTGCGGATCGGATCGCCTCCGGGCCGATCACCGCCGGCACCTTCACTGGCACCTACGGCACACTGGTGTTGGCCGCCGACGGCTCTTACACCTATACGCTGAACAGTGCTGATCCGGATTTCATTAAGCTGCACGGTGGTGGCAGTGGTATCGAGACCTTCACTTACACCCTCAAGGATGCCGACGGCGACACCAGTACCGCCAACCTGGTGCTCAATGTCACCAACATCGATGACCCGGTGGTTATTGGCGGATTGAGTATCAATGGTGGAGCACTGACCTTTTACGAGAAAAACCTCGCTGACGGCAGCAGCCCAGATGCGGCGGCGCTGAGCCGTAGCGGCACCTTCAAAGTCAGCGCTGCCGATGGCCTGCAATCACTGACTGTTGGCGGGATCAACCTGATCAGCAATGGCGTAGCCGTCACTTCTCCACAAACTACCACCACCGGTCTCGGTAACAAGCTGTCTATTACCTATAACCCGCTCACCGGGGAGGTGTCCTTCAGCTTTACCCTGCAAGGCCGCGAAGGTCATGCCAGTGGTGATGGCATCAACAACATGAGCGAAACGCTGGCGGTCACTGCCGCCGACGCCGATGGCCGCAGTGCCAGCCTTAACGTCAACGTCACGATTGTCGATGATGTGCCGACGGCAGTTGCCGACACCAATGCGGTCACGGCTACCGAGAACCATCTGACCTTGACAGGCAACGTCCTGACTAACGATATCCAGGGTGCAGACCGTATCGCGAGTGGGCCGATAACGCCGCAGACCATTGAGGGTATCTACGGCAAATTGGTACTCGCTGCGGACGGTTCCTACACCTACACCCTGAACTCAGCTGATCCAGACTTCGTCAGTCTGCATGGTGGCGGCACCGGCATCGAGACGTTTACCTACACCCTCAAAGATTCTGATGGCGACAGCAGCACAGCGACGTTGAAGCTCAATGTTAACAACCTCAATGACCCAATCACTCTCAACGGCCTGAATGTTGAAGGCGGCGAACTGACGGTCTACGAGAAAAATCTTGGCGATGGCAGCAACCCTAATGGGCCCGCATTGACCCAGGGCGGTAGCTTCACGGTGACGGCGCCCGATGGCCTGCAAACCTTGACCGTCGGTGGCATTACCGTCGTCAGTGGCGGCAACGCGGTGGGCTTCCCGCAATCTGCCACCACGCCTGAAGGCAACACCCTGACCATTACCGGCTATAACGCCAGCACGGGCGTGGTGACTTACACCTACACGCTGCTCGACAACGAATCGCATAGCACTGGTGATGGCACCACCCTGAGCGAGAACTTTGCAGTAGTCGCCACTGACACCGATGGCAGCACAGCCAACGGCACGATCAATGTGAATATCGTCGATGATGCGCCGCAAGCTTTCAACGATACCAACAGCACCACCGCCACCGAGCATCAGTTGACCCTAACCGGTAACGTGCTGACTAACGACACCCAAGGCGCCGACCGCATCGCCAGTGGACCGATCACACCGCAGTCCATCGAGGGCACCTACGGCAAGCT
>NZ_JBNPJT010000049.1:0-946 GCF_050312595.1 Pseudomonas sp. UM16 | reverse complement strand
TGCCATAACCATGAGTGATAACACTGCTGCCAACTTACTTCTGACAACGATCGGAGGACCGAAGGAGCTAACCGCTTTTTTGCACAACATGGGGGATCATGTAACTCGCCTTGATCGTTGGGAACCGGAGCTGAATGAAGCCATACCAAACGACGAGCGTGACACCACGATGCCTGCAGCAATGGCAACAACGTTGCGCAAACTATTAACTGGCGAACTACTTACTCTAGCTTCCCGGCAACAATTAATAGACTGGATGGAGGCGGATAAAGTTGCAGGACCACTTCTGCGCTCGGCCCTTCCGGCTGGCTGGTTTATTGCTGATAAATCTGGAGCCGGGGAGTCAGGCAACTATGGATGAACGAAATAGACAGATCGCTGAGATAGGTGCCTCACTGATTAAGCATTGGTAACTGTCAGACCAAGTTTACTCATATATACTTTAGATTGATTTAAAACTTCATTTTTAATTTAAAAGGATCTAGGTGAAGATCCTTTTTGATAATCTCATGACCAAAATCCCTTAACGTGAGTTTTCGTTCCACTGAGCGTCAGACCCCTATCTATAAACTCTTGGCTTGGTTCTAATCCCTCTAAACGATTATTATCAATAGCCGCTCTAACCGCTTTTTCTCGGCTTAATTTTTCTGTCTCTGTTATAAAATTGCTATTCATCTTGTTCTTCTTCAAAAAAAAGTTAAGTAAAATACCTACCTAAATTTTTACTAGTTCGCAATCTACGAGCTTATAACCTCGTTTTTTCAATTCATTTAAAAAATCAGATTTTGAGCCTAATTTTGATCTATTGCTATCGTTACCCGCTAGAAATACCCAGTAATTACGCAAATCTTCATTGGTAACTTTCGTAATATCGGTGTAATGATCTTCGAGTATTTTTAAGCAATCTCTAGCCCATAAACCGTACTCGTGATTGCTCATCTTAGGG
>NZ_JBNPJT010000048.1:0-1146 GCF_050312595.1 Pseudomonas sp. UM16 | reverse complement strand
CACCATGCTATTCGTCACCGCCATTCGGTACCGTCGCGTAGCATGGCGTTCAGCCTGATCAGCAGTATCCGCATACAGGCAATGAGCGCGACTTTCGCGCTCTTGCCTCGCTCCCGAAGCGCCTCATAGCGTGCCTTAAAGTCAGCCTGGTGGCGGATCACTACCCAGCAGGACATATACAGCGCACGTCTGACTCGGGCTCGTCCTCCACTGATCTGACGTCTTCCGCTGTGTTTGCCACTGTCCTCGTTATACGGCGCAATGCCTGCCAAGGCCGCAATCTCCCGGCGATCAAGCTCACCCAGCTCGGGCAAGTAAACCAGCAAACTAGCGGTGGCCACCGGCCCGATTCCTTTGACCGAAATGAGCCGATTGGCTTTTTCTGCATCCAGGTCGTACATGCTCCGATTAATGACTTTATCGAGCTGCTTGATCTGCGCTTGCAGGTAGTGAATATGGTCTTTGATTATCGTGACGACGGCGGCTTGCTGGGCCTGTTGAAGGCGACGCCGATTGTCGTCTCGTTGTTGAACGAAATGCTCACGCAGCTGAATCAACTCACGCAGCGCTTCACGTTCGGGCGAAATGACTTTGTTGCTAGACGCCTGCAAAACCTCCGCAAAATCTGCCAATACGGCGGCATCGATCGGATCGGTCTTGGCATTTTTACCCATTGCCACGGCGAAGGCTCTGGCTCGGCGGGGGTTGATTCGGAGCACGGGAAGGCCTGCGGCTTGCAGGGCCGCCATGACCTTGGTTTCACAGCCTCCTGTGGCTTCCAGCAAGACCCGAGCAACATCGTACGGGCTCAAGCGCTCAATCAGCTCAACAAAGCCTTGCGACGTGTTTGCTACCTTAAAGCCATCGCCTTGCGGCTGAACCCAAACAACGAGGTCTGATTTGGAGATATCGATGCCGACCCAGGAAAGCATGGCAAAACCCTCTTACACTAAGCAGTGAGAGTGCTCTGGCTTTGCCCACGCTTGTACTTCGAGTGGCTGCTCGTCCAACTGTTCGGGCTTATGGGCCAGAGTGGAAAGGTGGATGGCAGCTTTGCTCCCACTCGTGCTTTAAGCACCGCGGACTCACAGCTTGCCATCCATCTCTCTCACCCTAGAGTTTACTTCCGGCCATAGACACAAGCGG
>NZ_JBNPJT010000047.1:0-1205 GCF_050312595.1 Pseudomonas sp. UM16 | reverse complement strand
GCTGCGTATCCAGCACATGGACAACGCTTGCCTGCACCTCGACGTGAACAAGGACGTGTGATGAACAAGCCCGCGACAGAAGCCGAACTGAACCAGGCCCGGCTCTACCAGGAATTCACCAACGCCCCGATGGGCAGGGGCCAATGCGCCTTCAGGCAGGCCGAGGTGGCGATTTTCCCGGTGCGTTATGCGCTGGACGAATCACCGCTAAGCAACGGCAGTAGCCAAGGACCGAATCCGCTTCCCGCCGGCTGGTCGAGCAAACAGCCCCCGCTGCAGACCCGCAGTTACACCCTGCGCCAGTTGCGTGATGGTTGGCTGTATGTGTGGAACAGTGTCGACCAGACCTTCCACGAGTACCAGGTAAACGCTGAGTACTTCACCCGCCACCGCTGGACCGACAGCGAGTTGAATCAGGACACGCGTCACAACCCGGGCGAAAGCCAGCCGTACCTGCTCTATCCCCGGCGTAGCCAGCTGCGTATCGCTTACTCGCCAGTGCAATGGACCTGGCGCATGTGCGAGCTGATGCGCAGCAGCGCCACCGAACAACGCCAATGGATGCGAGCCGTGGATCTGCCAGCGTTTTGCGCCAGCGGCACCGTCGCGCACGGTGGCTTGATTACCGAACTGGGCAACAGCGTGGCGGATATTTTCGTCTTTGGCGCCAGTGCCCCGACCTTTGCCAGCACGCTGTTGCCGACCACCGCCAGTGAAGCTGACCTGCCGAGCAAAGCGGCGTTCGAAGAGGCGTTGGTGCGTGGACGGGTCCCCGAGCAAGACACCGCGCTGTTCATTGCGCTGGATGATCCGTTAGCCATGGTCGACGACCTGAACATGAACCTGACTGGTCGGCTGATGGAACTGAGTCAGTTTGAAAACCAACACCAACACACACTGGAAAGCGCGCTCGCCGTCGAGCGCTTGTGTGGGTTTGATGCCGATGCCTTTATCCCCGCCTCGGTCCAAGACCCGATAGCGCGCCAAGCCTGCACCGACGACCTGTACACCCTGCTCAAAGCCGTGGATGAAGTCGAGCGTGGCAAGGACCTGGTCTCTACCGATCTGGGCGGCGTGGTGGAGATGGGCGCAACCTCGGCACTCACGGCCGCCAGGGCCTCGTTTGAAGCCCGATGGGGGCTACTGCCCGTCCAGGGTGATTGGCAGGCGGCGCTTGAAGAATGGAAGGCCAAGCGCTTGTGGCG
>NZ_JBNPJT010000046.1:0-1257 GCF_050312595.1 Pseudomonas sp. UM16 | reverse complement strand
GCCGCTTTATATGCCCCTTGAGCCTTAATTTTTTTCACAAATCCTAAGCTCCGCATTTTTATTTCAGGGTTGTCAGCTTGATATTTGGCAATCTTCTCGTTGATTGGCTCTAGCGTTTTCTGTTCGTATGCTTTTATTTTTTGGCTATACTCGGCTAATTCTTGGCTTTTAGCGTTCCGTTGCTCTGCTGTATGTTTGTATTCATCTTCAAGCTCTTTTTTCTTTGCTTTTTGCTCTTTAGTTTCCCATAAACCGAGAAAACCCTGATTTTTATCTGTGAGCTTGTTATAGTCTCCCTGAATACGCTGTAAATCCTTGTCGTATTGCGTGATCTCTACTTCCATTCCGTCCCGCTTTTCTTGGGCTTTAACGTATTTTTCTATTTGAGGTAGCCATTCATCAATTAAAAACTGATCAAAATCTGCTTGAGAAAGCCCCTGAATGCGATTTTGAGGCACTTTTTCTTCTTGAGTGTGTATTTTACTGTCTTTTTCTTTTTCGTTGCTTAAATCGTGTTTTAGGGCACTTTCCGATAATTTAGAAAACGCAGCTGCGAATTTGGATTCATATTTGCCCATTCCTTGAGCCTGTTTTTCTTCGATTTTCTGCAAGTAGGATTTTTCTTTGTTAATTTCTTGTCCTTTAAGTGCAAGCTCTTGCACGATTTGGCGTTCTTCTTGCTCTAATCGGTTCAATTCTTGCCACGTTACCCTGTCAATTCTTGCTCTTGGGGCTTGCTCTATGCCTTGTTCCTTGTAGCTACGTTCGTCAATTCGTGCGGCATATCCGTATTGCTCTAAGGCTTGATTAGCTTGCTCTCTCCACGTTTTTCGGACAGATTGGATAAACTCACGATCTCGAAAATCTGCCGTTTTCATCGCTCCGCCCTTTTCTGGGGATTTAGTATTAGCACGTTTAAAAAACTGCTCGGCTGTACGGTCTATGCCGTCAAGTTGGCGTTCTGAAAATATCAAATGACAATGGGGATTATGATTATTTTTATCGGTATGGATAGCGAAAGAGTAGGGTAGTTTATTGCTACCGCTATCAACCGTATTTTCTATAAACGAACTTACTAATTTTTGCTGTTGTTCTATGGTTAATTCTCTAGGTAAAGCAAATTCAATTTCAGTACAAACTCGGGCATTAGCTCGCTCGTAAATATCTGACAATCGCCAAAATTCTTGCGGATTATCTTCGGCAAATTTTGGCATATTACCATAGCCTGAAAACTGTAAATCATCTAACCGCTTTGAA
>NZ_JBNPJT010000045.1:0-1311 GCF_050312595.1 Pseudomonas sp. UM16 | reverse complement strand
GAAACCCGATGCTGCGCTCCCGATTTCTTTCTGGAGTCCGCCGCTATGATGCGCCCCGACAGTCAAGTGGAAAAAGTCTACCTCTACCCCAAGCCTGTGGATTTTCGAAAGTCCATCGACGGCCTGGCCGCCCTGGTCGAGCTGGATATCAAAGTCGCCGTGTTCGACCCTGTCCTTTTCGTCTTCCTAAATAAAGCCCGTAACCGCATCAAGGTGTTGTACTGGGAGCGCAACGGCTTCTGCCTTTGGCTCAAGCGCCTCGAAGCCGAACGCTTCAAAACTTCGCCCGACGCCACCGATGAAACCATTGTCCTGACCGTTCAGGAGCTGAATTGGTTGCTCGACGGCTTCGACCTCTGGCGCAACCGTCCGCATCAGGTTCTGACACCCCGTTTCGTCGCCTGACCCGGTATAATCCGGGCCATGATTTCATTGCCCGACAACCTTCCCGACGATCCCATTCTGCTCAAGCAAATGCTGCTTGAGAGTTACGCTGCCCGTGTGCGCGAACAGGAGGTCAAGGAGGCTTATGCGACCCATATCGTCGACCTGAAAGAACAGATCAAGCTGCTGCGTGATCGGCTGTTCAACCGCACATCCGAACAGACCGTCGATCCCAATACGCCGCAACTGGCGATGTTCAATGAGGCGGAAAGCGAGCCACTGCTGGCAGTGATTGACGATGCGGACGAAGAAGTCGTTGCCCCGGTCAAGCGCCGTGGCAAGCGCAAACCGTTGTCGGCCGACCTGCCGCGTGTCGAAGTCATCCATGACCTGCCCGAGCACGAACTCACTTGTGCCTGTGGTTGCCGCAAGCATGTCATCGGTGAAGAAACCAGCGAGCAACTGGACATCGTGCCGATGCAGATCCGCGTGCTCAAACACGTACGCAAGGTTTACGGCTGCCGCGGTTGTGAAACCTCGCCGGTGACCGCTGACAAGCCGGCCCAGTTGATCGAAAAGAGCATGGCCAGTCCCAGCGTGCTGGCCATGCTGCTAACCACCAAGTATGTCGATGGCTTGCCGCTGCACCGTTTCGAAACGGTACTGAACCGGCACGGTATCGAAATCCCACGGCAAACGCTGGCACGTTGGGTGATCCAGTGCAGTGAGCATTTCCAGCCGCTGCTGAACCTGATGCGCGATCGGTTGCTGGAAAGCCCGGTCATCCACTGCGACGAAACGCGAGTGCAGGTCTTGAAAGAACCGGATCGCGATCCGACCAGCCAATCCTGGATGTGGGTGCAGGCCAGTGGGCCGCCCGAACGGCAAGTTGTGTTGTTCGACTACACCACCAGCCGCGCGCAGGAG
>NZ_JBNPJT010000044.1:0-1541 GCF_050312595.1 Pseudomonas sp. UM16 | reverse complement strand
GCTGAATACAACATACGTTTGCTGCCCAACTGCAACACTGCACGCAAAATGGAAGTACCTGCCGACCTGCCGGGTGTGGTGATCTTCCTGCATGGCGTCAACGACCCGGGGGCGTCCTACGAGTCGGTGGAGAGCGGATTGTGTCAGGGCGTCAATGAACGGCTGGATCGGCCGGATCTCATACCGGGGCGGTATGGGGCCGAGTTCGCAGCGGTAAAGCGCCTTCCTTTGGATAAGTTGGACGATAAACAGCAGCGCGTACTCGACGATCCCGACACCTATCTTTATCGCCGCGATACCGACACACCAAAAACTCGCAGCCTGATGATCCCCTTCTACTGGGGCTACCGCGCCGCGCCGGACGAAATCAAACGCGACGAGAACGACGAGCCAGCCAGGCTGCGCGACCAGTACCAGGACATCCACAACAACCGCCTGGACCGGCATTTCGCCAAAGGCGGCGGCTTCTTCGCCAATGCCACCAACAACCTGCTGGACATGTACAACGAGGGCTTCGACAAGCTGATTCGCCATGTCGCACAAACCCAACTGTCCAACACCCTGTACATGGGCAAGGCGCCCCACCGCCGTTACTTCATTCTGGCCGCCACCCGCCTGGCCATGCTGATCGGCGAGATTCGCCGGGTCAGCGCCAATGAAACCATCACCGTCATGGGCCACAGCCAGGGCACCCTGATCAGCCTGCTGGCCCAGGCCATGCTGGTCGATCAGGGCAAACGCTGCGCCGACACCCTGATCATGGTCGACTCGCCCTACAGCGTGCTGCCCAAGGTCACCCCCAAGGCCCATGACACCTTAACGACCCTGATCAACATCGTCTCGGCGGTGACTGCCAACAAGCATCCGAAACCGGCGCTGACCGAGCTCCGGGAGCATGCCACCTACTTTGGCCGCAGCGGCCCGCGCTGGTCGCCCGAGCAAGGCGTGCGCCTGGACGCCGAGCAGACGCTGACGGTGTTTTCCGAGCGCGACAACCGCGGCAAGGTCTACCTGTACTTCTGCCCGGACGACACCACCGTGGCCCTCGATGATGTCGAAGGGATCGGCACCTACGGCGTACCGGACAGCCTGCCGGACGGCACGGCAGCGATGACCGCCCTGCAGCCCCTGAGCTTCTATCAGCGCCTGTGGACCAAGCGCCACCGTGACGACGCGCCAGTACTGGTCGGCAAGACGCCCGGCCCCGAGTTGCTGCGCGCCCAGGGTGAACCACGTTACCCCGGTGGCAGGAGCGCGGCAGCCATGCTGTCGCAGGCGCCGATTGCCGAACAGACTACGCGCCTGATCAATGCCGAAGCCCTGAACCCGCCCCATGCCCCGCAGATGTTCGGTGGCGAGGCGCGCCAGGGCACGCCCGACAGCGCTGGCCTCGACCGCCCCGACGCGGTCAGCCAGAGCAACGCCCTGGGCAATCCGGCAGCGCGCTTTCAGTGGTGTTATGTGTACAACAGCCCCACCCGGATCAACCTCGACAAGGCGCGTGATGGCTGGAACCAAGAAAAGCTTCCCGGCGACCAGAC
>NZ_JBNPJT010000043.1:0-1650 GCF_050312595.1 Pseudomonas sp. UM16 | reverse complement strand
AACTTCTTCAATTTTTTGAGCTGTTCGTTTTTTACTACCAATCACAAAATTTAAAGAGTGAATAGTACGCCCACGCTTGATTTGTTCAACCTCAACGACTAAATCAGATTTCTCGTTAATCTCAGTTATTGCAGGTTCCAAAACACGTTGATTTAATGAATTAAATCTAGGGTATTTATTTTCAACCTGAAGCCATTCTTTTAGTTTTTCTACTGTAATTTCACGACTACCAACAGAGCGATATTGTGTAATTAGCTCATAAATTCGAATTGAATGTACACTGTTGAAATAAGCGATATGTTTGAGTTGATATTGCGTGAATTGCCCTTTAAGTTGCGTTAGGTATAGCATAACTTCATCAGTCATTGCAATTCTAAAACGCCCCTCTTTCTTGAAATATGTTCTAGAGGAAACCCAACGAAATTCAGTTACACGGTCTTTATCTTCAGTTTTAACACTTCGGTCATAAATCCGTTTTATAGCCGCCTGAATTTGCTTATAGGCGTTATCTTGGCTTATTTCTGGAAACTCACGGACAAAATCAGCCACCGTAAAATCAAAAATCTTTTGATTAGATTTCGGATCCATAGTCCCAATAGTTAAAGCTAAAATTCTGATTTCATCAATACTCAATCGGTAATTGGCTTCAATAAGGCTATTAGCCTTTACAACAACTAAATCATTTGGCATAAGACAACAAATTTCCTGTTTAAAACAACAAGCAAAATATACCTGTTGTTTATATATAAAACAACAAGTATTTTCTTAAAAGTTGTCTATAACAGGAAATTTGTTGTCGTATAACAGGAAATTTGTTGTCTTATAACAGGAAATTTGTTGTCGTATAACAGGAAATTTGTTGTCGTATAAGTTTGTAACTTATTGATTTTACTGGTTTTAAAAACGCCGAAAACAAGTAAAAAACAAAAATATAAAAATATAGGGACTTTCGTCCCTTTTTTGGGCTTTCAGCCCTAATTTTTTCTTTTTTCAGGATTAAAAATTACAAAACCCTTACAGAGCAAGTAAACTTGTTTGCTTGTTCTGCAAGGGTTCAGCAACCGTAGCCGTCAGGCGTAGGGCGGTAGCCTATAAAAGCCATTTAATTTTATCTTTAAACTTCCTTTTAAATGCTTTGAGTGGGTGTCTTTTATCGTACTCATCAATCCTTTTTTGCATTCTTTCGTTTGCTTTGTGATCGGCAAATTTTGAATAAGATTTTTCCATCTCATCTAACATTCTATCAATCCGTTTTTTATGTTGCCATTTCAGGTAAACATAAACACTTATAGCAATTAAAGACAATATCAATACATTGTAAAAAATGATTGTTACAATTTCGCTCACAGTTATTTTTTACCTTTTTCAATTTCTTCATTGATAAATGCACTCAATTCATCAAATTTCTTGTCATCATTGATAAATTTACGCAACTTAGGGAAGTTTCTATCTACATCTAAAAGAGGGTTATTTATTATTTCATTTAGCCAAAAAGCCCCTAATAAAACCTTGTAATGCGTAGCTTTCTTACGCTTTTCTGCTTGTTCTTTTGACTTAATCGCACGAATTTTCGCTTTGATTTCGTCCTGCTTGCGTTGTAAATCTGCTTGTTGCTGTTCCAATCTTGTAAGTTTTTCGCTTGCCATACTA
>NZ_JBNPJT010000042.1:0-1939 GCF_050312595.1 Pseudomonas sp. UM16 | reverse complement strand
CTCCAGAAAGAAATCGGGAGCGCAGCATCGGGTTTCAGTTAGTCGCTTGGAATGTGGTCTTCATGGAGCGGATACGAAGAACAGGTTGTCCAGCGTCTGCAGAAGGTAGTGGCTGCCCTCGGTGCACACCAGGTACACCTGTTCGTGCGGGTTGTAGATGCGCTCGCCCGGTTGCAGGGTGACGAACGGGATTTCCCGGCCCTGGTTGTCGGTGAGGTAGATGAAGCTGCCGCGCCGGCGCAGGCTCTGCTCCCAAGGCAACACCCAGCCACGGCCAAGCATGCTGTCGACGCTCAGGTCGCTGGCGTAGAAGCGCGACCACTCGATGGGCATCAGGCCCGGCAGGCTGAAGTCGATTTCATCAGGGATCAGTTTGCGGCCGGTGGTGAGATCGACCGGGTTGCCGACCAGGCCACCGATGGCCTTGCGCGCTACCGGTTCGACCACGTAACGACTGGCCACCTCACCGGCGACGAAGCCTGCGGTGAACTTCAAGGCGCAGGGCATGACCGCTTTCATGCCGGCCTGGGTGCCGGCCTTGATCAGCTGGGCGATGCCACCGGCCGCACCGGCAATGGCCATCAACACATCGACGGTGGTGCGCAGCCATTTGGGAATTTCATCGTCCACCGGCAGGTAACGGTAGGTGCCGCCGCCGATGATGACCCGAACCGCCAGAAATAGTGGCGCCGCAAGTCAGCTTTCAACGCTGAGTTCGGAATAAGACATAGGAGCCGCACCGTACCGGAATGGTGAGTGTTGCACTCAGATTTTGCCGCTGCCCACTCTAACAAACCTCACAACCTAGAATGCAAAACCACAACAAACCAACCAAACACAACAAAGCTAGCGAGGAAACTCACCAGACAAGTACGCCTCAAAAAGCTCAGCGACCCAGCCCTTGAAATTAGCCTTTGAGACTGCGTCAGCCACAAGACCAATATCATCAGATATATAACTTGCAATCTCAGAGTTACGAACTATCGAAAATACTTTTTTGAAGGAGAATTCCCTTAAATCCTTCACGATTTTTTCGTCAGCCATATCGCCACAGGTGAGAGCGTTTAGTTCATTGAAGCAATCCACCCAAGCCTTATCAAATTTCTCATTATCCCTTTCATCCAAAGCTTCATCCCAATCGCTCACACTGGAAATGACAGCTTCAAAGAAACCTGCTTCTTGGATTATTTTCCTCACATCGCTCAAGGTTTCAATTTTCATCTTAATCCACCCTCTCTTAGCCAGTCTTCAATTAAATCAACCGCAGCACGTGGGGTTACATTCTCACCCAGCACATGAGTACCATTTGGTGAAACAACATCTACCTTAATGTGATCCAAATCCTTGTATGCTTCACGGTATGCAGCGAAAAGCTGATCATCTGTCCCTGGGAAGTCACCCTGTCTCGGCCCAATCGGCCCCCTCTCAGCCTCATGCAAAAGCCAATGCTCATGTTCTGGGTTGTCTCCTTTAGGGAATAGTGTTGGCCGGGTCTTATCCGACCTTGACACAGCAAATGGCCGACCTTTGGATTTCCGTACGGATGGTACATGATGTCCAGACTTGCTTACCCCCATTCCTTTAGTTTCGCACCAACCCCAAGGATCAATTCGGGTGAATGGGCTTGAAACATAGCCATACAAATTCGGGCCACCAAGAACACCAATCGGATCTTGGGTGATGAACCTTCCCACCTCCGGATCGTAATACCGAAACGTGTTGTAGTGCAGTCCCGTCTCGTCATCAAAGTACTGCCCCTGAAACCTCAGGTTCTGCTCAACTTCATTGACCACCAACTGCTCTATCGTGCCCCAAGACCGATACGTCGCCTGCCAGACAATCTCCCCCTCGCTGTCGGTCAGCTCCAGCGGCGTGCCGATCTGATCGGTATGGAAGTAGTAAACCTTCTGCTCCTCCCCCTCCGCTTGATCGACACGCG
>NZ_JBNPJT010000041.1:0-2019 GCF_050312595.1 Pseudomonas sp. UM16 | reverse complement strand
GTAAGCGCTCCATGAACCCCACATTCCAAGCGCTTATCTGATGCTCGATGCTGTGCTCCCGATTCTCTCAGGAGCCCGTTCGCCATGATGCGACCCGATGCAAAAGTCGAAAAAGTCTATCTCTACCCCAAGCCCGTCGACTTTCGAAAATCCATCGATGGCCTGGCTGCCTTGGTCGAGCTAGACATCAAGGTCGCCGTCTTCGACCCCGTACTTTTTGTTTTCCTCAACAAGCCGCGCAACCGCGTGAAGATCTTGTACTGGGAACGCAACGGCTTCTGCCTTTGGCTCAAGCGCCTGGAGTCCGAACGCTTCAAAACGTCGCCCGACGTGACGGACGAAGCGATTGTCCTGACTGTTCAGGAACTCAACTGGATGCTCGACGGCTTTGACCTCTGGCGTAACCGTCCTCATCAGGTTTTGACGCCACGATTCGTGGCCTGATTCGGTATAATCCAGGGCATGAATTTCGTGCCCGACAACCTTCCTGATGATCCCGAGTTGCTCAAGCAGATGCTTGCGAAGATGCAATCCAGGATGGGCGTGCTCGAAGAACAAGTTGCACTGCTAAGGCAGCGCCTGTTTGGCCGAAAATCAGAGCAGGCCGTCGATCCGGCAACGCCTCAAATGGCGTTGTTCAATGAAGCGGAGCACGAGGTTGAGTTGGCGTGCGAGATCACTGAAGAAGAGGTCGTCGCACCCGCCAAGCGCCGTGGCAAGCGCAAGCCGTTGCCCGCTGACCTTCCGCGCATCGAGCTCATCCACGAACTGCCCGAACATGAGCTGACTTGCACTTGCGGCTGCCGCAAGCACGCCATCGGCGAGGAGATCAGCGAGCAGCTTGAAATCGTCCCGATGCAGATCCGTGTCATCAAACACGTCCGCAAAGTCTATGGTTGCCGCGACTGCGAAGCCGCTCCGGTCACTGCGGACAAGCCAGCTCAATTGATTGAAAAAAGTATGGCCAGCCCGAGCGTTCTGGCGATGTTGCTGACCACCAAATATGTAGACGGCTTGCCGCTTCATCGATTTGAAAAAGTATTGGGGCGCCACGGCATCGATATCCCGCGCCAGACCTTGGCTCGCTGGGTTATCCAGTGCGGCGGGCACTTCCAGCCGCTGCTGAATTTAATGCGCGACAGCCTGTTGGCCAGTCGCGTCATCCACTGCGATGAAACGCGGGTACAGGTGTTGAAAGAGCCTGACCGCGAGCCAAGCAGCCAGTCGTGGATGTGGGTGCAAACCGGCGGCCCACCGGATCAGCCGGTGATTCTTTTTGACTACTCCACCAGCCGAGCGCAGGAGGTGCCTACGCGCCTGCTCGAGGGCTATCGTGGCTACGTCATGACCGATGATTATGCCGGTTACAACGCACTGGGCGCCCAAGCTGGCGTTGAGCGTTTAGGCTGCTGGGCCCATGCGCGTCGCAAGTTCGTTGAAGCACAGAAAGTGCAGCCTAAAGGCAAAACGGGGCGTGCGGATATCGCGCTGAACCTGATCAACAAGCTTTATGGTATCGAACGCGACCTGAAGGCTTTCGGCGACGCTGAACGCAAGATCGGTCGTCACGAACAAAGCCTGCCGGTACTGGCGCAGTTGAAAAGCTGGATCGAAAAAACGCAACCACAGGTCACCACTCAGAATGCCCTGGGCAAAGCCATCAGTTACCTCGCAAGTAACTGGGGCAAGCTGGAGCGATACGTCGAGGAAGGCTACCTGCCGATCGACAACAATGCCGCTGAACGCGCGATCCGCCCCTTCGTGATCGGAAGGAAGAACTGGCTGTTTAGCGACACGCCCAAGGGCGCGACGGCCAGTGCTCAACTTTACAGCTTGGTCGAGACTGCCAAAGCCAACGGCCAAGAGCCTTATGCGTGGCTGCGCCACGCACTGGAGCGCCTGCCGGCGGCCTCATCAGTTGAAGATTACGAAGCCTTGCTGCCGTGGAACTGCTCACCCGCATCGCCTAGCTGAGCGCGCCACCCATATTGAGTTTGGTGGGGTTTATGGAGCGCTTAC
>NZ_JBNPJT010000040.1:0-2802 GCF_050312595.1 Pseudomonas sp. UM16 | reverse complement strand
GCCCGATGGGGGCTACTGCCCGTCCAGGGTGATTGGCAGGCGGCGCTTGAAGAATGGAAGGCCAAGCGCTTGTGGCGCGAGGACGTGCGCTTTGATGAGGTGCAGCGCTACCTGAGCCAGACCACCACCCAGGCGCAACGGCTTCAGGCGCATGGCCAGCGAAGCGAAGCGGATCTGCTCACCTGGCTTGATCGCCTCAGCCCCCGCGCTGAGGCAGTTTACCACGACACCTGCAAAGCCGACCAAGCCAGCGAATTGCTGGAGACCGCACACGCGCTGTACACCGTACTGGGCAACGGGCAGAACGGGCAAAAGTGGCTGTGCCAGCAGGCCAGGCGACCGACCAGCCTGTTCGGCCTGGCGCTGTACAACTTCAGCCCGGACGTGGCGGCCTTGATCAAAACGGTGTCGCACAACTTCACCACCTACGGCACCCTTGACGACCAGGGCCGTGAAGGGGATGGCAGCACCCCGGCACTGACGCCGAGCGCGGCGGGTGATGTGACGAGCATGGCCACCCGAGCCAATGAAATGAAAGCGGTCCTTGACCTGGAGTCAGTCCGCAACAGCCCGCCTTACCAAGCCATGAGCAGCGCCGCCAAGCAAGCCATGAGCACCCTGATCCAGGTCGCCAACAACCAGGCCAGGGATGCCTGGCACGGGCTCAGCGGCATGCTGCTACCGGCCATGAAGCAAGACACCGGCTTGACCCTTGCGGCGACCCAGGTGTTGATCTCCACTGAAATATCCAGCGCCACCCAGTTGCTCACCAACCCGACCTACTTACGCGACTACCAGGCCTGGCTGCTGCAAGTGCAAAGCGTGAACAACAAAATAACCGGCGCCAAGCGCGTGTTGCTTCACCCCGGGGCGGCTCACGACCAACGCAGCGCGCGGATATCACTGCAAACCCATGAAGAACAGCTGAAACAGCTGTTCCTCAAACGGCCTAACCAGCTCATCGCCAAAGCATCTGGCAGCACACGCCTGAATGCCCCGCTGGGGCTGATCAACAGCTGGCTCGTCGACCTGGGGCAGTCTGAGGTGTTGGCGCAACTGAAAGTGGCCGGTACCCAAGATTACCTGATACGCACCAAAGCCTGGATGGCGCAGAACCTGGGCAATGCCATGCCAGCCTTGCTGGTTGGTTTGAACGTGTGGAACGTCTGGAGCAGCGCCAAGACGGCGCAGAACGACGGTCATTTTTCTGCGGATGAATGGCGCAGCATGGGGGCCAATGCCGCTTACGCCGCCAATGCCATCGCGGCGTTGTGGGTTGGGCCGGCTTGGAATCGTGCGGGGGGGATGTCTACAACGCTGGGTAAAGAAGTTCGGAAAGTTGCCCAGGCTGGTTATTTAGAATGGTTAGGAGTAGCCAAGAGTGCCTCCAGTGGAAATGCCCAGGCTGCGGTGGCAAACGAGTTTGCCACGGATTCGAAAGGTCTAATTTTGCGCACGGTGACGTGGGCCGCGTTGGGAGCCGTTGCTGCTGGGCTGGAGGCGTGGCAGATCTCCGAAGACGCTGATGTTGCCACAAGCGAGGAAGAGAAAGCGCTACTGACATGGAAGCTTCGTATTGCGCAAGGGATGGCTTTTGCTTTCAGCGTCCAGTTAATTGGCGCAAGGCTCGGCTATTGGGTTAGTTTTGCCTGGATTATGTCGACGCCAGTAACGATCACGTTAGCGCTCTTGGGTATTGCCTATCTGATGGTCTCTATGGCAGCCAACCGCTTCAAGCGTGAGGGACTGCGCTTGTGGCTGTACCGCTGCTGCTGGGGACGCGGGGCAACACCTGCATCGCAGGGCAAGGAAGGCCATCTCGAGCAAATGCAAATGCTGCTGGAGACCTTGCAGCGCCCCACAGTAATGGCAAGGGCCTTGTCTTACGGCGGTGGTAGCACTCCGAGGAGATGGCTGGGCTTCTGGGTGCAAATCCTGCTGCCTGCAGCGTTGGCGGGCAAAGAGCTGACCTTGCAGCCGGCGATAATCGAGAAGCGTTATTTTTCTAAAGATCAACTGTACGTTACAGGGGGCAATTTTTACGACCAGTTTCTCGAAGGCAACTGGGTCGACCCAACGCTGCTTGGAGAGTTGCCGGGAGGACCAAGAAATAAACTCAGTCCAGCGGACTTCACCTACCCCTTGCAAGAGCAACACCGACTTTGGCAAGTCTGGATAGATAGCTCCGCGGCCAGTTCGGTCCTTGAATTGGAGGTTAAATACCCGGCTGGCGTGTGGCAGCGAAGAGATCGTCGTGGATACATGTTTCGGCTGGCCTTGGAATGGACAACGAATGAAGCCGATCGGGCCAACACAGTATTTAAAAATGAGTTGATGGAGAAAGATGGCATCGTGCTGGCGAAAAAAAGCACGCAGCTATTAAGCTTGCTCGTGCCCCATTCAAACGATTGATGAGTGTTAGAGTGCTTAAGTTTAATGAAGACCTTGATTTGCCGTCGCAGCTTAAATGGAAGTTCGCGCATGAACCCGAATTATTGGGCTGGACTATTCGGGCGCGAAATTACAATACATTTGTAGCCAATTGCATGTTTTTGTTTTTGTCAGTCGCGTTGGTTGGGCTGTCGTATGTCGTGTACTTAGTGCCTGCGCCGGGTGAAGGGTTCGTCGCTAGAGTTGTAATTGGTTTTTGCTTTTATATGGTCTTTACACTTGTAATTTTGAGTGTGACCCATCAGCGGATGAAGTTTGCCTATCGCTTCAGCCGATCTGGAGTGGAATATTGCAAGTGGAAAGATTTTCCGGAGTGGGCTCTAAAGTTTTTAAAATGGCTTGCAGGGATAA